>NZ_JBNZCE010000017.1:0-397654 GCF_050589265.1 Actinoplanes sp. G11-F43
CGGAGGCGGGGGAAAGGTCGGAGGCGGGGGAAAGGTCGGAGGCGGGGGAAAGGTCGGAGGCGGGGGAAAGGTCGGAGGCGGGGGAAAGGTCGGAGGCGGGGGAAAGGTGGGAGGCGGGTGACGCGGAGGGGACGGCAGGAGAGGCGGCCTCATGCCGGTCGAGGTCGGCGGACTGGGCCAGGATGCCGGCCTCCAGCCGCCGCAGAGCCGGCCCCGGATCCAGCCCCAGCTCCCCCGCGAGCAGCGCACGAGCTTCCCGGAGAGCCGCGAGCGCGTCGGCCTGCCGGGCCGACCGGTAGAGACCGAGCGCGAGCAGCCGCCACCCCTCCTCCCGCAGCGGATGCCCGGTGACGTGCGCCCGCAGCCCGGTGACGGCCTCACCGGCCCGGCCGAGGGCGAGCAGGGCTTCGGCCCGCCGTTCGACAGCGAGCAGCCGCAGTTCGTCGAGGCGGTCGATCTCGGCGCGAGCCCAGGCGGCACCGGCCCATTCCGGATAGGCGGGCCCGCGCCACCGCCCCAGGGCCCCGTCCAGGCAGCGCAGGGCCGCATCGGGCGGCAGGTCACGGGCGGCGCCGACAGCCGTCTCGAAGGCCAGCGCGTCAACGTCATCGGCGAGTAGGGCGTACCCAGGCGGCCTGGTCACCAGTAACGCGCCTGCCTGGCGCGGCGGACGGTCCGGTTCCAGGGACCGCCGGAGATCTCCGACGAAGGTGCGGAGTGCGCCGATCGCGCCGTCCGGGGGACGTTCCCACAGGTCGGTGACCAGCCGGTCGACCGGGACCACCCGGCCCCGGGCGACGAGCAGCCGGGCCAGCACGGCACGCTGCCGGGCGCCGCGGATCGGGATCTCGCCGGCCGGGCCGTGTGCCGTGACGGGCCCGAGCACACCGAAGCTCACGCTGGTCACGTCACCGATCCAACCATCCACTGATCCACTGCTGACCGGGCACTGACCGGCCGGGCGCACGCTCGGCTCATGAAGATCAAGGACTTCGAATATCAGCGGGTACGGGTCACCGGCGACGTGGCATTGAACGTGGCGGTGGCCGGCAGCGGAAGCCCGGTGGTGCTGTTGCACGGTTTCCCGCAGACCCACCTGATGTGGCGGCACGTGGCCGCCGACCTGGCCGCCGATCACACGGTGATCTGCCCGGACCTGCGCGGTTACGGCGACAGTGACAAGCCGGCCGATCCGTCCGGTGCCGCCTACGCGAAGCGGGTGATGGCCGCCGACGTGGTGGCGCTGGCCCGGGCGCTGGGGCACGACCGGTTCGCGGTGGCCGGGCACGACCGGGGCGCGCACGTGGCGATCCGGGCCGGCCTGGATCGTCCGGAGGCGGTCACCCACGTGGCGTCGCTGGATGTGCTGCCGACGCTGGACTCGTGGGAGGTGCTGCGCGGGCGGAGCGCGGCGGTGGGGTTCCACCTGTTCCTGATGGCGCAGCCGCCGGGTCTGCCGGAGCGGATGATCGCGGCGACCGCCGACGAGTTCTTCGGCTTCTTCCTGGACGCGTGGACGCGGGATCCGGCGGCGATCCCGGCGGAGGTGCGGGCCGAATATCTGCGGGCGTCCCGGGAGGCGGTGCCGTCGATCGTGGCCGACTACCGGGCGACGGCGGGGGTCGACATGGAGCATGACGAGGCGGACCGGGCCGCCGGGCGCCGTCTGACGATGCCGGTGAGTGTGGTGCAGCAGGACTGGGGTGCGGCGCTCGGGTTCGACGCGGCGGCGCTGTGGCGGCCGTGGGCGGCGGATCTGACGCACCGCACGGTGGCCTGCGGGCATTTCATGGCCGAGGAGGCTCCGGCGGAGATCAGCGCGGCGCTGCGGGAACTGTTGACCCGATAGGTTCCGTCTCGCGAATCGCGTGACTCACGAGGCAGAACCCAGGTTGCGCAGGCGCTGGGCCAGGCTGGGCGGCGGCGGTGGGGGCACCGGCCGCCGCTGCCCGGTGGCCGGCCGGGAGCGGCCGATGGGCCGGTCGTAGTCGGCGGCGGCGATGGCGTCGACCACCTGCTCGTCGGTGAAGTCCTCGGAGCCGGGGATGGAGTCGACGAAGCCGACGAGCACGCCGTCGCGCATCACCTGGGCTTTGAGGGCGGCCGAGCCGTCGTCGCCCCAGCTGGCCTCGCGGCCGTCCGGCAGGACGACGCGGACGGCATAACCGGAGCGGCCGGCGCTGGGGAGTTTGAGGTGGGCGAACACGTTGCGCTCACGCAGACGGGCGACGACACGGCGGGCGCGGCTCTCTTGCATGATCGAACGCTAGCTCGCGGATCTGGATGATCGCTGAGGATCCCCTGAACCTCTCCGGTACGCGCCGCATCGACGGACGCCACTCGGCGACAGCGGGGGTGTGCGCGCGGTCGCCGTACCTCAACGGCCTGACCATCGTCCCGCCGCAGAACTCGTACCACCCGAACGGCGCCGGTTGCTCCGGCGGCTACCCGCCCGCGTTCAGCGGCGCCGTGTGAGCGGCAACCGTCCGGCACCGTGGGTGGACCCGAATCCGCCGCCCACGGTCGCCATCCTTCTTCCCATGGCCCGAGTGAACACGCTGCTCTTCCTGGTCGTCGTCGCGTTCGCGGTGGTCGCGCTGATCGACTGCCTCGCCACCGAGCGGTCGCGTCTGCGGTCGTTCCCGCGGGGCGCGTGGGCCGTGCTCATCCTGCTCTGCCCGATCTTCGGCGCGGTCGCCTGGTTCCGGGCCGGGCGAGCGCCGCGGTCCGTCACGGTGGCCGCGCCGGTCCGGCCGGCCGGCCCGGAGGACGACCCCGATTTCGTACGCCGGATGGCCGAGTCCCTGCGGAACTCCTGACTTCACCCACCCCCGGTGGAACGGGCGAGGTGCTTCGGCGCCTCGCCCGTTCTGTATTCACCGAAGGCTCACCACGTGAAGGGATTGCCCCTGGTGATGCTCGTGGTGGTCCGGCCGTCACGGACGTAGCGGTACGACATCACCACCATGTAACTACGGCCCCGGCGCGGGCTGGCCCCACCCGGACCGCACCCCCGGGTGATCCGCTGCCTGGTGAAACTCAGGTCGGTGCAGGTGGTGGGCCCGGCCACGGTCCGCCCGGTGCGGCTGTCCCGCAACGTCACCTCGATCCGGGCCCGGCCCCCGGCGGGCGCCGTCAGCGAGCCCTGGAAACGGATGTCCCGGCCGGTCTGGTGACATGGGCGGGGGCCCAGCGGCGAGCGCCCGGCCAGGTCGAGGACCAGGCTCTGCCGGCACTGCCACGGGCCGCGGCTCTTCCCCTCCGGCTGCGGGGATCTGGTCACGGCCGGGCGGCGGGCGGGGGTGCGCTTCGACCGTACCGAAGCGGGCTTGGTGGACGCCCGGGGCGCGGGAAGGGCGACGTTGCGGGCGGCCTTGCTCGGGGATCTCGCCGGGCCGGCCACCGGATCGGCCGCCGGAGCCGTCGCCGGGCCCGCCACCGGACGGCGGGCGACCGTGGTGGCCGACGGCGACGGGACCACCGCCGTGCTGGGGGCCGTCGCCACCGACCGGCCCTCGCCGTCCGCGCGGCCCATGTGCCAGGCGGTCGTCGCCACCCCGGTGACCAGGACGGTTCCGGCGACGAGCGCGGCCAGGGCGCCGGGGCGGGCCCAGCGGGCGGGCGGCGCGTCGTTTCGGGGCCGGGGGATCGCCTTCCTCCGGCGTACCGGCGCGGGTTGGTCCTGCGGTTTCTCCTCCAGGGAGACGGCCGGCGGCAGTGCCGGGATCGGGCCCAGGTCGGCGGCCAGGGCGGCCAGGTCGGCGGCCAGCTCCGCGGCGCTCGGACGGGACCGCGGCCTGCCGGACAGACAGGCGGTGATCAGCCGCCAGAGCGGTCCCGGGATGCCCGGCCGGCGCTCCGGATCGCCCTCGGCGTGCAGGCGCATCAGCTCGGGGATCGAGTCGCTGCGGTACGGCGGATGCCCGCACACCAGCTCGTACAGCAGGACCCCGAGGGCGTACACGTCGGTGGCCGCGCTCGGGGTGGTGCCGTGGAACGCCTCCGGCGCCATGTAGTGCGGGGTGCCGACCACCGCGTTCGGTGTCGTCATGCTCGGCAGGTTGAGGATCCGGGCGATGCCGAAGTCGGTGAGCCGGGTCTGGCCGTCCCGGTCCAGCAGCACGTTGTCCGGTTTCAGGTCCCGGTGGATGATGCCCAGCTCGTGTGCCTCGGCCAGCGCGGCGGCGATCTGCGCGGCCAGCCGGGCCGCCTCGGCCGGGGCGAACGTCCGGTCGCGGTGCAGGTGGTCGCGCAGACTGCCGCCGTCCACCAGGTCCATCACCAGGCCCAGGGTCTCGCCGGCGCTGAACAGGTCCCGGACCCGGACCACGTTGGGGTGGCGGAGTATCAGCAGGATGGTGCGTTCCTGGACGAACCTGGTGACCAGGCGGGGCTGACGGAGCAGACTGTCGTGCAGAAGCTTGATCGCCACGGGTTCACCGGTGGAACGATCCTCTCCACGCCAGACGGTGCCCGTCGCGCCCTGCCCGATCGGGCGGATCATGCGGTACGAGTTCCCGACGACTTGGTCCTCAGCCACCCCGAAATACTGGCCTTTGCCCGAAATTTCGGCAAGTAGCGGTCATCTTCCTGACACTGGCGGTTGTGGACCACACAGGGATCTAATCGCGCCCAACAGCGTCGACCTGGTGAACGGCTTCTCCAGCAGCATGCTGTTCTCGTCCAGGTGCAGCTGCGGGCCGAGCGACGCCGCCGTGTACCCCGACATGTAGAGAACCGGCAGGTCCGGCTGGTGGGTACGCAACGCCCCGGCCAGCTCCGGCCCGGTCATCGTCGGCATCACCACATCGGTGATCAGCAGGTCCGGGCGAGCGCCCGAGGCCACCTGGGTCACCGCCATCAGCGCGTCGGTGGCCACCGCGATCTCGTACCCGGCCGGCTCGATCAGCCGCCGCACCAGCTGGGCCACGTCCGGCTGGTCCTCGACGATCAGCACCCGGCCGATCACCGCGTTCTTCTTCTGGCCCTCACCCGCGGTGCCGGTCTTCTGCTCGGCCGCCGGCAGGTAGATGTGCACCGTGGTGCCCATCCGCGGCTGCGACTCCAGCTCGATGTGCCCGCCCAGGTTCTGCACGATCCCGGCGGTGGTGGCCAGGCCCAGCCCGGCCGCGGTCGGGCGGGTGGTGAAGAACGGCTCCAGCGCGCGCCGGCGCACCTCGTCCTCCATGCCCACACCGGTGTCGGTGACCACCAGGTGCACCAGCTTGCCGGCCGGCGCGTTCTCGGCGGCCAGCTGACCCGGCTCGATCACCTCGTTGGTGGCGGCCACCCGGACCATGCCGCCGTGCAGCATCGCGTCCCGGGCGTTCGCGGCCAGGTTGACCAGCGCCTGCTCCAGCGGGCCGCGCTCGGCCTTCACCGGCCACACGTCCGGGCCGAACGCCAGATCCAGTCCGATGTGCTCGCCGAGCGTCCGGCTGAACAGCGCCTGCACGTCGGTGAGCAGGTCCGGGATCGGGATCACCTCGGGGCGGTTGCCCTCGCTGCGGCCGAACGCCAGCAGCTGGTGGGTGAGCGTACGCCCGGTCCCGACCGCGTCCAGGATGTCCTTGGCCAGCTGGTGGTGCGGCGACGACTCCTCGGCGGTGGACAGGATCATGTCCGCCGAACCGGCCACCACCGTCATCAGGTTGTTGAAGTCGTGCGACAGGCCACCGATCAGCTGGCCCAGGCTGTCCAGCCGGCGCAGGTGGTCGAGCTGGCGCTTCAGACCACGGGCGTCGATGTGGTCGGTGGTGTCGGTGATCATGCAGAGCACGCCGACGAACTCGTGCGTCTCGTCCTGCACCGGCATCATGCTGATCCGCACACTGCGCCGGGACCCGTCCGCCCGCATCAGCCGGGTCGCACCGACCGTGGACCGCCCGGTCTTGCACTCGGCGATCCGCCGGTCCAGCTCCTTCTGGCCCACGTTGTCCAGGAAGCCGCGCAGCGACACCCCGATCAGCTCGGCCCGGGGCATCCCGAGCACCACACCGATCGGCTCGTTGGCGTAGGTCGCCACCCCGTTCGGGTCGAGCTGCAGCACACCCTCCGGGATGGTCTCCAGCACCCGGCGGTAGCGTTCCTCGGCCACCCGCAGCCGCTCCTGGGCGCGGGCCGAACTCACCGCCAGCGACAGCTCACCGGCGATGTCCCGGGCCAGCTCCACCTCCGGGGTGGAGTAGAAGGCGTCCTCGGTGTGCCGGGTCAGGATCAGGTACCCGGTGTACGTGTTGTCCACGATCACCGGGCACAGCACCGCCGCGGTGATCGCCGCCTCGGGTGTCGCCAGCTCGGCCGCGGACTCACCGGCCAGCACGATCGGGCGACGGCTCGCGGCCAGGGTGGTCGAGTACTCGTTGTCCGGGGCCTGGCCGGCCCGGGACAGTGCCCGGGCCAGCTGTTCCGAACGTTCGTCGTCGACATGGTGGTACGAGATCTCCTCGTACCGCCCGTCGTCGCGGAGCAGTTGCACGCCCGCGCCGTCACCGATCATGTCGGCGGCGGCGCGGGCGGCCGTGGAGCGCACCTCGGCCGGGTCGGCCGCAGCGCGGCTGAGCGCGAGGGCCAGGTCGGCGAGCGCGTACCGGAGGGGGTAAGCCATGACACCCATGAGCAACATGATTCGTGTTTGCCGCTCGCCGTGCGGCCGATTTGCCGGAATTGGTCAGGCGAACAACGCACTCACCGACTCGCCGTTGTGGATCCGGCGGATCGCCTCGGCCAGCGCCGGAGCCACCGAGATCACGGTCAGCTTGTCGGTCGCCTTCTCCGCCGGGATCGGCACCGTGTTCGTACAGACGATCTCCTCGATCTCCTTCTCCGCGGAGAGCCGCCGGATCGCGTCGTTGGTGAACAGGCCGTGGGTGCACGCCACCCGGACACTGCGCACGTTGCGCTCCCGCAGCCGGGCCAGCAGCTCGAACACCGTGCTGCCCTTGGCGATCTCGTCGTCCAGCACGATCACGTCCCGGTCGGCGACCTCACCGATCACCGAGCTGATCACCACCTTGTCGTCGGCGTACCGCTGCTTGGCCCCGGCCGCCACCTCGACCCCGAGCATCCGGGCGAACGCCGCCGCCTCCTTCGCGTTGCCCAGGTCCGGGGAGACCACGACGGTGTTGCTCAGGTCGTACCCCCGGAAGTGGTTGGCCAGCTCCCGCAGCGCGTGCAGGTGATCGACCGGGATGTTGAAGAAGCCGTGCACCTGCGGCGAGTGCAACGTCATCGCCAGCACCCGGTCCGCGCCGGCGGTGGTCAGCAGGTCGGCGACCAGGCGGCCGCCTATCGAGATTCGCGGGGCGTCCTTCTTGTCACTGCGGGCGTAGGCGTAGTGCGGCAGCACCACGGTGATCCGGCCCGCCGACGCGCCCCGCGCCGCGTCGAGCATGAACAACAGTTCGGCCAGGTGTTCCTGGGTCGGGGGGACCATCGGCTGGATCAGGAAGACGTCACGTTCCCGGCAGTTCCCCTGCAACTGCACCTCGATGCAGTCGTTGGCGAACCTGTCGATCCGGGTCGGCATCAGCGGTACACCGAGGTGCTCGCAGATCTCCTTGGCGAGTTCAGGATGGGCAGATCCGGTGAAAACGGCGATGTCACGCACGCCCACACGATAAGAGGCGCGCGGCGGGGTCGCTACGCCGGTCCCGCTCGGTTAGCTTGGCCACATGAACGGACTCGCCGTCGCCTGCCGCCGAGTGGTGCACATCTATCGCGCCGAGGCTGGTGACGTCGTCGCGCTCGCCGGCGTCGACCTGTCCATCGCCCCCGGCGAGACGCTGGCCCTGGTCGGCCCGTCCGGCTCCGGCAAGTCCACCCTGATCGCCCTGCTCTCCGGCCTGATGCGCCCGTCCGCCGGGCGGATCAACATCGGCACCTACGACATGGGCAAGCTCTCCGACGGCGAGATCTCCCGGCTGCGCGGCACCGAGATCGGCGTCGTCCTGCAGGGCGCGGCCCGCAACCTGCTGCCGTACGCCACCCTGCACCGCAACATCTGGCTGGCCCAGCGCCGGGCCGCGCACACCCGCGGCATCGAACTGGACGACCCGGACCGCATTCTCGACCTCGTCGGGCTGCCCGGTCAGGGCCGCCGCCGGCTCGCCGACCTCACTCCCGGCGGCCGGCAGCGCGCCGCCCTGGCCGTCGGCATCGCCACCGGCCCCGGTCTGCTCCTGGTCGACGAGCCGACCAGCCGCCTGGACACGGCCGGCCGCGACGAGGTCCTGGACGCCATGGAGACGGTCAACGCCGAACGCCAGACCACGATCGTCGTCGTCACCCACGACAACGAGGTCGGCGCCCGCCTGGGCCGGGCGGTCACCATCCGCGACGGCCGGGTCGGCGCGGAGGGCCGGGACGGCCAGGACTTCGCGGTGGTCGCCGGCGACGGAACGGTCCAGCTGCCCCCCGAGGTGCTCGGCTCCTACCCGCCCGGCACCCTCTTCACCGTCCAGCACATCGACGGCGAGGTCACCCTCCAGCCGTCCGGCCACGAGACCCCGGTCTGAGATTCCCCCGCAAGGACCAACCCCCAACCCCTTCGTGTGTACGCCCCCCGCCCCGCTCGCACTCCTCCGGCAGGTCAGGGGCGGGCCCATGACGCGACGCCGTCGGACAGGTGGAGTTCGCGATCGCAGGCGGCCGCCGCCTCCGGGTCGTGGGTGGCGAAGACCACCGCCGCCCCCCGCGCCGCCTCGGCCCGCAGCAGGTCGAGCACCCGCTGCCGGTTGGCCGCGTCGAGTTCGCTGGTCACCTCGTCGGCAAGCACCACGTCACCGTGCAGGGCCAGCCCACGGGCCAGCGCGGTCCGCTGCTGCTGCCCGCCGGACAGCTCGTCGACCAGCTGATTCGCCTGCCCGGACAGCCCGAGCACCTCCAGCGACTCGGCGGTGCGCCGTCGCGCGTCCGCGGGCGACCCGCCGACGGCGATCACGGCGACGGCCACGTTCTCCGCCGCGGTCAGGATCGCGGCCAGCCCGTTGTCCTGCGGGATCAGCACCACCCCGAGCGACACCGCGTGGTCCCGCCCGTCCAGCGGCACCCCGTCCACGGCGACCGTGCCGGCTCGCGCCCCGAGCAGCCCCGCCATGGCGTTGAGCAGCGTGGTCTTCCCCGCTCCCGAGGTCCCGGTGACGGCGAGCACCTCCCCCGCCCGGGCCGTGACGCTGACCCCGCTCAGGACGGCCGGGCCCTCGCCGTACCCGAACTCAGCCCCTTCCACCGCCAACGTCCGCACAGCCTCCCCTTCCCTGTCGCCCCGGACTCCCATCACGCCTCACCGCTCCTTCCCGGCCCCGCCCGAGCATCGCCCCTGCCACCGCCCGGTCCCGACCCATCGCCCGTCACCGCCCGGTCCCGTCCCACAGCCCGGTCCCGACCCATCGCCCGTCACCGCCCGGTCCCGTCCCACAGCCCGATCCCGGCCCACAGCCCGGTCCCGGCCCACCGCCCGCGCATCGCCCCGTCACCGCCCGGTCCCGTTCCACCGCCCGCGATCCACCATCGGATCCGGCGGATGCCCTGGTCATCACTGCTCGATCCGGCGGCGCAGGTCACGGCCGCCCAGGAAGGCGACGAGCAGCTCGACCGCCAGCACCCCGCCGCCCGCCGCCAGCAGCGCCGGCACGCCCGGCCAGGCCGGCAAAGGCAGGTCGGGTGGGCTGAGGCCGGCCAGCGGCATCCCCCACCCGGTGAGCCACCAGGCCCCGGCCGCCACCAGCAGGCCGACCGCGGTGGCGATCACCACCAGGACCGGATATGTCCACAGGGTGGCCTGGCCGGCCGGGCCGGGGCGCAGGCCCTGGACCCGCAGCGCGGTCAGGTCCTCGGTGCGCCGGTTCCGGTCGACGGTCACGGTGAGGACGAGCGCGCCGGCCCCCAGCAGCGCGGCGAGCACCGCCGCGAGCAGGTGGAAGCGGAGGGCGATGGCCGGGCCCTGCTGGTCGAGCCCGGCCCGGACCTCGGCGGCCGTGGTGTCCGTGACGATCACCAGGCCCTGGGCGGCGAGCCGGTCGGTGATGTCGGCCGGAGCGCCGGGGCCGAGCCAGACCTGGGGGCCGGTGACCGGTTTCGGGTCGACGGCGAGCCGGTCCAGGTGGTCCAGGTCGACGAGGGCGGCCTGCCGGCCGGCGGCGGGCACCGCGGGCAGGGTGACGACGGGGGTGAGTGGGACCGCCCCGGGCCCCACCCCGGTGATCACCGGGTCGGCGGGTGGCTGCCCGGCGTACGCCATCGGCAGTGGGTACGGGGAGACGGCCGGCTGGATCCAGACCACCTCGGAGACGCTGGCGGAGACCTCGACGTCGGCGCGCAGCCCGTCCGCTGACGCCGAGAGCCGGCCGGGACCGGCGGCCCGCCATCGCGCCGGGTCGGTGAACGGCACCGGAACCGTGCTGTTCAGCTCGTGCAGGACGATCTGCCCGGTGGTGCCGGAGGCGGTGCCCGCGCCGGATATCCGGATGCCGTTGATCCGGCAGCCCTGCTCGCAGACCGCGGTCCGCTGGTAGTAGTCGTGCCGGCCCGGCCGGAGGTCCCCCATCTCGACCAGGGCGTCGCCGAGCCCGGCCAGCGACGACACCGAGACGATCATCCGCATCTCGCCGGTGGTCGTGGTGGTGGCGCCGATCCGGATGTCCGAGTCGGCGAGCAGTGGCGGTTCGGGCGCCGCCGGGGCCAGCAGCCGGTGCACGGTGTCCTGGTCCGGGGCGCCGTCGGGCCAGGACGCGACGGCGTTCAGCCGTCCGGTGTCGACGGCCAGGCCGGGCACCGAGATGCTGCCGCCGGGCAGCGGGATCACGGCCATCGCGTAGGCGCCGTCCGGGTCGACGGCCCGGACGGCGCCGAGCAGGGTGTGCCGGGTGACCGATTGGACGGTGACCACCCGGTCGGCGCCGAGACCGAGCCGGGCCTCCACGGCCCGGCCCCGGCCGGCGGTGTCCACCGCGCCGATCGCGTACCCGGAGACCGCGGCGGTGGCGACCAGCAGCGCGAACAGCCGCCCGGCGCCGGGCCGGCGGGACAGCTGCAGACCGGCCAGGGCCGGGCCGAGACGGCCACGGCTGAGGGCCCGCACCGCCATCCGGCTCACTCCGGGCAGCAGCACCCGCGCGGCGAGCAGGGCCAGGGCCAGCACGATCAGCGCGGGGGCGAACAGCCCGACGCCGGTGAGCGGCTCGCCGGAGATGGTGAACTGGACCCCGGTGACCACCGCGAGCACCACCACCACGGCCTCGCCGACGGCGATCGGCCGGTGGTCGCGGGACGGCGCCCGGCGGAGCAGCGCGGCGACCGGGCTGACCAGTTGCCGCCGCTGGGCCAGCACGGCGGCGATCACGGCGGCCACCGCGGCGAGTGGGGCGTACCGCAGGGAGGTGGCCGCGGGTTCGGCGCCGACTCCCGGGAACAGCGCCGCCGACATCGCGTTGACCAGCAGTTGCCCGGCCAGGCAGCCGGCCACCGCTCCGGCCAGCACGGCGGCCAGGCTCTCCCCGGTGGCCAGCCACCAGCGGGTCCACCAGCGGGCGCCGCGCAGCGCGACGACGGCCATCTCGCGCTGCCGGCCCTCGGCGCCGTAGCCGACGGTCAGGTAGATGGTGAAGCAGGCGAGCAGCACCAGCGGCACCGCCATCACCGGCACCAGCAGGCGGGCCGCGGCCCGGCCCTGGTCGATCCGGTCGAGCAGCCGGGGGATCCCGCTGTCGAACTGGATCTGCTCCAGCTCCCGGGACGACTGGTCGAGCCGGGTCAGGTCGGCCCGCAGGTCGCCGAGCCGGGCGATGTCGATGGTGCCGGGCTGGGCGATGCCGTCGATGGTCAGCACCGTGGTGGTCCGGCTCATCGTGTCGAGCGTGACGGCGTTGGTGAAGGCTGGTTCGCCGGAGCTGATGCCGACGCCTCTGACGAAGTAGCCGTGCAGTCCCCAGTAGGCGTCGGTGGGCTCGGCCGGCCGGTAGACACCGGCCACCGTCATCGTCTTCGGCTGCCCCTCGGCCGCCCAGGTGGGTGGGTTGGTCGCGTCGTTCTGCCGGGCCGCGCTGAGCACGACGGGGTCGCCGGCGGACAGTCCGCGGCGCCGGGCGGTGTCCGCGCCGATCAGGACCTCGCCCTCGCCGGCCAGGCAGCGCCCGCTGAGGATGGTCAGGTGGGCGCAGATCTCCTGCCGGAAGACCAGCCGGGTGGGGAAGTCGAGGGTCTCCTCCAGGCCGACGGCCGGCACCTCGGCGGCGTGGTGGTAGGTGAATCCACGCAGGTCGAGCAGCACCCGCCCGACGTCCGGGAAGGTGATGCCGGGACTGTTGTTCGACTCGTCCATGACGTCGTTGGTGCGGCGCAGCACCAGGCTGAGCTCATTGGTCGGCGCGGTGGCGATCTGCCCGGCGGCGACGGCCCGCTCGGCGGTGATCAGGTAGGCCGGCGCGGCGACCGCGGAGGCCACCGCCAGCAGGGCGAGCAGGGCGAGGGTGACGGCCTGGCCGCGACGGGTCCAGACCATGGCGAGCACCAGCGAGATCATCGGCGGCCCTCCCCGGCCCGCAGCGCGCGCAGCAACGGCGACAGGGCGGCCCACGCGGTGAGCCCGAGCACGGCGAGCGCCGCCACCAGGGCGAGGACTGTCGTCACGGGGTTGAGCGGGTCGGGTGGGTCGAGCACCGCCCAGCCGTCGGCGAAGCGTGGCACGGTGCGCCCGGTGACGTGCACCGCCAGCAGCGCGGCGAGGAGGCCGCCGAGCAGGCCGGCCAGGATCAGGGCGGCGGCGCCGGCCCAGCCGGTGGTGACCGCGACCCGGCGGGACAGGCCCTGGTCGCGGAGGGCGGCGAACTGCTCGGCGAGCGACCGCCGGTCCACCGTGGCGCCGACCGCGACGGTGGCGGCGGCCAGCAGCAGCGCGGCGGTCCCGGCGATCAGCCCGAACCGGACGGCGACCGCCGGGGCCTGGGCGCCGAGCCGGGCGGTGTGGGCGGTGACGGTGTCGTCGGCGGTGACGGTGAGCCCGGCGGCGGTGAGGTCGGCGACGATGCCGGGCCGGGCGCCGGCGGCCAGCCACACCTGGTACGCCCCGCCGGGATCGGTCTCGGCGGCGATCCGGCGGGCCGCGTCCAGGTCGATGATCAGGCCGGCCCGGCCGAGCCGGGGCAGCGCGGCCACCACCGCGCTGACCTGGACGGGCGCCGGCTCCCCATACGCCGTCAGCAGCGCCTCGCCCTCCTGCCAGTCGGCCGGTGGCGCGCCGGCCAGCAGCGCGGGCAGCGGCAGCGGGGTGTCGGCGGCCCACGCCTCGACGCCCACCTGGTCCTGCCCGGCGCTGGTGGAGTCGGCGGCCATCCGCAGCGCTCCGTCGCCGGCGGTCACGTCGAGGGCCGCGCCGCCGGTGCCGGCCCGCCAGCGGGCGATGTCGCCGAGTGCCGCACCGTCCAGCACGGCGGGGCCGGTGTCGCCGAGCCGGAGGCCGAGCACGCTGACCGTGGTGCCGGCCGGCGGCGCCCCGACCCGCCCCTCGGGCCCGGGTGGGGTGGTCAGCTCCCAGCGCACGATCCGGCAGCCGGGGGCGGCGGCGCAGCCGGTGACCGGTGCGGAGACGGTCTGCGCACCGGCGCGCAGGGTGCCGAACGGCACCGTCACCGGCAGCCCGGTGGCCTCGTGTTGCAGGCGCAGCACGAGGGCCAGCTCGGCCGGGCCGTCACGGCGCGCGGTCAGGGTGAGCCGGTCGCCGGTGACCGGTGGCGCCGTCGGCCGCCCGTCGGCGGCCACCGCGGAGGGCAGGGCGCCGGCCGGGCCGTACTCCGGGCGCCAGCCGGTGACCGCGGCGAGCCGGGCGGTGTCCACCTCGAGGATCTCGATGTCGTCGTCGCGGTTGTGCACGGCGGCCATCGCCTCCCGGCCGCCGGGGTCGGCGCCGCGGACGGCGTGCAGCAGCGCGGTCCGGTTGGCCGCCTCGACGGTCAGCACCCGGCTGGCGCCGAGCTCGGTCCCGCTACGCTCGCGCCGGGCCTCGGCCTCGGCGCCCCACCCGCCGGCCGCGGTCAGGAACAGCGCGACGGCGACCACGAGCAGGGTGAGCACCCGGTCGGTGCCGGGCGCGCGGGAGAACCGCAACGCGGTCAGGCCGGTGCGCAGCCGACCGGCCCGCAGGGCCGCCCCGCCACCCCGGTCGGCGGCCCGGCCGAGCAGCCGGGCGAGGATCAGGCCGACCGCCAGCGCGACCAGGGCGGGCGCGGCCGGGCCGAGGCCGTCGTCGGGCCCGTCGGAACGGGCCTGGTAGATGGCGGCGGCCGCGACCACCAGCAGGAGCAGGTCGGCGACGGCGGGCCGCCAGGCGCCACGCTCGGTGCCGGCCGGGCGGAGCAGGACGGCGACCGGGCGGCCGAGCACCACGGTCTCCACCGCGGCCAGCACGATCAGGCCGCCGATCAGCACCGCGGCCACCGCCGCGGCGCTGGCCAGCACGGCCAGATCACGGTCGGCGGAGACCGGGACCGGGCCGGCCAGCAGCCGGGCCAGCAGGTAGCCGGCCGGTGCGCCGAGGAGCACGCCGCCGGTCAGCGGGACCAGGTGCTGGCCCCAGGCCAGGCGCAGCCGGCCGAACCGGCCGACCCCGCGCAGTTTGAGCAGGGCGGCGTCGGCCCGGCGGTCGCGCGAGGTGTACCACCCGGCGAGGCCGACCGCGAACCAGGTGAGGATCAGCAGCTGGACCCCGGTGGTGAGGACGCCGTTGAGGATGGTGAACCGGTCCCGGGCGATGGCCTCGGCGAGCGGCCCGGCCCGGGTGGTGAGACGCAGCTGGGAGCTGCCGAGGCGGCGGTCGGCGGCACTGATCTCGGCGGCCAGATCGAGGCCGCCGTCGCCGCGCAGCATCGCGTCGGGGACCACCGCGTCGTACGCCATGTTGGGGGTCCGCAGGTCGTTGTGGGCGAACACGGCGGGTGTGGTGAAGCCCGGGTCGAGCACGCCGCCGCCGCGGAACATGCTGTTGTTCCAATACGTGCCGGCCGGGTCGGTGATCGCGTAGAGCCCGACCACCCGCAGGCCGAGCGGGCCGTCGGCGGATGTGGTCTGGGTCGGCAGGACGTCACCGACACCGATGCCGAGCCGCTGGGCGGTCTCCCGGGTGATCGCGACCTCGCGATCGGCCGACGGGCAGGCGCCCTCGATGCGCACGTGGTCGCAGAAGCCGTCCCGGTAGGCCACCGGCATGCTCACCGCGGCGGCTCCGCTGCGCGTGCTGACCGGCCACAGCATGCCGCCGACGCCGTCCGCCAGCCCGGCCGGCAGCCCGGCCCGGGACTCCTGGACGAACCGGTCCAGCCGGGCCCGCGGATCGTCGCGGACGTCCACCCGGTTGGCGACCGTGACGGTGCGCTGGGCGGCCGGGGCGGTGGTCAGGTAGGCCCCGGCGGCGTCACCGACGGCGGCGAACCCATACCACGGGCCGGCGGCGGCGACCGCTGCCGCCAGCATGGTCAGCACGAGAATCGTCAGCATCTGCGCGGCTCTGGTCCGCACCGCGCCGAAGACGAGTGCGAGCATTCACCCTCCCCCGGTTGCCGGCGACGTTACGCGATCGCACGGCCACGCGGGGCCCCTGTGGACAGAGCGGTCAGAGCCAGCCGCGGCGTTTCAGGAAGAGGTACAGACCGCCGGCCGTCAGCACGATGAGCACGCTGCTGAGCAGGAATCCCCACCACTTCTCGAAGCCGGGATACGGCAGGTTCTGTCCGAAGTATCCGGTCAGTGCGGTGGGCACCGCGATGATCGCGGCCCAGGCCGCCAGTTTGCGGGTGACGATGTTGAGTTCGTTGCTCTGTTCGGCCAGGTCGTCGTCGAGCAGTTCGGTGATCCGGATCCGGGAGTGCTCGATCAGGTCGACGGCCTGCCGGGCGTGGTCCTCGACGTCCCGGTAGTAGGGCCGCAGGTGGCCCTCCCCGGCGAGTTCCCGGGCGACGTCGCGGACCACGTCGGGCATCGGCGCCACCGCACGGCGCAGGGTGGCCAGGCCGCGGCGCAGGACGAAGCCGTGCCGCCGGACGTCGCGTGGGGCCGGCCCGTCGCCGAGCATCCGGTCCTCGACGGTGTCCATCGCCTCGTCGATCCGCTGGGCGATCCGGTACTGGCTGTCCACGACGAGGTCGAGCAGCCGGTGCACCAGGGCGTCGACGCCGGACGACTCGTCCCATCCGGACAACAGCGGATCAAGATCAAGATCAGGCTTGCGTACGGTGATCAGCACCCGCGGCAGCACGAAAGCGCTGATCTCGATCTTGTGGGGCCCGTCCGCCGGATCGAAGCCGACCGCGTACACGTTGAGGAACAGGTGATCGCGATACTTGTCGACCTTGGGCCGCTCGTGTTCCTGCAGGGCGTCCTCGACGGCGAGCGGGTGCAGCCCGAACCGCTCGGCCAGGCTCCGCAGGTCCGCCGGCCCGGGGTCGCGCAGGTCGAGCCACTGCACCATGCCGGGGTCGGCGTCCGGTTCGGTGCCGGGCCCTTCAGCGATCAGTCGGCCTTTGACGTAGAGACGCGCGCTCACCGGCCCACTATGCACGACCGGGGACCGGACCGGCCTACCATGAGCCGTGACCTGGATAGATCAGTTGCTGACCGCCTTCTACGAGGCCCGCTGGCAGGTGACCGACACGCAGTCGATCTACTGGCGGGAGATCGTCGGCAACGTCTTCGGCCTGGGCTCGGCGCTGCTCGGCCTGCGCCGCAACTACTGGGCCTGGCCGGTCGGGATCGTCGGCAACCTGCTGCTGTTCACCGTCTTCCTGGGCCAGGCGGTCGGCAACGACCAGGGCACCCCGCTCTACGGTCAGGCCGCCCGGCAGGTGTTCTTCCTGATCACCAGCGTCTACGGCTGGTGGGCCTGGCGGCGTAACCGGCGGCGGGATCACGGCGCCGCCGTCATCCCGCACTGGGCCACCCCGCGCCAGCGGATGATCTTCATTCCGCTGGCGCTGGTCGCGGTGGCCGTCTGTTTCGTGGTGTTCCGGGAGATCGGGGCCGGCTTCCCGGTGCCCTGGTGGTACTACCTGGCCGACTCGTGGATCTTCGTCGGCTCGATGCTGGCGACCTACGCGATGGCCCGCGGCTGGGTCGAGTTCTGGCTGTGCTGGATCGCCGTGGACCTGGTCGGGGTGCCGGAGCTGCTGCACTTCGGCTACTACCCCTCGGCCATCCTGTACGCCGTCTACGCGGTGTTCGTCATCTGGGGGTTCGTGGTCTGGCTGCGGATCTCCCGGTCGGTCCGGGCCGAGCTGGTGGCGGCCTGACGGCGCAGCATCCACAGGCCCACCGGAACCCCGGCCGCCACCCGCTGACCGCTTCAGATCAGGAGCCCCGTCGCCTGCCGACGGGGCTTCATCCGTTGTGGAGCCGGATCTTTTTGCAAGAACACGTCAGGCTCTTCCAGATATTGAAAGAAGTTGCTAGCTTCCACGTCATGTGAACGCGGGATTACGCCCGCATTTCCCCCACAGCACCGCCCGTCCCCCGAGGTGGTTGGAGGCTTCGTGTCCCGAATATTCCGCAGGGTGCTGGCCGCGCTCTGCGCCGTACCCCTGCTGCTCCTGACCGACCTGCCCGCCGCGCGCGCGGCGACCACGGTGACCGTCTACTACCAGGCGCCCACGACCTGGTCCACGGTGAACATCCACTACGCACCGGCCGGCGGGGCCTGGACCGCCGCGCCCGGCGTCGCGATGAGCGCGTACCCCGGATGCCCCGGCTGGCACGTCAAACAGCTCGACCTCGGCAGCGCCACCGGCATCCAGGCCGTCTTCAACAACGGCTCCGGGACGTGGGACAACAACTCCGGAAACAACTACCGATTGGGTACGGGCACCGTCACGGTCGCCGCCGGAGCCCTCGGATCAGCAGTCCCGTGTGGGGCCGGCGCCGCCAACACCGCCACCGTCTACTACCGGACCGCCTGGACCACCACCCACCTGCACTACGCGCCCACCGGCGGCGCCTGGACCACGGTCCCCGGCGTGGTCATGAACGAACCGGCGTGCACCGGCTGGGTACGCCGCACCGTCAGCCTCGGCACCGCCACCACCTGGGCCGCCACCTTCACCAACGGCTCCGGCGCGTGGGACAACAACTCCGGGCGCGACTACGCGCTGGGCACCGGCACCAGCACCGTCTCCGGGGGCGTGATCACCGCGAACGCGGCCGACCCCTGCGCCACCGCGCCGGCCGACACCACCCCGCCGTCCACCCCGGCCGGACTGACCGCCACCGCCGCGCACACCACGGTCACCCTCGGCTGGAACGCGTCCACCGACGACGTGGGGGTGGCCGGCTACCGGATCACCCGGGGCGGCACCGTACTGAGCAGCTCCACCACCTCGTACACCGATCGTGGGCTGGCGGCGAACACCCGGTACACGTACACCGTCCAGGCTCTCGACGCCGCCGGGAACCTCTCCGGGAGCGCCTCGGCGACGGTGACCACCGGCTCGGCGCCGCCCGCCCCCGCCGGAGGCCAGATGCTCGGCGGCGACCCGCGTAAGGACAGCATCTACTTCATCCTCACCGCGCGGTTCAATGACGGAGACGCCGGGAACAACCGGGGCGGCAGCCAGCACGTGAAATCCGGCAACGCCGCCAACGACGACCCGATGTTCCGCGGCGATTTCAAAGGTCTGGTCGACAAACTCGACTACATCAAAGGCCTCGGCTTCTCCGCCATCTGGATCACCCCGGTCGTGCTGAACCGGTCCGACTACGACTTCCACGGTTACCACGGATACGACTTCTACGAGGTCGACCCGCGCCTGGAATCGGACGGCGCCTCCTATCAGAACCTGATCGACGCGGCCCACGCCAAAGGCCTGAAGATCTACCAGGACGTGGTCTTCAACCACACCTCCCGCTGGGGCGCCAACGGTCTCTACACGACCACCACCTACGGCGTCCGGGACAGCGAATGGAGCTGGTACTACAGCGAGAAGGTCGCCGGGAGGACCTATGACCCGCTGGTGGAGAACAGCGCCGGGCGCACCTACAACGGCGACCTGTGGAGCAGCACCGCGCCGGCCGGGAACACCTGCCCCGGCTTCGGCACCCCGACCGGCGGGAAGAGCCCCGAGGGCTACAAACTGTACAACTGCCAATGGCCGTCACCGACCGCGAAGATGTTCCCGGCCAACCTCTTCCACCAGTGCTGGATCGGCAACTGGGAGGGTGAGGACGCCCGGTCCTGCTGGCTGCACGAGGACCTCGCCGACCTGAACACCGAGAACGCGGTCGTGCAGGATCATCTGATCGGGGCGTACAAGAAATACATCGACATGGGCGTGGACGGCTTCCGCATCGACACCGCCGTGCACATTCCCCGGGTCACCTGGAACCGGCGGTTCCTGCCCGCCCTCCAGGACCATCTGACCGCCAAGTACGGCGCCGCCAAAGCCAAGGACTTCTACATCTTCGGTGAGGTCGCGGCATTCGTGAACGACAAGTGGAACCGGGGCTCGGTCAACCACTCGGCCCAGTTCTACACCTGGAAGGAACGGTCCACCTACTCGCCCGACGACGTGACGGCCGCCCTCGAACAGTTCGATCACGAGAACAACCTGGGTACGGACAACCAGCCGACCAGCACCAACGCCTTCCTGAACGGCAACACCTATCACGCGCCGGACCACTCGAAGTTCTCCGGCATGAACATCATCGACATGCGGATGCACATGAACTTCGGGGACGCGTCCAACGCCTACCACAACGGCAAGGACTCGGACGACTCGGTGAACGACGCCACGTACAACGTGGTCTATGTGGATTCGCACGACTACGGGCCCAACAAATCGTCGGTACGGTACGCCGAGGGCACCGACGCGTGGGCCGAGAACATGACGCTGATGTGGACGTTCCGCGGCATTCCGACGCTCTACTACGGCTCGGAGATCGAGTTCAAGGCCGGGCAGCGGATCGACTGCGGCCCGACCTGCCCGCTGGAGACCACCGGGCGCGCCTACTACGGCGGTCACCTGGCCGGAAGTGTCACCGCCGCCGACTACGGTGTGGTGTCCTCGGCCACCGGGCAGGTCGCCACCACCCTGTCCAAGCCCCTGGTCAAGCACCTGCAGCGGCTCAACCAGATCCGCCGGGCGGTGCCCGCCCTGCAGATGGGCCAGTATTCGACCGAGGGCGTCAGCGGCAACATGGCCTACAAGCGCCGCTACACCGCGAACGGGGTGGACAGTTTCGCCCTGATCGCCGTCTCCAGCGGCGCCACCTTCACCGGAATCCCGAACGGCTCCTACGTCGACGCGGTCACCGGCGACACCAGGACCGTCACCAACGGCTCCCTCACCGTCGACCTCAACGCCAAGGGCAACCTGCGCGTCTACGTCCTCTCCACGAGCGCCACCCCGGCCCCCGGCAAGATCGGAGCCACCACCTCCTACCTCAAGTAGCCCACCCGTGCCGCGTTGTGAAGCCTCCCGCACCACAACGCGGCACACCCGACAGCGTGCCAAGCAACGGCACAATCCACACCACAAGTCGGCACGCTGCGCCCCGATGGGCCGCGGCGCGCGATTCCCGCGTGCCGCGGTTCGGGCTGCGAGGTCAGGCGCTCACCAGGGTGGCGGCGGCGGTCAGGGCCGCCGGATGTGCGGCCAGCAGGGCCCGCGCGGCACCCGCGCCGGGCGCCCCGGACGAGGACGCGACCGGCGCCCACTCCCCCTCGCAACCGAACAGGTCCGCCACCGCGCCGGCTGTCGAACGGTTCCCGGCCAGCAGCGCCGCCACCGGACCACCGTCCGGGACGGCCGGGCCACCGGACGGGCGGGAGCGGGCCGGAGCGTTCCACGGGGCGACCCACGAGTCGAGGCCCGCGAGGGTCGCCGGGAAGGTGCGCCCGGCCTCCCGGGTCAGCACCGGCACCAGGTCCGCGCCGGTCGCCTTCAACGTGGTGATCAGGGTCGGCAGCCAGGGCAGCAGGACCGGGTCGGGCAGCTGCGCGAACGCCCGGGACAGGGTCTCCACCACGAACGGGGCCAGCCGCGGCACCGGTTCGAGAGCCTGCACGAAACCGCTCACATACTGCGGGACCGAGGGCACCACCAGCGGGTTGCCGAGCAGGTCACCGACCCGGGCCCGCAGGTCGGCCAGCGGCAGCACCCCGAGCTGGTGCAGCGCCGCCCAGAGCAGCGCGACCTTGGCCGGGGACTCCGGGTGCGACTGCCGGACCGCGATCTCCAGCTGGGCCCGGTCGCAGCCCAGCGAGAGGGCCAGGCTCTCCATGCTGAACAGGAACCCGAGCATCGCCCCGACCTGCCGGACCCCGGTCTCCTCCTCGACGAAGGCGGTGGGCAGCAGGGTGCAGTAATGGGCGTACCCCTCGGTGACGAACCGTTCGCACCAGCTCGGCAGCACCGGGGCGGTCGCGCGGTAGAACCCCAGTAGGCGGCGGATCCGGCGCAGCACGTCCGGGGCGTCGTCGACGGTGCGCTCGGCGGAGAGCAGCTCGATCGCGCGGGCACCCAATTCGCTGGTGAGCCGGGGGCTCTCCAGGAAGAGCAGCGAGTTCTCCACCGCTTTGAGGGCGGTGGCCGCGGTCGCCTTCGGATCCCAGGCGTCCCGGCGCAGCCGCTGCTCCAGGACCTGTTCGACGGTGACGCCCTCGTAGCCCAGCTCGATGATGCTGCGCTGGTGGCGGCCGATGTCCAGGTCCCAGCTCTCCTGGATGTGCTTCTCGCCCAGCTTGCGGCTGCCCATGATCGGGCGGACCGCCTGGTCGGGCAGCAGATAGCGCAGCATCCACAGCAGCTGGGAGCAGGCGCCCAGTTCGGGCCGGGCGTTCAGGTCGAGCAGCGCGCGCTGGATGTTGCGCTGCTCCAGGTTGAGCCCGAGCGGCGCCAGCCGGTCGTGGACGTCCCGGGCCAGGGGCGGCAGCGCCTCGTAGCCGACCTGGCCGATCCGGTCGCCGCCGAGCAGGATCTCGCAGAGCCGCCGCACGTCGCGGCGGCCGGGCACGGTGTCCTTCTCGATGCAGGTGACCGCGGCGTCCTGGAAGTCGTACGGCGTGGGGCGGGCCCGGCCGCGCATCCCGGCGAGCAGGATCGACGTCTCGAAGACGGCGATCGCGTCGGCGGTGCTGGAGAGGTATCCGTTGCGGCGGGCGAGCCGGACGATGTCGACGCACCAGCCCCGCAGCTCCTCCTCGTCGAGGCCGTCGAGGGTGGGTGGCCCGGCCAGGTATCCGCTGAGCTGGTCGGTGACCTCCGCGCCGGCGGCCACCGGGGCGGGCAGCGCCTTCTTCGCCCGGCGGCCGGCGCCTTTCTGACCGTCCAGCCGGAACGGGGTGAGCCGCCGCCGGCCGAGCTGTTTCTGCCAGGTGGCGGCGGCGATTGACACCGAGCCGGGCGCCAGCCCGAACTGCGACTCGATCGCCGAGTGGCTGGACGGGATCAGCCCGTAGAGCCAGGTGGTGCCGGTCCGCGGGGTGATCGCGAAGTCCGGGGTGCCGGGTGCCGAACCGGCCTCGGGAACCCGGCTGGCCGCGTGGAACGCGCCGCAGATGTAGAGGCAGTCGGCCGGGTCGGCGCCGGACGCGGCGAGGTGCTCACGGATCCGGGTCCACATGTAGCGCTCGCGGTCCTCGTCACTGGCGAACCGCCGGGTGTCCCGCGGGGCCAGCCTCCGGAACAGACTGCCGATCAAGACCATGACCTGCCGGTACGTGTCATGGTCGGCTCCGGCCAGGGGCTGCTCGACATACTGGTCCCACCATTCCGACCAGTGCCGCACCCGCCCGTGGTGCAGCAGGTGCTCCTCCAGTTCGGCGAACCGGGGCCGCAGGTCGCCGATCTCCACCCCGACCGCGTCGCCGTGCAGATCCTCCTCGGGCTCCGGGGTGTCCGCCGGGGACGAGACGTCCGGCTGCCACTGGAAGACGTGGTCGGTGGACCGGTCCACCAGGACCAGCTCGACGCCGGGGGTGTCCAGCGCGTAGGCGATCGCCTGGTACTCCGCGGAGGCCTCGGTGATCGGCGCGATGACCGACAGCGGAGCCGACTCCTTGGGGAAGCCGTCCAGTTCGGAGGCGAACGCCTGGAGCGCCACCGGGAGCCGGCAGTTGCGCAGCTCGGTCAGCAGCGGCCGCAGGTCCTCGCAGAGCTCCAGGTAGATCACCGTGGGCTGTTTCGCCCGCAGCCGCCGCAGCATGGCCAGGGCCGAGGCCGGCGAGTGGTGGCAGACCGGGAAGATCTCCAGCGGCTCGCGCAGGGCGTGGTCGACGTCGTCGACGATCCCGGCGAGGATCTCCGGCAGTGCCGCCGGGCCGTCCGCCAGGGCCTCGGCGGCACCCAGCAGCTGGTCGCGGAGCGGGTCGAACGGGCTGGTCACCGGGCTGCTCATGACAGGGTCGCAATCGCCTGGCGGCCACCCTCCAGGAACCCGGTCCACTCGCCGCTGTGCTCCTTGCTGCGCGGCTCGACGACGCCGTGCCAGTACTTGTTGAGGATCGCCAGGTCCTCCGGGCTGCGCCGGGCCAGCGATCCGACAAGCGACGACGCCAGCGTCTCGGCGGTCAGCGCGCGGGCGCCGAAGAAGTTGCTGTGCAGGATCGCGTCCTCCAGGACACCGATCTGCTCGGCGGTGGAGAGCGCCGACTCGAGCCGCTCGTCGTCGCTGCCCGCCGAGGCGGAGGCGGCCCGCAGGTCGGCGAAGCTTTGCAGCAGCACGTCGAGCAGGGTGGGCGGCACCTCCAGCTCGATGTTGTGCCGGCGCAGCAGCTCCTCGGTGCGGAAGCGGACGATCTCCGCCTCGCTCTTCTTGTTGGTCACCACCGGGATCCGGACGAAGTTGAAGCGCCGCTTGAGCGCCGAGGACAGGTCGTTGACACCCCGGTCCCGGCTGTTGGCGGTGGCGATGATGCTGAAGCCGGGCTTGGCGAAGACGATGTTGTCGTCGTCCAGCTCGGGGATCGAGACGTACTTCTCGGAGAGGATCGAGATCAGCGCGTCCTGCACGTCGCTGGTGGACCGGGTCAGCTCCTCGAACCGGCCGATCACGCCGCCCTCCATCGCCGTCATGATCGGCGACGGGATCATCGAGGCGCGGGACTGGCCCTTGGCGATCACCATCGAGACGTTCCACGAATACTTGATGTGGTCCTCGGTGGTGCCGGCGGTGCCCTGCACGACCAGTGTGGAGTTGCGGCTGATCGCGGCGGCGAGCAGCTCGGCCAGCCAGCTCTTGCCGGTGCCCGGGTCGCCGATCAGCAGCAGGCCGCGGTCGGAGGCCAGGGTGACGATGGACCGCTCGACGAAACTGCGGTCGCCGAACCATTTCGGGGCGATCTGGCGGTCCAGCCCGTCGGCGCGCTCCGAGCCGAGGACGAACAGCCGCACCATCTTCGGGCTGAGCCGCCAGGAGAACGGTTTCGGGCCGTCGTCGACGGACTCCAGCCAGTCGAGCTCCTCGGCGTACTTGACCTCGGCGGGGGCGCGCAGCATGTCGCTCATGGGGATGTGTCTCCTTGGGTGAGAGATCAGACGAGGAAGTTCTTGAGCTCGGTGACGAGCTTCTTGATGTGCCCGGAGAGGACCGGGGTGCCCTGGTCCTTGAACCGCTGCCGGAACCACGGGTTGACGCTCTGATGGCCGCCGCTGCTGACCGAGCCGACCGGGATGAATTTGGTCCCCGAGCGGTGGATCGCCTGCATGCCGTCCCAGCAGGCCTGCTCGTTCCACTCGTAGAAGTCGGAGATCCAGACGACCACGCTGTTGCGCGGATCGGTGATCTTGGGCCGGGCCAGGTCGAGGGCGACCGTGCCGTCGGTGCCGCCGCCGAGGTGGGTGTGCAGCAGCACCTCGAACGGGTCGTGCACCCAGGGCGTCAGGTCGAGGGCCCTCGTGTCGTACGCGATGAGGTGCACGTCGACCTTGGGCAGGCCGGCGAAGATGGAGGCCAGGATGGTGCAGTTGACCATCGCGTCGACCATCGACCCGGACTGGTCGACGACCACGATCAGCCGGGCCGGCTCGATCCGTTTCGCGGTCTGCTTGTAGTAGAGCCGGTCGACGTAGAGCCGCTCGTCCTCGGGGCTCCAGTTCGGCAGGTTCTTCCAGATCGTGCGGTCCAGGTCGAGGTTGCGGAAGACCCGTTTCGGCGGGACGGAGCGGTCGATCGTGCCGGTGCTGGCCTGGGCGACCTGGGTGCGCAGCACCTCGGCCACCTCGTCGACGAACCGCCGGATCAGCGCCTTGGCGTTGGCCAGGGCCACACCGTCCAGATTGTCCTTGTCGCGCAGCAGCTGCTCGATCAGCGACATGCTCGGGGTGAGCTGCCGGGCCAGCCGGTTGTCGGCCAGGACCTCGCGCAGGCGCATCCGGCTGACCAGGTCGCCCTCGATGCCGGCGAGGGTCTTGCCGAGGCCTGAGTCGTCGCCGGCGGCCCGGCCGCGCAGCCCGCCGGGCTCACAGCCGGTGGCCCGCTCGAACCAGCCGGCGTCGGACTGCCAGCGCTGCAACTGCTCGGCGGTGACGTTGCCGGAGCCGGTGGCGAAGACGTTGAGCATCAGTTTCGACACCAGGGCGGCGCGCCGGACCTCGCCCTCGCGATCGTCGCCCGGCTCGCTCATCAGGCCGTCGAACTCGGCCTCCAGCTGCGGGAACCGCTGCACCACGGTGTCCACCGAGACGGACGGGTCGAGCAGGGCCGCGGGCAGATCGAGGTCGCCGACGATCGCCATGCTCGCCGACTCCAGGGCCGCCTGCTCCTCCGGGTCGAACAACCGGGCCAGCAGCCGCCAGTAGAGGACCTGACGGCGGGTCTCGTCGACGGTCATTTCCGCAGCAGCCTTCCCGCTCGCTCGCGCAGCACGTCGACCGCGGTGCCGGCGGCGGCCTCCGCTTTCGCCGCTTTCGCCTCGGTCGGGCCGAGCGCCCAGTCACCGGTGTGCGCCACGACCGGTTTCTTCCGCACCACCGCCTGCACGGCCAGCGGCTGCACCGACCACCGGCCGGACTCCCAGCGCAGCAGGCCCAGGCAGGCGGTGGACGTGGCGACCAGGGCCGGGGTGAGCGGCCCGGCCTCGGGCAGCCGGTCCAGGTCGACGGCGAGGGTGACGCCGCCCAGGTCGAACGACTCCGGCCCGGCCGTGTAGCCCTCCAGCAGCACCGGCTCGGCGATGACGGCCGGGTGCCGGTCCAGCGGCGGCGTGGCCGGGGCGGTCACCTTGCCGAGCCGGACCCGGGCCAGCGCGAACGGGTCGACCGCCTCGCCGGGCACCGCGCACGACTCGTCCCACAGCAGGTCGCCGCCGGCGGTCAGCGGCATGCCGGTGATCTCGACCGCGCGCCGTTCGGCCAGGGCGGCCCGGAACACCGGGAACGCCGCGAGCATCCGCCAGGCGGACGGGCCGCTGATGGTGTCCACCTTGGCCGCGGCGACACTCGCCCGGACCAGCCGCACCTCGCCGCCGGGCGTCTCCAGCAGGCCGTGGGCCTGGGCCCGGAAGACCGTCGGGTGCTCGTGCAGATCGACGCCGAGCAGCAGGAAGCGGCCGTCGGCCGGCTCGGCCGCGACGGCCGGGAAACCGGACTGGGCGAGCAGCAGCGCCCGCGACCACAGGTCGGCCCAGCGGCGCACCGGGATCCGGTCCAGCGTCGCGACCGGGGCGGTGGCCCGCAGCTCGGCGGCGAACCCGTCGAGCAGCACCGCGAGCCGGCGGCCGGCCGGGTCGGCGAGCAGGGCCGCGACGGCCTGGGCTCCGCCGCCGGCGATCTCGTGGTCGACGCCGCGCCAGCCGGCGATGGCCAGCTCCCGCAGCCACGACCGGCCACCGGCCAGCAGCGGACCACCGCCGGCCGGCGCGGGCGAACCGGCCGCGGCGGGGCCGGACGGCGCGGCGGGGCCGGGGTGACGGGACCGGCCGAGCGCGGTGTCCAGCCCGCCGAGCAGCGCGTCGTGGACGGCCCCGGTCAGCGCGGCCCGGGCACCGGCCAGCACGGCCAGATGCTCGTCGGTCACCGTGCCGGCGATGATCTTGCCGACCGAGTCGGCGACCCGGTCGGCGAGCGGCGAACCGGCGAACGCGGCGGCCAGCGACTCCAGGGCGGCGGCGCGGTCCTCGTCGATCCGGGCCAGGCCGTGGACCAGTGCGTCGTCCAGACCGTCGATCAGGATGAACGCCTCGTCGACGCCGGCCGGGTGGGTGCGCAGGGCGTCGGCGAGCATCAGCGCACCGCCCCGGCGGCCGGGAACCACTGCAGGTCGGGCAGCGGATCGGAGGTCGGCGGGACCTCCAGGTAGGCCAGGTGGCGCAGGAAGCCGGAGAACACCTCGGCGGCCCGGTTGGGCGCGGTCGTGGTGTGCAGGCCGGCCCAGAGGTTGTCGGAGTCGTCCGGCAGCGCCGCCTTCAGATAGCGGGCGACGCGGTCCAGCCCGTACTGCGCGACGGCGGCGTCGGCCAGGGCGCGCAGGTGGCCGCAGGGCCGGGAACCGCCGGAGAGGCCACCGCAGCGCCGGTTGTTGTTGGTGTTGCAACTCAGGCCGTGCTCACCCGCGGTGATCGACGAGACGTAGACCCGCTCGACGTCCGATCCGCTGGACACGACACCCTGGAGACGGCCCTCGGACAGCTCCACGAACGGCACCTTGGCCAGCTTGCGCGGCCGCACCGGCGCGATGACTGATGCTGTGCTGCGCCGCTCGGGGGCGGCACTCTCACTGGTCACAACAGACCTCCTCAGAACCAGGTGCGGAAGTTCTATCCCACGGGTACGACAAAACCGCATCGACCCTGGTCAGAGGAGTTCGGGGTGGCCGTCCGGCGGGCCGGTCAGAGCAGGCCGCGGCGGTGGGCCGCGGAGACCGCGGACGCCCGGTCCGGCACCTCCAGCTTGGCGTAGATGTGCAGCAGATGGGTCTTCACCGTGGCCTCGCTGATGAACAGCGCCGCGGCCGCCTCCCGGTTCGTCCGGCCCTCGGCGATCAGCGCCAGCACCTCCCGCTCCCGGGCGCTCAGCGTGCTCACGGTGAGTGATGTGCGGGGCCGGACCCGGGCCAGCAGCACCGCCGCCACCGACGGGGAGAGCACCGTCTCGCCGCGGGCGGCGGCCCGTACCGCCCGGAACAGCTCCTCGCGCGGGGCGTCCTTGAGCAGGTAGCCGATCGCGCCGGCCTCCACCGCGGGCAGCACGTCGGCGTCGGTGTCGTGCGTGGTGAGCACCAGGATCCGGGTCTGCGGGACCCGTTCCAGCAGCAGCCGGATCAGGGCGCCGCCGCTCGGCGCGGGCATCCGCAGATCGGTCAGCACCACGTCCGGCCGCAGGGCCGCCACCACGGTCAGCGCCTCGGTGCCGCCGGCCGCCTCACCGACCACCGCGAAGTCCGGCTGGGTGCCGAGCATGCCGCGCAGCCCGTCCCGTACCACCGGGTGGTCGTCAACCACGACCAGCCGTAATGTCATCGCTCCACCCCGATCACCGGAACCGTGACACTGACCGCCGTGCCCGCGCCGGGCGCCGACTCGATCTCCACCGTGCCGCCCAGCGCGGCGACCCGCTGGCGCAGCGCGGTCAGGCCGAACCCGCCGGCCGCCGCGGGGTCGAAACCGGCGCCGTCGTCCCGCACGTCCAGCACGATCACGTCCTCCATGTACGACAGGGTCACCTGGACCCGCCCGGCGCCGGCGTGCCGCCCGACGTTCGACAGCGTCTCCTGGGCGGCGCGCAGCAGGGTCACCTCGACCTCCGAGTGCAGCGGCAGCGGGGTGCCGGTGGCGGTGAACCCGGCGGGCGCCCGGTACTGCTCGCCCCAGGCCGCCACGGTCTGGGCCACCGCGTCGCTGAGCCGGGCGTCCGCCAGCGGGCCGGGGCGCAGCGCGTCGATCGACCGGCGGACCTCGTCGAGGCTGGTCCGGGCCAGGCCGCGGGCGGTGTCCAGCCGGGCGCGGGCCTCCGCCGGCAGTTCGCCGATCGCCTCCAGCTGGGTGACGATCCCGGTCAGGCCCTGCGCGACGGTGTCGTGGATCTCCCGGGCCAGCCGGGCGCGTTCCTCGGCGACGCCCGCCTCCCGGGCCAGCCGGGCGTTCTCCGCGACCATCGCGACCAGCTCGCTGTTGATCTCGCGGCGGCGGACCGCCTCCCGTTCCATCGCGCGGACCAGGCCGCCGATCAGTGCGGCGCCCGGTGTCGCCACCCCGAGGGCGATCAGCGTGCTCACTCCGTCGGCGCCGTCCACGACCAGCGCCGGGATGTTCGCGGCGAGCAGGCCGGCGTAGGCGGCCCGGCCGGGGAACACCAGGAACGGGACGATGTAGCAGGCCGGGACGAACAGGTGGAACGCGGGGCTGCGCAGCGCCAGCACCGTGGCGAGCGCGATCAGGCCGGTGAAGTAGACCGAGTTCTGCCACTTCCAGGTCTCCCACCAGTGCGGATGCAGCACCAGGAACCAGCCGTGCCAGACCGCCAGCACGGCGGCCAGCGCGAGGGTCACGGCCCGGCCGGGTTCGTCACCGGCGAGCGTCACCCCGGAGGCGAGCAGCAGGAAGCCGTACGGGGTCAGCGCCCACGCCCGATTCCACCGCTGCTCGTGCCGCTCCATCGGATTCACCCGTCCATCTTCCGGGGTCCGTACGTCAGCCGCCGCAGCAGCACCTCGGCCGGCCCGCGGGTCCCGTTCCGGCGCATCAGGTCCGCGATCAGCACCGTCACCAGCCAGGTGCCCAGGGCCAGTGCCGCGGTCTCGGCGGTGCCCAGGGTGGCGCCCAGCCCGAGCGTCCACGGCAGCAGCAGGACCACGAACACCACCGACTGGAACAGGTAGAAGGTGAGTGATCGCTGCCCGGTGGCGGCGAGCGCCCGCACCACCGGGCCGGGCCGGTCGCCGATCCGGGCCGCGGCCAGGCCGATCAGAGCCGCGTACCCGAGCCCGCCGGCGACTCCGGTGACCGCGTGCAGCGCCGAGATCGTCCAGAGGACCAGGGTGCCCTCCGGGGTCCAGAAGTGCCCGACCGCCAGAGCCACCGGCAGCCCACCGGCGACCGCCGCGAGCAGGCCGAACGTGGCGGTGCGGACCAGCAGCACCCGGTGCGCGGCCGGGTCGGCGAGGATCCCCCGGCGGGCCGCCCAGGTGCCGGCCAGGACGGCGCTGCCGACCCCGATCACGCCGAACGGGACCATCAGCCATTCGACCGGGCGCAGGGCCAGGACCCGGAGCGGGTCGGCGATCTCGAACGACCAGAGGAACGAGCGGCCGCCGTCGGACGGCAGCGTGTAGGCCGCGCCCTGCACCAGGGCCACGACCACCAGCCAGCCGGCCGCCGCGATCAGCAGGTTCCGGTCGCTGACCCGGGTCAGGGCGATCAGGATGAAGCCGACCACGCCGTACAGCCCGAGGATGTCGCCCGGGAAGAGCAGGACGGCGTGCGCGAAACCGAAGACGATCAGCCATCGGCTGCGCCGCCGCAGCACGTCCTTACCGGTCTTGGCGAGCATCTGGACGACGCCGTAGGCGAAGAGGGCGGCGAACATCGGGTACGCCCGGGCGTCCACCAGGCTCACCGTCAGCACACTGACGATCCGGTCGAGCAGGCCGTCCTCGACGATGTGCTGCCGTACCCCGTAGGGCCGGGCGTGCAGGTAGACCGCCGAGTTGGCGAGCGCGATCAGCGCCAGCATCAGGCCGCGCGCCAGATCCGGGGCGAGCAGCCTTTCCCGTACCGCTGTGATTGTCATGTCTCCAGGCTGCGGCCCGCGGACCCCGCCCCGAATCAACCGCCGCCGGGCCCGAATCAACCGATCGACGTATTGCCGGTGCCCGCCTAGCAGATCATGGACAGAGTTCCGGTGACGATGGTCACCTTGCCACCCGTCGATGACATCGAAAACACTGAGGCTCCCGGGTACGAGGTGGCCCACATGACCAGACTCGACGACAACGAGGCAGCCGACCGTTTCGTGAGGTCGCTGACCGACCTCCGGGAGTTCCGCCGGCTGAGCATGAAGGAGCTGGCGGTCCGGATGGGCTTCGACCCGTCCTATGTCAGCCACATCGAGGGCCGGCGGCACCGGCCGTCCCTGGAGTTCGCCCGCCGCGCCGACGCCGTCCTCGACTCCCGGGGCGCGCTGCTGCGGATCTTCCATGAGTACGGCCTCGTGCCCGCCGAACCGGACACCGGCACCGGCCGGCCGGCCTCCGCCGCCCTCGGCAGCGTGCTGTTCGTGGACCACGAGGAGTCCGAGCTGCGCCTCGACGACGACGGCTACTACGACATCACCATCACCCGCCGCATCCACAACATCTGGCAGCGGCCGATCACCCGGTTCCCGACCCGGATCGAGGTGGACGCCTACCCGGCCGACCCGGCCATGTCCCACGACTTCTACCGGGAGAACCCGGTCACTCTGGCCGAGACCGGGTTCTGGGCGCGGTTCGACGGCGAGCCCACGACGTGGCGGGTGAAACGTGACCGGGACGCGTACAAGAAGATCGACATCCTGTTCGAGCCGGGCGGCGTCTCCCGGCCCGTCTACCCCGGCCAGTCGGCGACGGTGACCTGCGGATACCGCCTGCACCACTCGAAGTGGGGCCCGTGGTTCGCCCGGGAGATCCGCTGGCCGACCCTGCACATCTCGGTCTCGTTCACCTTCCCGAGCCGGTCCGGCGCGCGCCTCTCCGGCCGCCAGGAGACGTGGACCGCCGGCGAGCTGCCGCTGGGCGATCCGCTCCGGATGTCACAGTCCGGCGACGCCACCACCTTCACCTGGACGGGATCGGCGCCGGCACTGTCCAACCTCTACCATTTCGAATGGAAGTTCCACGGAACCGAGCCTCGACCCGACGGAGTTCTCCTTGGCGGACGACACCCTTGACATCCCGGTCGACGAGAGCGGGCGGCACTGGCTGACCGTGGAGGTGGATCCCGAGGACGGCGTGGACCTGGCGTCGAACGGCGCACGCGGCTGGCGGCGGCCCTCGTTCAACCTGGTGACCGCCATGGACAACGTGATGCCCGCCCTCGACGTGATCATCAACCGGGTCCGGGACGGGCGCGTCGCACCGGACGAGGTCACGCTGGAGCTGGGCCTGAAGATCGGCGGCGAGCACGGGGTGATCCTGACCAAGGGGACCGCCGAGGCCAACCTCAAGGTGACCGTCAAGTGGCTCGCCGACCCGTCGCGGCCCACCGCCCCGGAGGTCGAGGTCGAGGTCGCGGAGGAGTCAGACGGGTCGCCAGGTTAGCCGGGCCGGGATCACCGGTGGTGCGATCCGGTCCTCCTCGCGCATCCGCTGGTAATCGGCGACGGTGACCGGCTGTTCGCCGTACGGCATCCGGTCGCTGTCGGTGTAGATCTTGCCGTTCAGGTGGTCGATCTCGTGCGAGATGCTCCGGGCCAGCGCTCCGGTGAACGTCCTCGGCTCCGCCCGGCCGTCGATCGCGACCCTGATTCCGTACGGCCGGCGCACCTGACCGCGGACGTCGAAGAAGCTGAGGCAGCCCTCGTAGTCGGTCACCTCCTCGATCGTCTCCTCGACGATCCGCGGATTGACCAGTTCGAGATAGCCGTCCCGGAAGAGGTCGGCGTCGTAGGTCACCCCGTCGGCCGGGCGGCTGACGATCGCGATCCGGTAGGCGATACCGAGCTGTGGGGCGGCGATCCCCCGGCTGACCTGTGGCTTGAAGTCGTGGAATCGACCGACCCAGTGGGCGACCCGGCGCAGATGCCGGATCACGTCGGTGGCCAGATCCCGGTCCGCGGGCAGATCCAGGTCGAGGGTCTGTGTCACCGACGGAAGGGTTCGCAGGCTGCTGCCCCGGACCGGGTCCCGCATCTGCAGGATGCCGAACTGGCCGAGGACGTCGGCCGCGTTCTCCGCCCGGGTGGACTCCGGGATGCGCTTCCAGAAGAACCAGTCGAGCCGGACCCGCCGGCCCTCGTCGAGATCCTCGTCGTCGGCCCGGGCGGTCCAGGCGTAGACGACCTTGTCGTGCTCGGTCCGGACCGTAACGCCGGGCAGCGGCCGCAGTCCGTTGTCGGACGGCGGCAGGTTCATCCCCCAGGCCTCCGGGGCGAGATCGGCGGGTAGGTGGGCTTCCACCGAGATCGCCTCGGTGTCCGCCTTGATGTTCCGCTTGTACCACTGACCCCACTGCCGGTCGGTGACCCGGTAGCAGTACTCGATGACCGCCTCGGCGCCCGGCTCCAGCGGTGTGTCCAGCGGGTAGTACAGCTTGTAGTCCACCTGCTGGTCGGCGACCTTGAGCGCCCGGACCGCGATCGGCTGCCGGAGGCCCAGCCGCGGCGACCCGGACTGTCCACGGCCCGGTTTGGTCAGGGTGAACCAGGCCTCCACCTCGATCGCACCGGCCGGGTCGTCGCGCCGGGCCGGCGGGACCAACGGGTGTTTCGAGTGGTGCTCGACGTTCTGCGGGACACCGTCGTTGGGGTAGAACGCCACCGAGACCTTGAACTCGTAGGTCCGCCGGGCGGTCCGGCTGCCGTTGTAGAGCCGGCGCCGCTGGATCAGCCGGTAGGAGGCCCCGTCGTAGTGCACCTCACCATGGTCGTGCAGCAGTTTGACCACCGGCCGGGACACCTCCACCGGCTGCTGGGCGGCCTCTCCCGCGGTGTACAGCAGATTGTTCGACAGCACGTAGACGTCGGGCGCGCTCCGGTCCCGGGGCACCGCCTGCACCATACCGACGACCTCGTCGCTGTCGCTGTGACAGACCGGGCCGCCGCTGAACCCCGGGACCACACGGCGGTCCGGGTCGTCGATCTGGAACCGGTTCTTCCCCGACTCGCCCCGCACCACGCCGACCGTGTTGCGGCCCAGCCCGCGCCCCGGACCGGGCCCCCACATCCGGACCTCCCCGCCCCGGCGGACGGTGGCGTCCGGGCTGATCCGCAGCGGCACGCCACCCTGCCCGATCACGTCCTCCTGGAGGCCGAGCACGGCGACGTCCCGCGGCTCGAAGTCCGCACCGGTCACCGGCAGCCACTGTGTCACGTCGGCGGGGCGGACGATCCGGTCGGACTCCGAACCGAGCAGGGGGAACTCGAGATAGAGGAAGGCGGCCCGGTGCGGCCGGGCGGTCTCGGCGGTGTCCCGCCCGATCGCGGCGTTGACCACGTGAGCGCACGTCAGCAGCACCCGGTCGCCGATCAGAAAAGCGAGCCCGACTCTGCGGTCGGAATGGCTGTCGAGTACAAACGCCACGGCACGCTCGAGCTTGCCCAACGCTTCCCCCTACGCAGGTAGAAGCTAGATGTTAGCCGAAAGCGACATGGAGGTGACACGTTGGAGCGTCAGGGCGTCCTGTTCGATCTGGACGGCACTCTGCTGGACAGCGAGCCGATCTGGAAGGCCGCGATGGCCTCACTGGTGCGGTCGCTGGCGCCCGGTGCGGCGGCCTCGGTGACGTCCGGGCTGTCCGGGATCCCGACCGCCGAGGCGGTCGCACTCGTGCACTCCCGGCTCGGGCTGGTGCGGGCCGACATCCGGGAGAACGTCGACCGGCTGGAGCGTGAGGTGGCCGGCCGGCAGGCACACGATCCCGGTTGGCGGCCGGGTGTGCCGGAGTTGCTGACCGGTCTGCGCGGCGCCGGCTTCGGCACCGCGCTGGTGACCAGCAACAGCCGGGTGATCGTGGACGGTCTGCTGGCCGGCGGCCTGCGGCCGTTGTTCGACACGGTGGTGTGCCTGGAGGACGTCGCGCGGGCGAAGCCGGCGCCGGATCCCTATCGGGAGGCCGTGCGCCGTCTGGGCCTGCGGCCCGGCGACTGTGTGGCGGTGGAGGACTCCGCGGTCGGGGTGGCCAGCGCGCTGGCCGCCGGTTGTGCGGTCGTGCGGCTCGGCGTGGTGGGCGTGCCGCACGCGGACGACGTCCCGGTGGTCGCGAACCTGGCGGATCTGGACGTGTCGTACATCCGGAAGCGCCTGGACGGCGTGCACTGAAACCCTGACCGCCGTCGATGCCAATTCGATATCGACAGCGGCACCACGGGGGTGCCGGCGCGAACTACGGTGCCACCGTGCACAACCAAGTACCCCCGGATCCCTTTCCGCAGCCGGCGCCGCCGGCTGCCGGGCCATACCCATACCCTCCTCAGCCGTACGGGCCACCGCCCGGTTATCCGCCCCCGCCGCCCCGCACCAACGGGTTCGCGATCGGCGCGCTGATCATCAGCATCTGTGGCGGTCTCGGCATCGGCACCGCGCTCGGCTACGTCTTCGGTTTCCTCGCGCTGAGCCAGATCAAGCGGCAGCCGCAGAAGGGCCGCGGGATGGCCATCGCCGCCATCGTGATCGCCAGCCTGCATCTGGTGGCACTGGCCGGCGCCCTGATCTACGGGGTGGCCGACGAGGCCCGGGACCGGAAGGCCGGCATCCAGGACACCGACGTCACCGCGCTGAAGACCGGCGACTGCGTCCGCGAGTTCGACGTGTCGTCGACCATCTACGACCTGCCGGTGGTGGCGTGCACCGCGCCGCACAGCGCCGAGATCTACCACACCTTCACCTTCCCGGACGGCGAGTACCCGGGTGCCGCCGCGGTCGAGGCGGAGAGCAGCGACAAGTGCGTGTCGGCGTTCGATCCGTACGACTCCGCGGCCAACGAGAACATCGAGATCTACTACATGTACCCGCAGAACGCCATCGAGTGGCGGCGCGACCGCACCGTGCTGTGCATCGCCGACGACCCGGCCGGCAACCGGACCACACCGCTGTCCAAGTAGCCGTCAGCGGCGGATGAGCCGCCGGCCCGGTCCGGCGCCGACCGGGGCCGGCTCTCATCAGCCCGGGTCGGGGGGCCTGGTCAGGGCACCGATCACCGCGTCGGCCAGGGTCGCGGCGGCGTTCTCGTCGAGGCCGAGCGCGAGCGCCCGCCGCCGGGCCACCTCCCGCAGTTCGGCCAGCCGCCGCGGGGTCCACTCGATCGGGACCGGTGCCCCGGGCCGGCGGCGGAACACCGCGACGACCTGCCGGACCAGCCGGCCACCGGCCTTCTCCGCCTCCGCGGACGTCCCGTCGAGCACCGCGCCGGCCACCGCCGCGCTCACCATCGTCACGATCGGCGTGGCCGTCTCGGCCACGGGGGCCGGCCCGGGCCGCGGGTCCCCGGAGGGGCCGGAGCCGTCCGCGCCGCGCAGGTAGGGATCGGCCAGGAGATCGAAGGCGGGCAGTTCCTCGGGTGCGACCTCGGCGACGACGGTCCGGGCGAGACGCACCGTGAGTGCACGCGTGGCAGGCATACGGTAATCGTGGCATGTTTTGACGTTCTGATCGTCGTCCGTCGATAATGGGCGGCATCCCTTCCACCGCCCGGAGTGACATCCCACCCCCATTGGGAGCGCTCCCGATCCCCTCGGAGGAATTCACTCCCATGCTTCGAACACGAAAAGTGCTGTCGGCGGCCGTGCTGTCCGCGGTCGCCGTCGGCGGCTCGGTCGCGGTCGCCGTCCAGGCCAGCGCCGCCGCCGGCTGCCGGGTCGACTACTCGGTGACCAACCAGTGGCAGGGCGGCTTCGGCGCCAATGTGAACATCACCAACCTGGGCGACCCGATCACCCAGTGGAACCTGGCCTTCTCGTTCGCCTCCGGCCAGAGCATCACCCAGCTGTGGAACGGCTCGTTCACCCAGTCCGGGACTGCGGTCACGGTGCGCAACGCCGGCTACAACGGGAGCATCGCCACCAACGGGACCGCGTCGTTCGGGTTCAACGGCGCATTCACCGGTACGAACCCGGTCCCCGGCGCCTTCTCCCTGAACGGCACCGCCTGCACCGGTGGGGTGACCACCCCGAGCAGCTCGCCGCCGGTCACGCCGAGCAACCCGCCCAGTCCGTCGGCCAGCCCGTCGACTAGCAACCCACCGGTCACCGGCGCCGCGCAGCTGGTCGCCGACATGGGCAAGGGCTGGAACCTGGGCAACCAGCTGGAGGCCAACGTCAACGGCGTGCCCAGTGAGACGGCCTGGGGCAACCCGGTCATCACCGGGGCGCTGATCGACCGGGTGAAGGCGGCCGGGTTCAAGACCATCCGCATCCCGGTGTCCTATCTGGGCAAGATCGGGGCCGGGCCGAACTACACCGTCGACGCCGCCTGGCTGACCCGGATCCAGCAGGTGGTGGATCTGGCCCACAGCCGTGGCCTGTACGTGCTGATCAACATGCACGGCGACGGTTACAAGAGTGTCGGCGGCGCGTGGCTGATCTGCGACGCGGCCGACCAGACCACCATCCGGGCCAAGTACCAGAAGGTCTGGCAGCAGGTGGCGGCCAAGTTCTCCGGCTACAACGGCCGGCTGATCTTCGAGTCGATGAACGAGAACTTCGACGGCCAGTACGGCAACCCGACCCAGCCGTGCTACTCCAACATCAACGCGTACAACCAGATCTTCGTGGACACCGTCCGGCAGACCGGTGGCACCAACACCTCGCGCTGGCTGCTGGTGCCGGGCTGGAACACCAACATCGACCACACCGTGGGCAGCGGTTTCGTGATCCCCACCGACCAGTACCGGTCGTCCTCGATCCCGGCCGCCGAGAAGCGGCTGATGATCTCGGTGCACTACTACGACCCGTGGGACTTCGCCGGAACCGAGGACGGCACCATCACCCAGTGGGGCCCGAACGCGACCAACCCGGCGAAGAAGTCGACGTGGGGCCAGCAGGACTTCATGGACGCGCAGCTGAAGAAGACCTACGACGCGTTCGTGACCAAGGGGTACCCGGTCTTCGTCGGCGAGTACGGCTCGATCGACAAGAGCACGCACGACTCGGCGAACAACAGGTACCGCGCCGACTACGCGCGGACCCTGGTGGCCACCGCCAAGAAGTACGGCGCGGCCACCGCCTACTGGGACAACGGATACAACGGCCAGTACGGGTTCGGGCTGTTCGACCGGAACTCCGCGACGGTGACCCAGCAGGCGATCATCGACGCCATCATGGCGCCCTGACCGGTCCACGACGGTGAAACGGCCGGCCCCGGTCATCCGGGGCCGGCCGTCCGTCATCGGTGGATCAGAGTGCCGGGATCTTGATGCCGGGCGCGGCGCCGATCGGGTCACTGGACCAGAAGCGCGAGGTGTCGGTGCCCTGCCCGCCCTTGTTCATGTAGACCAGCTGCTGATGGTTGCCGTCACCGGTGATCGCGTACAGGTCGGCGTACTTGTCGCCGTTCAGGTTGCCCAGCTGCGCGGCCCGGAAGTTGGCGTAGCCCAGGTCCTTGCCACCCCAGAAGCGCAGCGTGTCGGTGCCGCCGGCGCCCCGGTTGAGGTAGGCGAGCTGCTGGCCCCCGGTGGTGACCGCGTACAGATCGGCGTAGCCGTCGCCGTTCAGATCGCCCAGGTCCATCATCCGGAAGCCGGGAGCCGCGTCGAACCTCTTGGCCGACCAGAACGTTCCGTCCCCGGTGCCCTTGTTCATGTACAGCACCAGGTCGTTGTTGTCGTAGCGGGCCACGATGTCGGCGAACCCGTCCGCGTTCAGGTCGCCCAGGGTCACCAGGTTGAAGGCCGGGGCCGCACCGTTGTCCCGGCTCGACCAGAACTCCATCGCGCTGCCACCCTTGTTCGGGTACCAGAGCTGCCTGGAGTCCCCGGCCGTCACCCCGAACAGGTCCGCGGAGCCGTTGCCGTCGATGTCACCCAGATCGGCCAGCCGGAAGCCGGCGTACCCACGCTCCTTCGACGACCAGAACGTGCCGTCACCGAAGCCCTTGTTCGGGTAGACCAGCTGCATGTCACTGGTGGTCAGCGCCCACAGGTCGGAGTAGCCGTCACCGTTCAGGTCCGGGTGGGCCCGGCCGCCGCCGGTCCACCAGCTGGTCTGCTGGCGCGCTCCGGCCCAGCTGAAACTGAAGTGGATGTGGTCGTCGTGCGGGCCGTCACCGACGTACGGCTGCCAGCCCGCGCTCGCCTGGTCGGACAGGAAGATCTTCCGGTTCCAGATCAGGTACATGATGCCGAGGCGGCGCATGTTGGCGTGCTTGTTGCCGTGCTGGTCGGTGGCGAGCAGCCAGTTCAGGATGTCGTTGGCGACCGCGTTCTGGCCGGCGTTGTACGCGCTGAGCATGTAGTCGAGAGCCCGGCCCTCGTGGTGCTCGCTGACCGTGCCGTTGCAGCTCCGGCCGATGCCCCAGTCGTGGTTGCCGTAGGTGGCGTTGAGCATGTCCTTCAGGGCGACCACACCGGGCTTGGCACTCGACTCGCACGTGGTCTGCGGGTCGTAGGCGGCGTACGCGTCAATCGTCTTCGGGAAGTTCGGGGTGGCCGGAGCCGCCGCCGCCGGGCCGGCCGGAGCGACCGCCATGCTGGTAGCCACCAGCAGCGCGAGCATCGCCGGCAACAGCCGGAATCCGCGTCTCATGTGATGTCCTTTCGGGCAGGGGTCATCGCCCGGCCGGGGCGCGGCCGGGTGACGACGGTGAGGGGTCAGTGCGGGCCCGAGGCGGGCCAGATGGTGAAGCTGTACTCCCGGAGATCCGGCCGGTGTGCCAGAACGGTCACCGCCAGCAGATGTCCGACGGCCACCGCCTCCGAGCGGTCCGCCGCGGTGAGGAACACGACGGCGTCGCGGGGTCCGGAGCGGGTGATGTGCTGAACGGGAAAACCGTTGAACTCCGCCGCCCGGCCGAGTTCCCGGTCCACGGCCGCGGCCGTCTCGTCCCCGGTGAAACTCAATTCGACGGCGTACACGGGCTCAGCCGGCTACTGCCAGCTACCCCACTCGAAGGTCAACGGCCCACCGACCGCCTTCTCGTTCGGCGACGTCTTCGGCGGGACGGGTTCGTCGCCCGGGTCCAGGACGACCTCGACCGTGCTCTCGGCAGCACTGGCGGCCGTGGCGGTGGCCGGCGAGAACGCGCCCACCGCCACCGGTGCCAGCAGGAGGAGGCCGGCCGCCCGGGCGGTGCGGGCGAGAGGGGTACGGCTCATGACGGCGACTCCTTCGATCTTCGCGCCGCGGCGTTCGCGGCGCTGAGATCACCCTCCGGCATGGACACCCGGATGTCAGTAGGTGAGCGACCCGCACAAGCTGCCATGGCAGTTCCCTGCCATCGACGGCCCCACGAAAACCTCTATCGTCTTGCGGTGATCTTTTGGTTAATCTGCCTGTGCCGTACGGGACGGGGCCCGGCCGGCGACAGCGGAGGTGCCAGACATGGCCGTCATGCCGATGGGTGGACTGTCGTTACCGGTCGAGGACGAGATCGCCGGCGCGTACGCCCTCCTGTTACGGGCACCCGGACTGGACCTGCCGGAGTTCGCCGCACGGATCGGCCGGACCGTCGCCGAAGCCCGCGACCTGCTGGACCGGATGGTCGACCTGGCACTGCTGCACCGGCGGCCCAGCGAGAACGGCAGCCTGATCGCGGCCAGCCCGGTGCTCGCCATGCAACAGCTGATGGCGCGCGAGCAGCAGATGCTCGCCGAACGGCAGGCGTTCCTCCAACAGGGATACACGACGCTGTCGCAGGTGCTCACCGGGTATGTCGCCGGCGAGGCCGAGGTGGCCGCCGACCCGGCGCCGATCGCCGAACAACTACCCGACCTGCCCGCCGTACGCCGCCGGCTGGAGGAGTTGGCCCTGGTCACCCGGGACGAGGTGCTGTCCTTCTCGCCGCGCGCCGGGAACCCGGCCGCCGCCAAGGCCGCCAGCAGGCCGCTGGACTTCGCCGCGCTGGAACGCGGGGTGCGAATGCGGACCATCTACTCGGCGTCGGCGATGCACGCCGAAGGCGCCCGGGAGTACGCGGAGGCGCTGGTCGAGGCCGGCGGCGCGGTCCGGATCGTGCCGGTCCTGCCGGTCCGCCTGATCGCCATCGACGCCGAGGTGGCGGTGGTGCCCCGGCAGGCCGGCACCGGCACCGACGGCGGTCTGCTGATCCGCCACCCCGGCACGGTGACCGCCCTGGTGGCCCTCTTCGACTCCTACTGGGAGCGGGCCGAGGAGCTGAGCCAGGCCGGCATCGACGACTGCACCGAGGCCGAGCGCGCCGTCCTGCGCCTGCTGTCCACCGGTGCCAAGGACGAGGCGGTGGCCCGCCAGGTGAACCAGTCGGTCCGAACCGTCCGCCGGACCATCGCCGACCTGATGACCCGCCTGCACGCCAACTCCCGCTTCGAACTGGCCATCCGGGCGGGCGAACGAGGCTGGCTCTGACGGTCAGCGGCGCCGCTGCCTCCCCTTGTGTCTGTCAGCGGCGCCGCTGCCTCCCCTTGTGTCTGTCAGCGGCGCCGCTGCCTCCTCTTGTGTTTGGAGGGGGCCGGACGGGTCCGGGTCCGTTTGATCACGGCCGGGTCCGTCCAGTGGTCCGGCGCGGTGATGACACGGATCAGAGCGACCAGCAGGCTGCACACCAGGGCGATGATCGAGTAGACGGTCATCGCGACGTCCTCGGCGCTGTCCACCGGCGGGGTCGGCACCCCGCGCCGGGCGTTGGGCCAGGTGACCGAGTGCGGAAGTATCGCGGAGACGAGCAGCAGGCCGATGGTGATCCACTGCCACGGCACGAGACCGTCGTCGCGGTGCCGGACGGTGCGCCACAGCCAGCAGACCGCGGCCAGGCCGCCACCGATGCCGCCGGCCATCATCCCGTTGCGCCACTCGCCGGTACCGATGACCGTCGAGCCCTCCAGCCGCCTGACGAAATACCACACAGCGGGTGTTCCCAGCAGGATCACCATGATCCCGAACATCGAGTTCTCCGTACGCGACCGCACGGCCCGAGGGTAGGGCCGCGATGCCACAGCCGGATGAACAGGGTCGTCACCGGCCGGCGGCGCGAACACCGGACCCGATCACCGGGCACGCGGGCGTGTGGGCGGCCCCGGCACCCACACGCCCGCGCCGTCAGATGACGGCCCGCTGCCGGGCCAGCTGGTCCCGCAGCCAGTGGTAGCTGGCGCGTGGGGTGCGGTTCCCGGTCGGATAGTCCACATGCGCCAGGCCGAAGCGTGGACCGTACCCCCGGGCCCACTCGAAGTTGTCGATCAGGGACCAGTAGAAGTAGCCGCGCAGGTCCACCCCGGCCTCGGCGGCGGCGGTGACGTGCGTGGCGATGAAACGGATGCGGTCCGGGTCCCCGCCGAGATCCTCACGTACCTCGGCGACGCCGTTCTCGGTGACATAGATCGGGGGCAGGCCCGGGAAGCGGCCGGCGAGACCGGTCAGCGTGTCGGTCAGGCCCCGCGGCTCGATCGGCCAGCCCAGGTCGGTGACCGGCACCCCCTCGCGCGGCACGGACCGTACACCGATGTCACAGGCGGTACGCAGCGCCGGGTCGCCCTGCTCGTACGGGGCGGCGGCGGCATGGATCCGGTAGTAGTAGTTCACGCCGAGGAAGTCCAGCGGGGCGCCGATGAGGTCGAGATCGCCGGCCCGCCGGAACGACAGGTCGCTCACCCCGGCGTACAGCTGATCGAATCCCTCCGGGTAGGCGCCGCCCAGCACCGGATCGGTGAACTGCCGGTTGACCAGCAGATCCATTCGCCGCGCGGCTTCCCGGTCCGCCTCGGTGCCGGTCGCCGGCACGGCCGGGGACAGGTTGAGCGTGATGCCCACCCGGGCGCCCGGGCAGGCGGCCCGGACCGCCGCGACCGCCAGCCCGTGCCCGACCAGCAGGTGGTGGGCGGCCGCGAGTGCGCCGTGGCCCTCGGTGGCGCCCGGCGCGTGCCGGCCCTCGGCATAGCCGACGATCGACGAGCAGTACGGCTCGTTCAGCGTGATCCAGTCACCCACCCGGTCACCGAGCCGGCCGGCGGCGACCGAGGCGTACTCGGCGAAGCGCTCCGCCGTGTCCCGCACCCGCCAGCCACCCCGGTCCTCGAGCGCCTGCGGCAGGTCCCAGTGGTAGAGCGTGACGAACGGCCGGATGCCGCGCTCGCACAGGGCGTCGACGAGCCGGTCGTAGTAGTCCAGGCCCGGCTTGTTCACCGCACCGTCGCCGGACGGCACGATCCGCGGCCAGGCGATCGAGAATCGGTAGGCGCTCGCGCCCAGACCGTCGAGCAGGTCCACGTCGTCACGCCACCGGTGATAGCTGTCGCACGCCACCGCCCCCGAGGTGGCGTCGGCGACGGCGCCCGGCCGCCGGCTGAACGTGTCCCAGATCGAGTCGCCACGGCCGTCCTCGGCCACCGCTCCCTCGATCTGATAGGCCGCGGTGGCGGCGCCCCAGAGGAAGCCGGCGGGCATCCGCGGCAGTTCCGAGTCCGTCATCCTTTGATCGCTCCCTGCATGATGCCTCCGACGATCTGCCGGCCGAGGACCATGAAGATCACCAGGATCGGCACGGTGGCCAGCAGCGTGCCGGTGAGGGTGAGTGTGTAGTCGGTGGTGTAGCCGCTGGCCAGCGCGGAGAGCGCGACCTGGACCGTGGCGTTGTCCTGCAGCACGACCAGCGGCCAGAAGAAGTCGTTCCACGCCTGCATGAAGGTGAACAGGCCGAGCACCGCCGCCGCCGGGCGCGCGGCCGGCAGCACGACATGCCAGAAGAGGCCGAACGTGCTGCAGCCGTCGATCCGGCCGGCCTCCAGCAGCTCGTCGGGCACCGCCCGGCCCAGATACTGCGTCATGAAGAAGACGCCGAACGCGGTGACCAGGCCGGGAACGATCACGGCGGCGAGCCGGTCGGTCCAGCCGAACTCGGCCATCAGCAGGTAGAGCGGGATGATGCCGAGCTGCTGCGGCACCACCGACGTGCCGATGGCGACGACGAGCAGTATCTTGCGGCCGCGGAAGCGCAGCTTGGCGAAGGAGAAACCGGCCAGCGTCGAGAAGAAGACCACGGAGATCGTCACCGAGCCGCTGACGATGAACGAGTTGAGCAGCGCCTCGGCGAAGTCGGTGGAGTCGAAGACCCGCGCGATGTTGTCGAACAGGTGGCCGCCCGGGATCAGGACCGGTGGCACCGCGGCGACGGCGTCACTGGTCTGCGACGACACGACCAGCGACCAGTAGAGCGGAAAGACCGATCCGGCCACGACCGCCAGCAGGGCGGCGTAGGTCCAGACCGAGGCCTTGCGCGGATGACCGAAGACGCGGCGGCGTGCCCGGCTTCGCGGCGCCGGTGTCTCGGTGCGGGTGGACGGTGGGTCGGCGAGAACGGTCACGACTACTCCTCGTCGTTGGCGATGCGCCGGGTGATCAGGTAGTTGGCGACCGCGAAGACGGCGATGACGAGGCAGAGCGTCCAGGCGATCGCGGAGGCGTAGCCGAACCGGAACTCACGGAAACCCTGCTCGTACATGAACAGCGCGGCCGTCTGGAACTGCCGGTCGGAGCCGCCCGTGGGCGTCGAACTGCCGGCGAACAGCAGCGGCTCGGCCATGACCTGCAGACCGCCGATCGTCGAGATCACCGCGGTGAAGATGATCGTCGGGCGCAACATGGGCACGGTGATCCGCCAGAACTGCTGCGCCGAGGACGCACCGTCGAGCTCCGCGGCCTCGTACAGGTCGTGGGGAACGGCCTGCATGGAGGCGAGGTAGATGAGCGCGTTGTAGCCGGTCCAGCGCCAGGCCACGATGATCGAGATGGCCAGGTGGGAACTCCACGTGCCGGCCTGCCAGTCGATCGGGCCGACGCCGACGACGCCGAGCAGCCAGTTCACCATGCCGAAGTCGCGGCCGAACATCTGGGTGAAGACGATCGTCACCGCCACGATGGACGTGATGTTCGGCAGCAGCACGGCCATGCGCAGGCTGGTGCGGGCCCGCAGCCTGTGGTTCAGCAGATGCGCGATCCAGAGCGCGGCGAGCAACTGCGGAACCGTCGACAGCACCCAGATGCTGAGCGTGTTGCCGAGGGCGTTCCAGAAGTAGGCGTCCTGCAGCAGCTCGCGATAGTTCGCCAGGCCGACCCATTCGTGCGAGCCGGAATCGAGAAGGTCCCAGTCGTTGAACGAGACGTAACCGGTGTAGATCAGCGGGAAGAGCCCGAACGCGCCGAAGAGCAGGAAGAACGGGAGTACGTACAGGTAGGGCGAGCCCTTGGTGTCCAGCCGGGTCAGTCTCGCCCGACTGGTGGTCAGCGCGGGGATGGCCATGGTCGATCCTTAGTCGCCGGGGCGGCCGGCGATCCGTGGACCGCCGGCCGTGCGGGTGGGCTACTTGGCGAGGCGCTCGACGTCGCTGACCGTCTGCTGCCAGGACTCGTCGGAGGTCTGCTTGCCCTGCTCGATGCGCACCAGGCCGTCGCGGATGGTGGTCTGGATGTCACCGGTACGCGGGCCCTGGTACTGCGGCTTCAGCTCCTTCGCGGCCGTCGTGAAGATCTTGCCGACCGGCGCGTCGTTGAAGAACGGGTCCTTGTACTCGGCGATCTCCGGCTTGTCGTACAGCGCCGGGATGGAGGGCAGCAGCCCCTTCGAGGTGAAGACCCTGGCCTGCTGCTCGGGCCTGGTCAGCCAGTCGGCGAGCTTCTTCGCCTCCTCGACGTGCTCGCCCTGCTGGGGCACGGTCAGGTACGAGCCGCCCCAGTTGCCGCCGCCGCCGGGCACGGCCGCCACATCCCACTTGCCGGCCGCGTCCTTGGACTGGTCCTTGATCTTGGCCATCATCCAGGCGGGGCAGGCGATGGTCGCGAACTGGCCCTTGGCGAAGCCGTTGTTCCACTCCGGGGAGCTTTCGAGCAGCTTGGCCGACAGGTTGCTCTGCACCGCCCGGACGACCAGGTCCCAGGCCTTGCGCACCTCCGGGTTGCTGCCGACGATGACGGTGTTGTCCTCGCTGTAGAAGCCGACCGGCGCCTGTCCGATGACGGCGTTGTACAGCGCGCCCGCGCCGTCGAAGAACGCCGTGCCGGCCGGCGCCTTCTGGGTGTACTTCTGCCCCTGTTCGATGTACTTGTCCCAGCCGCTCGCCCACGACGCGGAGACCTCGTCGCGGTCGGTGGGCAGGCCGGCCTCCTGGAACAGGTCGCGCCGGTAACAGATGGCCAGGCCGCCGACGTCGGTGCCGTACCCGATCTGCTGACCGTCCTTGGTCAGCGACGCCTGCCACTTCCAGGGCAGGTAGTCCGCCTGGCGCTCGGTGCCGAGATCGGTGAACTTCTTGCCGACCTCGCGCATCTGCGCGATGAAGCCGGTGTCGACGCCCTCGATGTCACCGGCGCCCGACCCGGTGGCGATGTGCGTGGCGAGATTGCGGTGGTGATCGTTGTAGGCGGCCGTGTTCTGCTTGATCGTGACGTTGGGGTTCGCCTTCTCGTACTCCCGGTACAGCTCCTCGTAGCCGAAGTTGCCGAAGAGGTTGACGTTCAGCGTGACGTTGCCGCCTTCACCGCCCGCACCGTCGTCACCGCCGGAACCGCACGCGGTCAGCATCACCGCGGCGGCCGTCGCCGCGGTCAGGGCCCGCAAGGATCGAGACAAGAGCATGGCAGTTCTCCCCTATTTCATCTGATGTAATCGGTTACATGAAACCGGTTACACGCTGCAGAACCGGAGTTTCGAATGACTTGAGTCGATAGAGAGGCGGCATGGATGCGGCCGGAGAAGCGTTGCGGCGGGGTGGGTGTAGCCCCTCGAGCCAAGAGTTTGCATCGATCGGTGCCACTCCCGTCAAGTCACGAAAGGGTAACGAGATCCACTGTGTTGACCCGGGAGACACGGGGCTGTTACGGTCCTGAAACCGGTTACATAAGGATGTTCCCCGTGTCCAGCATCAGAGAAGTGGCACGGCGTTGCGGCGTCTCCGTCGCCACCGTGTCCCGCGTCTTCAACAATCCGGAGGTGGTCAGCCGGCAGACGCGCCAGCTCGTTCTCGGCGTGGCGGCCGAGATCGGTTACCTGCCGAACGAGTCGGCCCGCACCCTCGCGACCAAGAAGTCCAACATGGTCGGCCTGGTGTGGGACACCGACCACCGCCGTCCCGGCTGGCGGCATCCGTTCCTGCAGGACATCCTGGTGGCACTGAAGAGCGCGCTCAGCGCACACGGCCTGCACCTGCTCATGCTGGCGCCCGACCCGGCCGCCGGCCCGGCCGACCCGCAGCGTTTCCTGCGCACCGTCCAGCGCCACGACGTCGACGGCGTGGTCATCATCGACAACGGCAGCCGGGATCCCGCGGTGCTGGCCCTGGTCGACGCCGCGGTGCCCTGCGTCGCCCTGGACCTGCAGTTCACCGGACCGACCTGCACCTACATCGCCTCCGACAACGCCGGGGGCGGCCGGCTGGCCGCGGCGCATCTGATCGAACGCGGACACCGGCACATCGCCACCATCACCGGGCCGGCCGGCAACTGGCCGGCCACGCAACGCCTGGCCGGCTTCCGGGAGGGGCTCACCGAGGCGGGGATCACCCTGGCCGATGACGATGTGGTGTCCGGCGACTTCTATCTGGACAGCGGGCACGCCGCCATGACGCGGCTGCTCGCCCGCGACCCCCGCCCGACCGCCGTGTTCGCCGCCGGCGACGAGATGGCGGTCGGCGCGATCAAGGCGATCCGCGAGGCCGGTCTGCGCGTCCCCGACGACGTCGCCGTCATCGGCTTCGACGACATCGAGGTGGCGGCGCTGATCCCGCCCGGCCTGACCACCGTCACGCAGGACAAGACCGGTTTCGGCACAGCGGCCGCGGAGTCTCTCATGGCGATGCTGGCCGGTACGCCGACCCCACCGGAACCGACGACGCTGCCCACCAGGCTGATCCTCCGCGGCTCCACCTAGACCGGCTGACCGGAAGACGTCGATCTGCGGCATGGACATTAACTCCGTCCGCCATATACTGAATCCACCGGACGGAGTTAACTGACCGAGGGTGACGCCATGAGACTGAGTTCGGATCGTCTGTCCCGACGGGGCGTACTCGCGGCTGGTCTCGGCGCCGCCATCGGTGCCGCCGGACTGCCCCGGCAACCGGCGGCGGCGGCCGGCCCGGTGGTGGCCCTGACACACGTCACTCTCATCGATGCCACGGGCGCGCCGGCGCAACCCGACACGACGGTGATCGTCACGGGCCAGACGATCTCGGCCATCGGTCGCAGCGCGGAGGTGCGGGTGCCTCCCCATGCGCTCGAAGTGGACCTTCGGGGGAGGTTCCTCATCCCCGGGCTGTGCGACATGCACGTCCACTCGCTCTTCCCGGAAGGAATTCTTCCCGCGCTGTACGTCGCTGCCGGCGTCACAACCGTTCGCGAGATGATGGGGTTGCCCTGGGTTCACCAGTGGCGCGAGCGGGTGGAGGCGGGCGAGCTCCTCGGGCCGCGCTGGATCGTCGGCAGCGCCATCCTCGACGGGCGTCCCTCCATCTGGTCGGGCAACACCGCGGGCGTGTTCGACGAGATCGGCACGCCGCGTGAAGCGCGGGAAGCAGTGCGCCGGGCCAGACGCGACGGTGCCGACTTCGTCAAGCTGTACAGCCGGATCGACCGTCGGATCCTGCACGCCGTCGCTGCCGAGGCTCGACGCCAAGGACTTCCGTTCGCTGGTCACGCCGCCGACGCCGTACCGATGACCGAGGCGTCCGCAGCCGGGCAACGCAGCTTCGAGCACCTGTTCCCGGCGCATATCGGGGCCTCGGGCAATCAAGCGGCGGTGCGGCGGCTCCTTGGCGCCATCCGGCTCAGCGGCAACGGTACCGGGCACCGTGAATGGTTCCATGGCATCCAGGCCGCCGAGTGGCTGGCCGCGACGACGTACGACCCCCACCGGGCGGCCGGGATCTATGCCCGGCTAGCCGCGCGAGGAACCGCGATCACACCGACGTTGGTCATGCACAGAATCACAGACCTGCCGGCGGAGGTCGACGCCGATCCAGAACGGCTGCGGTATCTGCCACCGGGAACGGCACAGAACTGGGCAGCACAACTGGCGGAGACCTTCGTCGACGGGCGTACCGCCGAGCAGGCACGGCGTCATCGGATGCTCTTCGCGCATCGGCTTCGCGTCATCGGCGAGATGCGCCGGGCCGGCGTACCGGTCCTCGCCGGCACCGACGCCGGCGGGATCGCGTTCGGCTATCCAGGATTCTCCGTGCATGACGAACTGGCGCTGCTCGTCCAAGCGGGCTTCACTCCCATGCAGGCCCTCCAGGCAGCCACCCGCGAGCCGGCCCGTTTCCTCGGCCGGCACGACGCGTCGGGAACCGTCCGGCGTGGCCACGTCGCCGATCTCGTCGTACTGGACGCGAATCCCCTCGACGACATCCGCAACACCTTGAGGATCCACGCGGTGCTGGTCCGTGGCCGCTACATCTCCCCCACCGAGCGCGAGCGCCTGCTGGCGAGCATCGCGGCCACCGCCCAGGCCACCCGGACGTCGCCGGCGACCGTAAGCTGTTGCGGGTGAACGCACCCGCCGGCCGCACCGGACAATTCGAGGTGTTGTGGGGCGAGCGTGCGCAACCCCGCCGAGGCCCGAAAGGAGCACTCAGCCTCAAGGTGATCGCCGAGGCCGGAATCACCATCGCCGACACGGAGAATCTGACCGCCATCTCCATGCAGCGCGTCGCCGCAGCCCTCGGCTTCTCGAAGATGGCCCTCTACACGTACGTGCCCGGCAAAGCCGAACTCATCGCGCTCATGGCCGACACCGCGCTGGGCCCACCGCCGGACCCCGGCAGCGATGCGGTCGGCTGGCGAGCCCGTCTCGCGGCCTGGGCCCGCCTGCTGCTGCCCGCCTTCCGGCGTCACCCGTGGATCCTCGAAGCCACCGCCGGCCCACGGGTGACCGGCCCCAACGAGCTCGCCTGGATGGAACAGGCGCTGTCCGCGCTCGACGGAACAGACATTCCCGGCGCCCAGCGGCTGGACGTCATCGCAGTGCTCGCCGGGCACGTGCGCGCCATCGCGCAGCAGGGCATCGCACAGAGCGACCCCGAGGCCCAGCTCACCACGGTGATCGGCGAGGTGCTACGCCGGCACCCCGGCCGCTACCCGTCGATCGCCGCGGCGGTCGGGGCCGCGCTGGCCGACGGGCCCCAGGACGACGCGTTCCAACTCGGTCTCACCGTGATCCTCGACGGGATCGACGCGCTTCTCGGTCGCAGCGAGGTAGTTTCGTAGTGCTCAAATCGCCGTTCCGTCGCGGCGATACGCCAAGTCTGGCGCTGTCTCGCAGTCGACCGAACCGTTCGCGCCGACCTGGATGACGATGTTGCGACGTGTAGGCCGCCAATCCCGCCACAGCCGCCAACCACTCGGACCGGCCGCTGCGGGGGCGGCCGGTTGGTGCGCTGTGACGGCTTGACGTCGTGTCTTGCCGATGAGGCTCGACTGGGTGCCGACCCAGATGCGCCGGCAACCGGCATTGGCTGCGACCACGGCTCGGGCTGTGATCTTTCGGCTGATCCGAGAACGAGCCGGGTTGCGGATACTTCCCTGATGGCCAGCGTTGACCCCATCCCCGCCCCAGCCGACGACGCGGTGACATTCCGTCTGCGCCGGTCGCGGCTATGGCTGCGGATGACACTGATCCTCATTCCCGCGTTTTTGCTGATGCGCGGGATCGCGATCGGCCTCTCGCTAGAGGAGTGGGACTTCACTGAAACGGTGACCTGGGTGCTGCTGACGGCGATCGCCGGAGCAACCGGGGCCGTCCTCACTGCCGGCCGCAATCTCGGCTGGATTCGAACCTCGGCCGCCGGCTTGGAGTTCGCGGCCACCCGCCGCCAACCGGTGTTCCTGCCGTGGTCGGCGGTTCAGTCGGTCGGGCTGCGCTTCACCGGCCCGTTGACCGAGCTGCTCATAATTCCCACGAGCCTGAACGCCGTTACCGTCGCCGCCGTGTCGGCGGAGGCACCACGGATACGTCGACGCTCGGGCGCCCCCGCGTTCATCGTCGACGTCGGCCTGATGGCGCCCAGACCGTCGGCGCTGCTCGCCGAGCTGAATCGACGGCTTGTCGCCCATCGTTGAGGCCGGCCTCCCTTTGTGAGATCTTCGGTGCCTCCCGCTCGGCGGCCGTCCTCTTCTGCCGCGTGTCCGTGCGGAGGGTGGCCTCGGCGGTCGCGAGCGGTTGTCGGCGATGCCGGAACGGCGTCTCCTCGCTCCCGAAGGGCGGTCCTGCGTCGATCTTGCTGCGATGCTCTCGCACATGGAGCGGTTCGAGGTGAGGGTGGACGCGCAACTCGATGATGACAACGTGCTGCTCACGCTGAGCGGATCCTCATGGATCCTGATATGTGGATGCAAGCCCGGAGGAATGGGCTAGGACCCCTGCCAACGTTGCCGACGCCTGATTCTGACTTTCGGGACGTCGGCGAGGCGCCCAGTGTGGGCCAGGACCCGGAGAGTCATGACTTTGTCGTGGTTCTACCTGGGCCGCCCGCCGGTCGTCGGTCGGTACACGCCCATCGCCGAGCGAAGGCTCCGACGCGTTGCGTTCGGTGGAGTGGCCGGTTCTGCCCGGTGGGTCGCTCCGACCGGGCGGCGCTCAGCTCATGTCGATGGCGTACGCCTCCTCGCGCACGTCTATGTCCGGATGCCGCCGCAGCCCGGTCAGCAGGTCCCGCCATGGCTGCTTCCATCCGAACCCGGCCCCGTGCCGGACCACCGCCACCGCGAACAGTCCTCCGGCGAGGTCGCCGCGCCCTGCCAGCGCCGTGACGGTATCGGCGAGGAGCATCGGGTCGGGCCAGTGGCGCAGGCCCCGCAGGCGGGCTCCGACGTGTTCGGCGGTGCGTACGGCGAGAACGGGGCGGGCCGCACAGAGTCCGGCGATCTCGTCCAGATTGTCCAGCCGGCCCAGATCGACCAGGAGCTCAGCAGCCGTACCGGTGAATGCGGGATGGCGAGCGAGCCATCGCGCCGCGTCGACCAGCGCCGTTCGGTCGGCATCGACCGGCCGGCTCCCTGACCGGTTGACCGCACCTCGCGCCAGCAGCTTGATGCGTCGTCGAGCCGGTCGGTCCGAGACCGGGTCGCCGGGATGATCGTCGGCAGCGTCGCGGTCCACGAGCCGAGCCAACGCGGTACGCAGTGTCGGGTCGCCGCCGGCCTTGAGGAGATTGGCGACCTCGATGTGCGCCATCGTCTCGCCGAGATCGGTGAGACGGTCCACGACCATCGCGGTGACCCCGGCAAGCCACGGTGACCATTCCCCGAGCTGGCCGAACGCTGCCCGCCGGACCTCCCGATCGGTGGATTGGCACGCCTCGACGATGAGCTCGCCGTAACGTCGGCGGTGTCTTTCCGGGATCGTGTACGGGTAGGCGCTCAGGACAGCGCGGCGTTCTTCACGGCTCCCACCGACGGCGGTCCGCAGGATGGTCCAGCTCGTTTCGGCCCGCAGACGTTGTCGGGCGGCGGAGACGATCGCCGCGCGCAGGTCGCGGTGCGCGTCCGGATTCGTGTACGCCTCGAGCAGCGACGCCATCACCTGTGATGGCCCGTAGCGGGCCAGCAGCCGGGCAGCCTCCTTGCGACTGGTGATCTTCGCGGGGCGGGTCAGCACCGAGCCGAGCGCATCCGGCAGCAGGGATGGCCGCGTGTGCCGGACAGCGCGGCCGGCTGCGTACAGTGCGACGCGCGCCCGGTCGCCATCGGCGTACGACAGCAGCACCGGCAGTGCCTCGTCCGGCCGATCGGTCCAGACCAGTGCCCCCAGCGCCGCCTCCGCGATCGGCACCTCGGGGGCGTCGATGTGGCGCAGCACCAGTTCACGACCCGCGCCGGGCACACGGGCAGCGGCCCGGATCGCCGCCGCCCGCTGCCATACCGGCTGCTCGGTGTCCGCGATGATCAGCTCCTGCAGCTCCACGAAACGGGCCTGCTGGCGGGGCAGCCACCGCTCGGTGTGCAATGCCCAGGCAGGCACCCAGCGTGTCCCGGGTTCCACGAACCGTCCGCGCGGGCGGCGGCTCAGCACCAGGTCCAGCAGATCGGTCCGAGAGGCGCAGATGGTCGCCCACACGCCGTGGATCGTCACCGCCGTCGGATCGATCGCCAGTACCTCGGCGACTCGCTCCGAACGGGTCCGCGGGTCGTCGAGCCACAGCCCGATGGCCGGGCGGGCCACCGAAGCCAGCGTGCGCGGGCCGATCGCCCGCCGCAGCAGATCCTGCAGGTGCGGCAGCTGCCGGGCCCTTTTACCCAGCGCGTGGGTGAGCGCGAACAGCGGACCGTACCGGCCGCGGGCGATGCCCGCCTCGACCCAGCCCCGTAACCGTTCGAAGACCATCGCCTCCTGTCCACGACGTAGGACCGTGTCGAAACGGCGCAGCACCGGAACCTGCGCGCCGGTGCTCACCAGGTCGATGGTCGACAGTGCCCATTCGCGCAACTGCGGTACGGCGACATGGTGCTGCAGGACGTCGGCGGCAAGCGTGCTCAACGCGGTGGTGGTGGCGGCAGACGCGTCACGGGCGTCAACCGCGTCGGTGGTGAGCTGCGTGAGCCCGGCCGCCGTGCCCGCGGTCAGCAGCGGCGCGACCCTTGCCAGTGCGGTGAGCGCGGACGCGCGTACCGGATCCTGCTCGTTGCGTAGCCGACCCAGCCGGACGATCACCTCCGCGACCGCCTCCCGGTCGCGGGACCGGCGAGCGGCCTCCACCAGCAGCGCATAGCCGGAGGCTCGTTCGTCGGCGTCGCCCGAACGCAGCGCGACCTCCAACGCCGCGGACGCGTCCGGCCATGCCAGGTAGGCGCTCCAGGCAAGCACCTGGGCTTCGCGTTCCTGGATTCTCGACAGGCCCAGCACCCTGGCCGCCTCGCGGATCCGGACCGCGGCGGGCAGCACCTCCATGATCTCGGCCGCCGGAATCAGCGACGCCGTGTCGACCTCGGCCAAGGCCCGGTCATACAGTTCCCCGCGCCGGGCCGGCGCGACCGCGGCGAGCAACCCCGCCAGTGCCCGGCTGTGCTCGCGGAACCGGCTGGCAAGCTCCGCCAGGTCGCCGGTGGGCAGCACCGCGAGGCGGCGCAGCAGGGCCGGAGGCAACACGATCCGTTGCAGCCAGGCCGTACGGTCACGCGCGGTCAGCAGACGCACCACCCGGCTCGCATCGTGCGCAGCGAGGACGCCGTACGCGACGAGCGGGCCGGGCAGCGACTCCCGTGGCGCGTACCGTTCGATCAGGTCGAGAGCCTGCGCCGGGTCACATCGCAGCACCGCACCGGCGGCGTCGCCCCAGATCCGGCCACGCAGCTCGGCCGGAGCCTCGGCCAGCCGCTCACGCACCCGGTTCAGGAGCGGACCGGGGTGCCAGCGGACGAGTCGTTCTAGGTGGAGCGCATGTTCCAGGTCGGGCAGTAGTGCTCGTACCGTGTCAGCGCCGCAGCCGGGCAGCAGAGCGGCGGCCTCCTCATCACCGAATTCGGCCCGGACGACGGTGATCAGCGCATCAGCGACGCCCGGCACATGTCGGCGGCGCAAGGCCCGATAGACACGTCGCCGCTCCACCGCCGGCCGATCGACATGATCGCCGGGCAGGGCGCCGGCGGACACCGCCGCAGTGAGCGCGGCAATCCTGATCGACGGCTGTGGATCACGCGCCGCACCGGCGATGCCGTCAGCGTCCTGGGCCACCATCGCGGCGACCAGAGCGAGATGCCGCTCATAGGGGCCCCGTTCGCGCAGCTCACCGCAGACCTGGTCACGGTCCGGCGCGGTACGCGCCCACTCGGTGAGCCGGTTCATCCGCTCGCGGTACGACAGCGGATCCAGCGACGTCAGCAGAGTACGAGTGGCGGTAAGCACGGCGTACATTGTGCCTACGAACGCACCGGAACGAGATCGAATATCGCCTCACTCGGCAGCTCACGAACGACGCGGTGTTCCAGCACAGGGCCAGCGTCGCGCTGCCGGCCAGCGCGTCCGCGGCCGGTGCCCATCGCGTCCGGGGCGCAGTCCAGTGTCATGCCTTCACGCTGAACAGCAGTCCGAACCGCTGCGTGGGATGAACTCCTCGAAGCCTGCGTACCACCCGCACGTCCGGACGACGGGCGGACCCTCTCGGGCCGGCACCTCGGTGGCCCGGCCTATGCCTGCCCCCACCTCCAGCGCCCGGCAGCCGCCGTCAGTACGCCCGGCGTCTTCGGAACGTGTCTCCAGGTGTCCGTACCTCGGCTTCGCCGCCTGCGGCGTATCGAGTCCTTAGCCGAAGGCGATGTGTTGTCACGTCATCCCTCGGCTCCGGGCCACCCTTCGAGAGTGCCGGCTCGGTGGAATCGAGATCGGCCCGAGCGCTTACGGCTACACCATGGCGTTCGCCGCCGCCGGATGCATGCTCCTGACCGGAGTGGTGATCACCGCAAGCGCCATCAGCACCGCTGGACCGAGAGCGAAGACCCCCACCAGCCGGGAGAACAAGGCGACAGCCGAGCAGAGCGTCTGCCTGGCAGCCGTGGACGCCCGAGCCCAGGTCGATCTCCCTAGCGCTCGGGCGCGCTGGATCTGCCGACGATGGCTCCCGTGCCCGGAGGCAGCCGAATCCATCGGCGCCAGCCGCGAAGCAGAACAAAAACGGGCTCCGAGCAGTAGAGCTCGAAACCCGTGCAGTTCAGCAAAACCGGCAAACGCTCGGCAACATGCCGAGCCTCGACCCCGTGACGGGGGTGAGGAAAAGTGGGCGATACTGGGATCGAACCAGTGACCTCTCCGGTGTGAACGGAGCGCTCTCCCGCTGAGCTAATCGCCCTCAACGAGATGGAACTCTACTAGATGGTTCCGGGGCCGCGCGAACCAGGGGGGTCAGCGCCACCCCAGGAAGTCCAGGGTCCAGGTGTAGAGGTTGAGGTCGAAGCTGAGCAGGACGCTCAACCAGACCACCGAGCTGATGAAGATCATGCCGAGCAGCCCGATCAGGGCGCGGAGCGGGAGAGACTGGCGGGCGATCCAGTGCGTCCAGCTCTGGACGTGGCGTTTGGTGAAGGCGAGCAGGCCTCGGGCCCAGTGGAACTCGATGGCGAGGATGGCCAGCCCGAGGATCACGATGGCCCAGCCGGGTCCGGGGAGTGGGATGAGGACGATGCCTACCGCCGTGACCAGCGTGCCGAGGATGCCGACGCCGATCTTCAGAGCGAGCCGGCCGGTGGAGTTGGAGCGGATACGGTCAAGCACACGCACGTCTCAGAACCCCGTCGTCCGGTTTTGCGCCCATTTCATCCCCCAGTGTCCCTGGGCCCCGTCACTACCCGGGAGGAATGGACGTTACCGGAGTAAGTCAACTGCTGGACCACCCGACGCCGGGCGGAACCGAGTACTTGGGCAGAACGGGACAAGATATCTCATTACGTCTCGCTTAGAACGGTTTTCGGAACCGTCTTCCCACTACTGGGTGAGATCAGCGTATGGCGGAGCGTAACTACAAGGATCGCCTGAGTATGGGAAACGCGGGGTTCACCAGCCTCGCAGCGGTGCCGGGGGGAGTTCGTCCATGAGTACCATTCGTCCAACGACCGTCGAGGTCGAAACCTCGCTGCGGCTCGTAGCGCCTGACGCGACGGCACTGCCCGTGCGCGCCAGTCTGCGGTACGACCCAGCCGACCCCTATGCGGTCCATGTGTTGTTCCATGCGGAATCAGCCGGTGGGGAAGCCGTGAGCTGGTCTTTCGCAAGGGAACTGCTCGTGACCGGGCTCGACGAGCCGGCGGGGATCGGCGACGTCCGGGTGTGGCCGTGGGCCACCCCGCGGGGCGATTTCGTCGCCCTGGCGCTCTCGTCTCCGGACGGGAACGCGCTGTTCGAGGTTCCGCGCAGTGTCCTGGTCCGCTTCCTGCGGCGCACCTACGTGGTGGTGCCTCGCGGGCGCGAGTCCGACCATCTGGACGTCGACGCGGCGGTCAACCGGCTACTGGCCGGGCGATAAGGAACGCCAGCAACCAAAGACCCGCGCGGACACTGCCGGTCCGCGCGGGTCGCCCTTTATCCGGAAAAGCAATCGATCTCCGAAAAGAAATCGGAATCGGACGTATAGCGAATACCGAGCCGGAAAACGGACATAGGCCCCAGTCGGTGCGCTAGTGGATGCGAAGGAACGCATCGACGACTACCGTCAGGCGCGATGTCGACACTCATACAACACACCGAGCCGGCACCCGCCTGCCTTCCACCGGACTGGTCGGGCATCGGGGGATGCGTGCTACCGGTGGCCGCCGGCGCCACCACCGACCTATTGAACTGTCACGCGCTCGTGTTCACCGCACACGGTCCACTGCTCGCCGAGATCGACTTCGACGAGCACCCGTGCGCCGCGGGCACACTGCTCTGGGTCCGGCCTGGGCAGGCGGTACGGTTCGCCGAGTCATCGGGTGATCCGGTGACGATCGTCTTCCGACCAGGGTTGTTCGGCCCGGACGAGCTGCCGGGGGTGAGTCCCGACGCTCCGGCCGGGCCGGCCCGCGCGCCACTGGTCCCACCCGATCCGGAGGTGTTCCGGGCCGCCTTCGCCCATCTCCTCGCGGACGCCGGTGGACCACCGGGGCCGGTCACCGCGGCACTGTTGCGGCACCAGCTGGCCGCGCTGCTGCTGCGGGTCCGGGTGCTCGATCCGGTCGACGAGGCCAGGACGCATGTCGAGGGCCGGACGTTCGAGCGGTTCCGGGTCCGGCTGGAGTCGGGTTACCCGAACACCCGGCGGGTCGAGGACTACGCCGCCGAACTGGGCTGCTCGGTGCGTACCCTGACCCGGGCCAGTCTGGCTCTGACCGGGCGTACCGCCAAGCAGGTCGTCGACGACCGGGTCGCGCTGCAGGCGCGGCGGCTGCTCGCGGCGACCTCGTTGTCGGTCGCGGAGGTGGGCCGGATCCTCGGATTCGGTGAACCGACGAACTTCGGGCGCTTCTTCCACCGGGAGACCGGCCTGAGTCCCGGGCAGTTCCGCGGGCGCTTCCCGGACGACCATCCGGGCGGGATACCGGAACCGCGACGACCTACTGACTGAACCTTCTTCGACGTGGCGAGGCCGGACCCGCCTGGCGGCAGGCCGTTGACCTCGGATCGAAGGGCTCGATGCCAGGTTGAAGAAGGTTCACCGACCGTGAATTCCCATAAAACCCTGGGGTATGTGCATCCGGATTGCGTGGCCGGGGCAGAATAGTCGGGTGCAGATCTCCGCGCGCGGCGACTACGCGGTCCGGGCCAGCCTCAGTTTGGCGCAGGCTTACCCGGCGCTGATGTCCGCCCAGGCCATCGCCCAAGACCAAGAGATGCCCCGGAAATTCCTCGAGGCAGTGCTCGCCGACCTGCGCCGGGCCGGGGTGGTGCGGGCCCAGCGTGGCGCCGAGGGCGGCTACACGCTGTCCCACCCACCACGGGATGTGACGATCGGCCAGATCCTGCGGGCGGTCGACGGTCCGCTCGCCGGTGTGCGCGGCCTCCGTCCGGAGGAGACGCAGTACACCGGCGCGGCCGAGAACCTGCCGAACCTCTGGGTCGCGGTCCGGGCGGCGGTGCGTGAGGTCGTCGACGAGGTGAGCCTCGCCGAGCTGATCAGCGGGCGGATGCCGGCGCACGTGCGCAAGCTGACCACCCGCCCGGACGCCTGGCAGCCACGCTGACGTTTGTGAATCGCTCCCATCGGGAATCGTTCGGTCGTCACCGCAACACAGAGTCGTGACCGCAACGCAGATGGGAGAGGCTCCGATGGGCATCGTGTTCCGCAAGCGCAAGAAGATCGGCCCGCTGGTCCTGAACTTCACCGAGAACGGCTACTCCTCGTGGAGCCTCAAGATCGGCAAGTGGTCGTGGAACTCCAGGACCCGCGCGCACCGTTACGACCTGCCCGGCCCGATCTCCTGGAAGCAGGACAAGAGCCGGTCGTCATAGTCCGATCGTGACGTCGCCGCCGAGCCGGCCGTGTGCCGGCGCCCGGGTGACCGTGCCCTCATCGATGAGCGCGTACAGCACCCGGGTGGCGTCGGCGGCCCGGTAGACGGTCTCGGTCAGGACGAAGGTGCGCAGCGCGGTCACCGTCGCCGCGCCCTCCTCCTCCAGACGGGCCAGCAAGTCCCGCCGCAGCGCCTCGTCGTCCACCCGGCGATCCGGGTCGGCGGCCCACAGTGTCTCCTTGAACGCCTCCAGGCTCTTCCCCGAGGACGTGGCGAAGACCACCACCTCGCCGTTCGCCAGCTCGGCCGACGTGACCAGCGGGAATCCCGGCGGCAGGAACGTGGTTCCGGGCGGCAGCACCAGCAGCGCCTCGGCCGGTCTCCCGATGGTGAGAGCACCGGCGGTGGCCGGGGTGGGCGGTTCACTCGCGGCGGAGGCGTCCAGATAACCCAGCAGCGGTACGCGTGAGGCCCCCGCGGCCGTCAGCGCCACCGCCAGCCGCTCGCCGGTTCCCCCACCGATCGGTAGCACCGGGAACCCGGCCCGTACCGCGGCCAGTCTCTTTCCCGCCTCGGCCATGTCCCGGCCGACCGCCACCATGGACAGTTCTCGTCCGCGGGCCAGGTCGGGCAGCTCGGCCAGCACCCGCACCGCCGCCTCGGCCGCCGCGCCGCCGTCGTCGTCGGCGTATCCGTGCACATAGGTCACCCGCCGCGCCCGCCGCAGGGCGCCCTCGGCCCAGGTGCGCAGGTGGCGGGTGAGCAGTTCACGTTTGACGGTCGAGATCACGGACATACCGCAGTTCTACCGTGTCCACTTCGCTACCGGAAACTTGTACCGAGGGTGTTCAGTTGAGCACTATGGGAAACATGGCCCCTCCGCTCGCCGAAGTGACCGCCCAGGCGCGGAGCCTGTCGTCGGCGGGCGATCTCGCGGGCGCCCGGGCGGTTCTGGACGATCTGCTCCGGACCGCGGACGCCGATCCACGCCGGGCCACCGCCGATCTCGCGGTCGCCGCCGCCCTGCACGCCCGGGTCCTGATCGCCCTGCGCGACCCGGAGTCGGCCCGGCTCTGGGCCGCCTTCGCGCACTCCGCCGAGGAGCGTCTGCACGGCCGGCGGGACGAGCGCACCATCGCCGCCGCCGCGATGCACGCGGCGGTGCTGCAGCGGATCGGCCAGCACGGCCGGGCCGCCTCGGTCTACCACGATCTGATCAGCGAGCTGGCCCTGGTCGACGGCCCGGACTCACCGCGGGTCCTGGCCGCCGAGGCCGACCTGGCCACCGCCGAGCACGCCGCCGGGCACTGCGCGACCGCCCGCGCCCGGCTGGCCCGAGCCTGGCGCCGGCACCGCCGGGTGCACGGCGACGCCGCCCCGGCCGGCATCAAGATGCTGGCCCGGCTCGGCGCGATGGAGCGCGAGTGCGGCCACGACACCGAGTCCCACGAGCATCTGGCGCTGGCCCAGGAGCTGAGCGCCCGCTATCTGCCCACCGACCACCCGCTGGCCCGGCAGACCGCCGCCCTGGTCGCCGGCGCCGCGTCCGGGCGGCACACCTGCGGCAGCCGCGACACCTCCGGCGGCAAGCAGGTCCGGCCGTTCCCGCGCCGCCCGACGGTGCCCGACCCGGCCGGCGCCCGCCCGGCCCCGTTCCCGGCGGACGCGCCCGGCCAGCCGCCGCCCGACGACCGGCCCACCGATCCGGCCGGCACGGTCTACCCGGTGCCGCCGGACGACTTCTACGACGATCTGCCGCCGGCCGACAACCGGTCCACCGACCCCAACGGCACCGTCTACCAGCAGCCGCTCTACCTGGCCGACCTGGCGCTGCCGGGCGATCCGGCCGGCCGGCACGCGCGGGCCGACACCCCTCCCCCGCTGCCTGGCGACCGCGCCCCCGACTACGGCGAGGACGGCCGGCCGCTACCGGTCGGCACCGCCCGGACCGGCACCCGGACCGATCCGCCGAACTCGCGGCGCCTGCCGGTCCGCACCGACCGGCCGGCCAGCGCCCGGGGCACCCGCCCGCTGCTGCTCGCCGCGGTGCTGGCCGGTGGGGTGGCGGTGGTCGCCGCCCTGGTCATCCGCACCCTGCCCGGCGCCGACGGGGCCACCGTGCCGGCCACCGGGCCGTCCCTCCCCGCCGCCGATCCGCTCACCGCCCCGTCCACGGTTCCGGGCGCGCCGCAGAACGTCCGGCTGCGGGACAGCGGTGACAGCGTGACCCTGCAGTGGGCCTATCCCCCGGGTGCGACCGGGTCGGTGCTGGTCACCGGCGGACGGACCGGCCGGGAGCCGGTGGAGATCGCCGACCTGCCCGGCGGCGCCGCCGACTACGTGGTCTACAGCCTCAACCCGGACTGGAACTACTGCTTCACGGTCGCGGTCGAGGGGCGTACCACGGCGGCCGCCGCCCCGGTCTGTACCCGGCGGTGATGCAACCGTCTGGCAACCGGGCCTGACCCGGCACCGCTCCCCCGGCCCCGGACCGTTTGTCGTCACGGCTACGACAGGAAGAGGCACCGTGAACCGTTCTCCATCCGGCCAGGTCCAGTGACCACCGAAGCCGCGAGCCTCCTTCCCGTCGAGCCGTCGCCCGGCACCGAGCTGGAGAGCGCCGTGGTGGAGCTGGAGGGCCGGCCGCCGAGCCAGTTCCGCACGGTGTGGGCGCCGGCCGCCGCGCTGCGCCAGCGGGCCGAGGAGGTCGGCGCCGCCGAGATCGCGCAGCGGGCCGTCCTGCTCCAGGCCGGGGTCCTGCTCCGGGAGGGGCAGACCGGCGAGGGCGGCCAGCTCGCCCAGCAGGTCCGGGCCTGGGCCGAGGCGAACGACGCCCGCTATCTGCTGGCCCGCGCGCATCGCGAGCTGTCCATCTTCTACCGGCAGGTCGGCGACTACTCCGACGCGCTCACCCACGCGGTGCAGAGCGTCGCCTTCCTGACCGACGAGGTGCCCGCCCACATGCGGGCCCGGCACCTGATGACCCTTGCCGCCTCCCTCGACGACAACGGCTCGCACGCCGACGCCAAACGCCGCGGCCGGGAGGCGCTCGCCCTGTCCGCCCAGGCCGGCGACCACGAGATGGTGCTGTCGCTGCTGAACAACATGGCGTACGCCGCGGCCGAGGCCGGTGACGAGACCGAGGCGCGAGCCCTGGTCGCCCAGATGCGCGAGGTGCAGGCCCGCGACGGATACCGGTTCACCGCCAACGAACTCGACACGATGGCCCGCGTCGAGCTGATGAGCGGCCGCTATCAGGCGGTCGAGGATCTGCTCGCCCCGGCGCTCGCCGGTGGGGTCCTGGCCACCGAGGGCGACGCCTTCGCCGAGTGCCGGCTCACCCTGGCCCTGGCCCGCCGGCTCGACGGGCGGTACGCCGACGCGCAGCAGGCCCTGGACGCGGCCCGGGACACCTGCGCGGAACGGCAGCTCGGGGCGATCGGAGCCCGGGTCCGGCAGGAGCAGGCCGCCCTTTTCGCGGCTACCGGGCGCTTCGCCGAGGCGTACGAGGAGCACCGGGCCTTCCACGCCGACACCACCGCGCTCCAGTCGGTGCAGCGGGACGCCCGGGCCCGCGCGCTGCAGGCCGTCTTCGACGCCAACGAGGCCCGGCGGGCCAGCGAGCACTTCCGGGAGATGGCCCACCGGGACGCGCTCACCGGACTGCACAACCGGCGGTACGTCAACGAGCGCGTCCCCGCCCTGCTGCTCGAACACGCGGCCAAGGGGCGCCCGCTCTCGCTGGCCATCGTCGACCTGGACCACTTCAAACGGATCAACGACACCCTGTCGCACGCCACCGGCGACACCGTCCTGCAGCGGGTCGCCGAACTCCTCGAGGAGGCGGCGCCCGGCTCGGCGATCGCGGCCCGGATGGGCGGCGAGGAGTTCCTGCTGGTCTTCCCCGGCGTCGACGGGACGGAGGCGGCGATGCGCTGTGAGCGGTTGCGCCTGCGGATCCGGGCGCACGGCTGGGAGCCGGTCACCGGGACGCTCCAGGTCACCACCAGCATCGGCGTGACCACCGCCCCGGACGGCATGACCAACTTCTCCGCCCTGCTGTCCGTCGCCGACCGCAATCTGTACGCCGCCAAGCGCTCCGGCCGGGACCGGGTGGTCGCCGGTTAGGGAATCATCGGGGGATGGCAGAGATCCCGTTCCCCTCACCGATGGTCCCGGCGTCCGGCCGGGCCGAGGTCTTCGTGCGCTATCTGGACTACTACCGGGAGACGGTGATCGCCAAGACCGCCGGGCTGCCCGAGGCCGAGCTGCGGTCCAGTCGCCTGCCGTCCGGGTGGACGCCACTGGAGCTGCTCAAACATCTGCGCTTTGTGGAGTTGCGCTGGCTGGAGTGGGGTTTCCAGGGGCGTCCCGTGGACGATCCGTGGGGTGATCGCCGGGATGACCGCTGGTTCGTCGACCCGTCCGAGCAGGCCGCCGATCTCGCCGCCGCGCTGCGTGCGCAGGGCGCCCACACCACCGCCGTGATCACCGGCAACGACCTGGGCGCGGCCGGGCGGCCGGGGCCGCGCTGGGACGGCGCCGACCCGGCCGATCTGGAGCGGATCTGCTTCCACCTGCTGCAGGAGTACGCCCGGCACGCCGGTCACCTGGACATCGTCACCGAGCTGGCCGGCGGCCCGGTCGGGGAGTGAACCGGTTGGTTCGTGTGCCGATCTACGGCTCGATTCGAGCCGTAGATCGGCACACGAACCTAGAGGTCGGCCTCGGCGAGCACCGGGTAGTGGTCGGAGGCGGTGGCGGTCCGGTCGTCCCGCAGTGACCGCAGGGTCTTGACCCGGGCGGCCAGTGCCGGGCTCGCCATCAGGTAGTCCAGGCGGACCGCCCCGAACTCGCGCCCGGCGAAGTCGGTGGGGACGGTCCGGCCGTCGCCCTCACCCGCGGTGTGCCACAGGTCCACGTATCCGGCCTGGTGGAAGGCGTCGATCGCCCGAGTGTCGGCGGTGCCGTCCGGGGCCAGGTGCCGCTGCCGGTAGAGCGAGGGCAGTGCGGCGAGTTCGCCCTCGTGGTCGCCGCGCGGGTCGAGCCCGTTCATGTCCCCGGCGATCAGGGCCAGGCCGTCCGGGGCGTACCGGGCGGTCAGCCAGCGGACCTCCCGGTAGCGGCGGTAGGGCGAGAACGGGTTCAGGTGGGTGCTGATCACCCGCAGCGGGCCGGACCCGGTCGGCACCGTCGCCACCGCGGCGGCGTGGTGCAGGCGCCAGGTCACCGAGGCCCGGCGGGTGAAGCGCAGCGGTGGACGGATCAGGACCGCCACCGGCTGGGCGAAACCGGACGGCGCCAGGTGCGCGGTCATGCCGGTCGCGGCGGTCAGCTCCCGGAGCCGGCGGTGCCCGTCCCGCCGGAAGTGCTGTAGCTCCTGGAGGCAGAGGACGTCGGGGTTCTCGGCCCGGATCACCTCGATGATCGCGGGCAGCCGGGAGCCGCCGCCGTTCTTGATGTTCCAGGTCATCAGGCGCAGGGTCATCCGACCGGCTCCAGGCGCTGGTCCCGGGTGGCCCGCTCGGCCTCGCCGGCGGCCTCGGAGACCGTCTCGGCGTGCGCGTTGGGGCGGATCACCCACCAGAGCACGCCGATCCACCCGGCGGTGAGCAGGGTGGCGCCGAGCAGGTCGGTGGGGTGGTGCATGCCGCGGTACATCCGGGAGAGCGCCACCATGGCCGGCATCAGCACGGCGAGGGCCGGGAAGATCCAGCGCCACGGCTGCCGGACCCGGGCCATCACGATGATCGCGATGGCCACCCAGAGGCACATGGTGGCCGCGATGTGCCCGGACGGGAACGACGACGTCGGCATCTGGCCGTCGAGCTGTTCGACGGACGGGCGTTCCCGGCCGATCGCGGCGGCGGTGCAGAGGAAGAGGGTCAGCTCGCCGACCATGGTCAGGGCCAGGAAGACGATCGGCCGCCACTGCCGCCACAGGGCCAGGGCCAGCGGGCAGAACACCAGCGAGATGATCAGGATGGCGTGCGTGTCACCGGCCTTGCTGGCCAGCCAGCTGAGGTGGTCCAGGTCGGGGGTGCGGAAGGTCTGCAGCCAGCGCGGCACGGCGTCGTCGAAGGACGGCTCCCACCGGTTCACCGAGTAACCCACCAGGTAGAGCATCCCGAACACGAAGACCCAGCCGACCAGGATCTCGGCGCCCTTGGCCCACGGGTGCGGCAGCACCGCCTTCTCGGCCGGGGCCAGGCGCAGGTCCGGGCCGGCCTCCGGCTCCAGGCCGTCGGTGATCGGCGGGGTCTCGTGACCGGCCTCGCGGCGCCAGATCCGGAAGGCGTACGCGGTGACACTGATCCAGGCCACCCCGAGCAGCCAGCCGCCGAGCACGTCGGACAGGTAGTGCACGCCGAGGGCCAGCCGGGTGAACCCGACGGCGGCGACGATCAGCGCGGCCAGCCCGATGAACCAGGGCCGCCACCGGCGCCGCAGCGCGGGCAGGAAGACCAGCACCAGCATGCCGTAGACGACCATCGAGCCGAGTGCGTGACCGCTGGGGAAGCTGTTGCCCGGCGCCGACGCGACAGGCACCTCGACGACCGGCCGCAGCCGCCCGATCACCGCCTTCAGCGACGGGTCGAGGATCAGCGCCCCGGCCCCGGTGAGCAGCAGGTAGATGCCGGGGCGGGGGCGCCGCCGGATGAACAGCAGCGCGGCGGCCAGCGCCACCAGCGGGATCAGCACGCCCCGCCCACCGAACGAGGAGATCTGCTGGAGCACCGCCACGGTGGTCTCGGACCCGGCGGCCCAGCGATTCAGGCTGTGCGCGATCGACTCGTCGAGGTCGAGCAGCGGCTGCCAGTGGAACCGGACCAGCAACAGCAGCACGCCGAAGGTGAGGCCGACGGCGGCCACCACCAGCAGGCCGAGCACACTGCGCTCGGCGAAGTGACGCACCGGCGCCCAGCCGGTGCGTTCCACCACTCGGTTGTCATCGGTCACTGCGCACTCCAACGGTCGGGGGTGCGCGGTTTCTTACCCGGTCGGGTCGGCTGTCACACCGGGGCCCCGCTGCGTGGGAACGTCCGGTTCCTCCTCGGGCTCCCAGCGGTCCTCCAGCGCCGGACGGGGCACCCCGACCCGGCGGGCCTCCAGCTGGGCGGCGAAGGCGAGCCCGAGGAAGAGGGCGATCCCGGTCAGGTTGGCCCAGAGCAGCAGCGCCATGATCGCGGTGAGCGGGCCGTAGGTGGCGCCGAAGCCGCCGCTGAACCTGATGTACCCGGCGAGCAGCAGGCTGGCCAGCCACCACAGCACCGTCGCCACCACGGCGCCGAACAGCAGCCAGGACAGGGCCGGCTGGTTGCGGCGTACCGAATGGCGGAAGAGCAGGGCCACCGCGAACACGATCAGGACCAGGCTCAGCGGCCAGCGGACCACGTCCCAGGCCACCCGCAGGCCGTCGGAGATGCCGAAATGCTTCACCGCCGAGTCGCCGGCCGCCCGCCCGGCCACCAGGATCAGGAAGCCGAAGAGCGCGGGCAGCCCGGCGACCAGGGCCAGGATCGCGGCCCGCAGGTATTTCGGCAGTGCCGGGCGGTCCCGCTCCACGCCGTAGATCCGGTTGGCGCCGCGCTCGATCTGGGCCATCGCGCTGGTCAGCGCGAACAGGCCGGTGATCATGCCGAGGGCGAGGGCCAGCTCACCGGCCTCCTCGGTCGGGTCGTCCTCCACCAGCAGTTCGGTGACCAGCGGTTCGCTGGCGCCCGGGGTGAGCGCGATGACGGTGTCCGCGACCACCTGGCCGCCGTCCTCGACACCGAGGTCGGTGGCCAGCCCGGACAGCGCGATCAGGAACGGCACGATGGCCAGGCAGAGCTGCAGGGCGAAGGCCCGCGCGTGGCTGAAGCCGTCGCCGTACCGGAACCGGATGAACGCGTCGTGCAGCAGCGGCCAGCGGCCGTAGTGCAGCAGGGCGAGGAACGCGTCGTCGGCCGAGAGTTTGTCCCCCGGCATCATCCGGGTCTCCGGAACCGGTTCGGTGCTGCTCAAGCCTTCTCCTCGGCCGCTTCCCTGATCCGCCCGGCACGTTTCGCGACGGCGGAGGCGTCATTCGCGAGATCCGGGTCGGCGTCCGGCTGGGGCACGCAGAGCAGCAGCGCCTTGGGCCGGACCTGGATCTTCATGACCTTGCCCGGATCGATGGTGTCACCGTCGAGCTGGCGCGCCTGTGCCCGGTTGCTGTAGATCTCAACCCTGGATGCGGTGTACGTCTCCATCAGCGGCACCCGCTCCCGCCGGCTGATCACCGCCGTCACCAGGGCCGCCCAGTGGGCCAGGTTGGTGGGGCTGAGGATGGCCACGTTGAGCCGGCCGTCGTCCGGTTCGGCCTTGCTGAGCAGCCGCACCCCGCCCTGGAGCCGGCCCACGTTGCCGACGATCACGGCGGCCGGGCGGCGGGGCATGGGCGGGCCGCCGTCCAGCCGGATCCGGACCCGCATCGGCCGGTCCAGCAGGTGTTTCACCGCCCCGCCGAGGTAGGCCGGCCAGCCGATGTGTTTCTTGGCCCGCTCCGAGGTGTCCTCCAGCATCTGGGCGTCGAAGCCCATCCCGGCCATCACCACGAAGCAGCGGTCGCCGAGCGCTCCCACGTCGATCCGGCGGCGGCCGCCCTCCAGGGCCACCTCCAGCCCGGTGGCCGGGTCGGTGCCCAGGCCCAGGTTGGCGGCGAGGAGGTTGCCGGTGCCGGCCGGGAGGACGGCGAGCGCCACGTCGCTGCCGGCCAGCGCGGTGACCACGGCGGTGACGGTGCCGTCACCGCCACACGCGAAGACCAGCTCGGCGCCCTCGGCCATCGCCTTCTTCGCCTGACCGCGGCCGGGGTCGTCGGGTGTCGTCTCGTACCAGGTGGGCTCCGGCCAGCCGGCCCGGTCCAGGGCCTCGTGGACGGTACGCCGCAGGTGATCGGGATCGGCCACTTTACTGGGGTTGAACACGACGGCTGTGCGAGGTCCAGTCACGTGGCTCAGTGTGCCGGAGACATGTCACGGCGGCGACTCGACCGGCGGGTCCCCGACACGGGAGGGGCACACTGAGCGGGTGACCGAACTGACGTACCGCCACGTGGGGGCGACCCGGACCGGGCGGCTGCCCGCCGGATTCCGGCACCTGCGCTACCGCACCCGGATCGGCGACGGGGAGGAGGTGCTGCACCGCGCCGGGGAGGCGGTCCTCAGCTTCCGCATGCACCGGGCGATCGGTGCCCGGATCACCGCGGACGCCGGCCGGGCCGCGCCCGGAGTGCTGCTGACCGTCGGGCTCGGGCCGCTGCGCGCGCCGTGCGAGGTGGTGTGGACGCTGGAGGACGGCGATCGGATCGGGTTCGCGTACGGCACCCGGCCCGGTCATCCGGCTGCCGGCGAGGAGGCGTTCGTGGTGGAACGGGACGAGCACGACCGGGTGTGGCTGGTGGTGACCGCGTTCAGCCGCCCGGCCGGCCGGCTGATGCGCGCGGCCGGCCCGTTCGCGGTCGGGTTCCAGCACTCGTTCGCGCGGCTGTGCGGGTTGGCCCTGCGCCGCCTGGGTACCGTGAGACGGTGAGAGCGACCTGGTGGGGACACAGCACGGTGTGGCTCGCCGACTCCGGCGCGAACCTGCTGACCGATCCGGTGCTCACCGGCCGGCTGGCGCACCTGCGGCGGATGGCCGGCCCGGCGCCCCGTCTGCCAGGTCCCCCGGACGCGATCCTGCTGTCGCACCTGCACGCCGATCACTTCCACTGCGCGTCACTGCGTGCCGTACCGGGCAATCCGCTCTTGATCGTGCCCCGGGGTGCCCGGGACTTCACCGCCCGCGCTCTCGGCCGGGCGGCGGCCGACCGTTGTGTGGAGCTGGCGCCCGGTGAGGAGACGAAGGTGGGCACGGTCCGGGTGCGGGCGGTGCCGGCCCGGCACGACGGCAACCGGGGGCCCTGGTCGCGGGACCGGGCGATGGCCGTCGGATTCGTCGTGGAGGGGTCGTCGCGGGTGTGGTACGCGGGTGACACCGGCCTGTTCGACGAGATGCACGATCTGGGCCCGCTGGATCTGGCGCTGATCCCGGTGGGCGGCTGGGGACCGACCCTCGGAGCGCACGGCCACCTGGACGCCCGGGACGGCGCCGAGGCGCTGCGCCGGGTGCGGGCGTCGTGGGCGGTGCCGGTGCACTACGGCACGTTCTGGCCGGTGGGGATGGGCCGGGTGCGGCGGCACATGTTCGATCTGCCGGGTGAACGGTTCGCCGAGTTCGCGGCCGAGACGGCGCCGGACAGCCGGGTGCGGGTGCTGGCGCACGGCGAGACCCTGGACCTGGAGCCGGCCGCGTGATCGACACGCTGAGTGCTCTCGGCTGGTTGTTCCTGGTGGTGTCGTTCGGTGCGGTGGTGCCGATCGTGCCGACCGGCGCGGCGGTCAGCGGCTCGGCGGCGCTGATGTTCCACGAGCATCCGTTCTCGATCGGGTTCGTGGTGGCGGCGGGTGCGGCCGGGGCGTACGCCGGCGATCTGGTGATGTACGCGATGTGCCGTCTCGGCGGGGAGCAGCTGGCCCGCCGGTTGCGCTGGCTGCGCGACGAGGAGCACCTGGCCGGGGTGAAGGAGCGGCTCCGGGAGCGGCAGGTGCCGGTGCTGCTGGTGTCCCGGCTGATTCCGGGCGGCCGGGTTCCGGTGCTGCTCGCGGCCGCTTTCGCGGGGATCCCGTGGCGGACGTTCGTGGTGGCCAACCTGCCGGCCTGTGCGCTGTGGTCGCTGGTCTACGCGGCGATCGGCCTGGCCGGCGGTTCGATCTTCCCGGAGCCGTGGCAGGGTGTGATCGCCGCGGTGGTGGTGATAGTGCTCGTCAACCAGGCCCTGACGTGGTGGAACAGGCGGCGCGCGATCAGCATGCCGGGGGCGGCCGGGTGAGCGGGCGCCGCGTCACCGGGTGCGGGATGCGCGTGCGGCGCACAATGGGGGCATGTTCAATCTTCTGTCCGGCGCCGTCCAGCTCACCTCCACCGCGGTCGGCAGGGTGATCGAGACGGCCGCCACCGCGGCGACCATCCCGGTGCGGGCGGTGGGTCTGATCGGGCAGACCGAGACGCTGCTCAGCCGGGCGACCGTGGCGGTCTCGCGGGTGGAGGAGCTGATCGACAGGGTGTCCGCGGTGGTGACCGCGGCCGAGGCGACGGTGGCCGAGACCCGGGCGGTGGCCGACGTCGCGGCCCTCACCGTGCGGGAGGCGGCGGTCACCGCGGCGACCGCCGAGGAGCTGATCCGGCGGGTGTCGATCACCGCCGAGGCGGCCGGTGTGGTGCTCGGCGACGCCGCCACCGCGGTCGGTGAGGTGACCACCATCGCGACCCGGGCGGGCACGGTGGCCGCCCAGGTCGAGACCATGGTCGGCGACTACGCGCCGACGCTGCGGGACGCCGCCCCGCTGGCCGCCCGGTTCGTCGCCGAGCTGACCCCGGACGAGGTGACCGCCGCGATCCGGATGATCGACGAGCTGCCGGCCCTGCAGCACCACCTGGTCCAGGATGTGATGCCGCTGCTCGGCAAGCTCGACCAGGTCGGCCCCGACCTGCACAAGCTGCTCGAGGTGACCGAGGACCTGCACCTGGCCATCGCGGGCCTGCCCGGTCTGAAGATGCTGCGCCGCCGGGGCGAGGAGCGGGTGCACGAGAACTGAGCCCGGTGTGGTGGATCCCGCGGGATCCACCACACCAGGCTCGGGGTTCCGGTTCCTCAGGTTGATCAGTAGATCGAGACGCCGTACGCGTTCAGGGCCTCGGTGACCGGCTGGAAGTAGGTCACGCCGCCGGTGGAGCAGTTGCCGCTACCGCCCGAGGTCAGGCCGTAGGCGGCGGAGCCGCGGTAGAGCGGGCCGCCGCTGTCGCCCGGCTGGGCGCAGACGGTGGTGCGGATCAGGCCGGAGACCGAGCCCTGGGCGTAGTTCACCGTGCTGTTCAGCGCGGTGACCGTGCCGGTCCGGGTGCCGGTGGTCGAGCCGGTCCGGGTGACGGCGGTGCCGACCGGCGGGGTGGAGGCCGAGGTGAAGCCACCGGTCTTGGCGATGCTGGTGTTGGTGTAACGGACGATGCCGTAGTCGTTGCCCGGGAAGCTGGTGCCCGAACGGGTGCCGAGGGTCACCGAACCGTTGGTCCAGGTGGAACCGGCGTTGGTGCAGTGCCCGGCGGTCAGGAAGTAGTACGTGCTGCCGCTGCGCACGTTGAAGCCGAGCGAGCAGCGGCTGCCGCCGGTGTAGATCGCCGCACCGGCGGCGATGGTGGTGCTCAGTTTGCCGGGGATGCTCTCCAGGCGGGCGTTGTCGCCGAGCTTGGCGACGGTGGCCTTGACGGCGTCCAGTTTGGCGCCGGTGACGCTCTCGTCCACGCTGACCACGACCTGGTTGGTGACCGGGTCGACGGCGAACGCGGTGCCGGGGGTCTTCAGGTTGGTCTTGAGGCTGCTGTCGGCGGCGGCCAGGGTGGCGCCGCTGCGGGTCACGTACCGGGGGGTGGCGCCGGCGGCCTTGACCTCGGCGGCGGTCGCCGCGTCGGTCACGTTCACGACCACCTTGCCGGAGGCGTCCACATACGAGCCGGCGTCACGGCTGCCGAGCTTGCTGTCGAGGCTGATCGCGAGGGACGGGTCGGCGGCGATGGGGGCGGCCGACGCGGGGGACGAGGCCAGGCCGCTGGCGACGAGAACGCCCACCGCGAGGCCGACGATCGGTCGGCGAAGCATCGGGTTGAGCACGTTTCCTCCCAGGGGGAACGGGTGGGGTACACCGATCCGGCGTACCTCGTGCTCGCAGTATTTAAATTGTTCAATGTCCACGCAAGGTGCGTGAACGATCACCAAACATAGATCAACATAATTATGACCAGCAGAAACGGCTGGGGCATATCGTGGGCCTATGACCAGTTCGGGATGAAAGACCCGAGAAGCGTAACCGGTCGGCAACATCCGGGTCGCCGACCGGTTTCGCGCCACTACATCGACACACCTGAGGGCCTCACCTAACGCTCGACGACGGCGATCGGGGCCTCGTCCGCGAGCCGGTAGCCCAGCCCGTAGACCGTGGTGATCAGCTCGGGATCGTCCAGCTTGGTGCGCAGCCGGCTGACGTGCACGTCGACCGTCCGGTTGGTGGTGTGCCGGTGCCCCCAGACGTGGGTGAGCAGCTGCGCCCGGCTGAACACCTGGCGCGGGTGCCGGGCCAGGAACAGGAGCAGGTCGTACTCCAGACGGCTGAGCTCCAGCAGCCGGCCGCCCCGGAACGCGGTGCGCGCCCGCGGGTCGAGCCGGATCTCGGTGGCGGCCTCCGGCCGGGCCACCACCTCCGCCCCGCCGAGCTCCACCGCGGTGGCCGAACCGGCGGCGTCGACCAGCTCACGGAGGGCGGCCAGCACCCGCTCCCGGCCACTGACACCCCCGGCGATGCTGATCGTCACGGTGACGGGGGCCTGATCGTCGTCCAACTGCTGCTCCGGCGGCGACTCGGGCACCGGCCTCAGCAGGACCGGGCGGGGGTACGTGGCATGCGGATGCGCGACGGCGAGAGCGGTCATGGCTACTCCTTCGGATCCCTGAGGGGGCGCTCCGGCCGGTTGCGGCCGGGGCATCGCAAGGATACATTTCCTATCTGTTAGATAGGCATATCACATCGCAGTGGCGGGCATCATATCCCCGCCGACCACAATTACCTATCGGCTAAATAGGATATTTGGAGCGCCGTAATGACGGGACTCGTGGTGGTGTCCGGCAACCCGCGTGCCGGATCCCGGACGTCCGCGCTGGCCGTGGCGGTCGGCGAGGCGATCGCCGAACAGCTCGGCTCGCCGCAACCGCACGTGATCGAGGCCGGATCCCTCGGCCCGGGACTGCTGATCCCCGGCGACGAGGCGACCGGGGCCGCGGTGAGCATCATCCGCGAGGCGAACCTGCTGGTGGTGGCCACCCCCACGTACAAGGGCAGCTACACCGGAGTGCTCAAGGTGCTGCTCGACCAGCTGCCGGCCCAGGCACTGGCCGGCAAACTGGCCGTGCCGGTGGTGACCGCCGGGATCGCGCCGCAGGCCACCGCCGCCGAGGCGCTGCTGCGCCAGCTACTGGTCGAGCTGGGCGCGATAGTGGCCCGGCCAGGCCTGCCCGTGCTGGAGGCGGACCTGGCCGAGTCGACAGCGGTCGCACAGAAGTACGCCGCGGCCATGGACTGGTGACTCAGCTGACGGTGACCGTGTAGGAACGGGTGGCCGTCTGCTTGCCGGCGTCGGTGAAGCGGACCGTGAAGGTGAACTCGCCGGCGGCCGTCGCGGTGCCGGTGAGCACCCCCGAGCCGGCCAGGTTCAGCCCGTCCGGCAGCGCCCCGGACTCCAGCGTCCAGACGCCCTCGCGGCCACCGGCCACCGTCAGCCACTGCTCGTAGTCGTCACCGGCCGTGACACCGGGCAGCGACACCGTGGTGATCACCGGGGTGGAGGCCACCACCGGGATCACGATCCTCCTGGTCACGGCCTGCGGCACGTAGTCGGTGAACCGGACCGACACGGTGTAGCGGCCGGCCTTGGTGGGCGTACCGGAGAGGACCCCGGACGACGACAGCGACAGACCCGGTGGGAGCGAGCCGGCGGCGAGCTTCCACGAACCGCGGCGGGCGGTCTTCAGGGCCAGCCGGGCGGAGTAGCCGACACCGACACTCCCGGTGCCGGTCTGTCCGGTAGCGATCACCGGGGCCTTGGGCGGCGCCGGGACGAACAGCAGCCGGTTCGGGCTGCCCTTACGGTCGGTGACCTTGCCCTTGGTGGCGTCCCCGATCAGCCGGGCCTGCACCCGGGCCGGGCTCCAGCCCGGGTTGGCGTCCAGGACCAGCGCGGCGGCGCCGGCCACGTGCGGGGCAGCCATCGAGGTGCCGCTGTACTTCGCGGTCGAGGTGTTGCTCGACGCGGTGGCCGAGCGGATGTCGACACCCGGCGCGAACAGGTCGACACCCGGGCCGTGGTTGGAGAACGGCGCCCGCCGGTCCCGGCTGTCAACGGCCGCCACGGTGACCGCCTGCGGCACGTCGGCCGGGCTGCTCAGGGACGCGCTCATGTTCTCGTTGCCGGCCGCCACCACGTAGGTGACACCGGAGGCGATCGAGTCCTGCACCGCGTAGTCCAGTGACGGGCTGTTGCCGCCGCCCAGGCTCATGTTGGCCACCGCCGGGCGGGCCGCGTTCGCGGTCACCCAGTCGACGCCGTCGATGATGTCGGAGAGATAGCCCTCGCCCGCACAGTTCAGCACCCGGACAGCGACCAGCTTCACCTTCTTCGCCACCCCGTAGGTGGAGCCGCCGATGGTGCCGGCCACGTGGGTGCCGTGCCCGTTGCAGTCGTCGGCGACCGGGTCGTCACCGACGAAGTCGTAGCCGTACGACGCCCGCCCACCGAACTGGCTGTGACCGATCCGGATACCGGTGTCGATCACGTAGGCGTGCACGGTGTCGCCGTCGGCGGACGGCCGGAAGCTCTTCGACGGCTTCACCGCCCGCTGGTCGATCCGGTCCAGCCCCCACACCGGGTTGCGCTGGGTGCCGGCCAGCTTGACGACCCGGTCCGGCTCGACGAAGCGCACGTTCGGGTCGGCGGCGACCCGGCGGGCCTCGGCGGCGGTCATCTCGGAGACGAACCCGGGCAGACCACTGAACGACCGGACCAGGTCACCGGCCTCGACCCCGCGCGCCGCGAAACCGGACACCCGGTGCTTCATCGTCACGATGTAGCGGCCCTGCGGTGCGGCGGCCTGCGCCGGTGACGGCGCGACGAGAGCGGTGGCGGCCAGCGCCGCGGTGAGGGCGGCGCCCAGGGTCGTCTTTCGCATGACCGCCGTGATCGGCCGCCGGCCGCCCCGGTTGAGGATTCACACCTGATGGGCGAGCAGGGCCAGGCGGACCCGGTTCGGGCTGCCGGTCTTGGTCATCAGGGCGGTGATGTGCGTCTTCACCGTGGTCACCCCGATGTGCATCCGCTCGGCGATCTCCGCGTTGCTCAGGCCCTCCCCGACCAGGCCGAGCACCTGGTGCTCGCGGGCGGTCAGGCCGGCCGCCGGCGGGCGGGGCTCCGGGCGGGCGTCCACCGCGCGCCGTACCAGCCGGCGCAGCACGTCCTGGCTGAACGGGCTCTCCCCGGCGGCCGCCTGCCGCACCCCCTGCACCAGCTCCTCCGGCGGCGCGTCCTTGAGCAGGAAGCCGCACGCCCCGGCCTGCAACGCCGGATAGAGGTGGTCGTCGTCGCCGAAGGTGGTCAGCACCAGCACCCGGGCGGCCGGCCGGGACCCGACGATGCGGCTGGTCGCGGTGATCCCGTCGACGCCGGGCATGCGCAGATCCATCACCACCACGTCCGGTACGAGCCGGGCCGCCATCTCCACCCCGGTCCGCCCGTCACCCGCCTCGCCGACCACCTCGATGTCCGGCTGGGCATCGCACAGCATCCGCAGCCCGGCCCGGATCAGTTGCTGGTCGTCGACCAGCAGCACCCGGATCACGCGGCCTCCCCCGGAAGCGTCGTCGCCACCCGCCACCCCTTCCCGGACGGCCCCGCGTCCAGGGTCCCGCCCAGCACCTCGACCCGCTCCCGCATCCCGGTCAGGCCGTGCCCACCGCCGGACGGTACCTCCCGCTCCCCCGGCAGCCCACCGTCGTCGGCCACCACCCAGTCCACGTCGGACCCGGACAGCGCGACCCGCAGCCGGGCGGTCGCCGCCGGGCCGGCGTGTTTCGCCACGTTGGTGAGCGCCTCCTGGGTGAGCCGGAGCACGGCCAGGCCGCGGACCGCGTCCAGGCCGCCGACCGCCGGATCGATCTCGGCCTCCACGTTCACCCCGGCCAGCCGCGCCTTCTCCACCGCGCCGGCCAGGGCGGCGGGCAGCGCGGACGGCTCGATCGCGGTCAGCGAGGCGTCCCGGCGTACCTCATCGGGGTCGCGCAGGACCGCGACCAGCCGCCGCAGGTCGGCCAGCGCGTCCGACCCGGTCCGGTGCACGTCGTCGAAGATCTCCGCCACCCGCGGGTCGAGATCGGGCAGCACGTGCCGGCCGACACCGACCCGCAGCACCATCGAGGCGATGTGATGGGCGACCACGTCGTGCAGCTCACGGGCGATCGCGCTGCGCTCGTCTGCGCGGGCGGCGCGCTGCTCGGACTCGATCCGGCGGGCCGCCTGCACCCCCAGCTCGGCGGTGGTCCGGCCGACCGTGCCGAGCAGGATCGGCACGGACAGATTGATCAGCAGCCCGGCCAGCCCCTCGGGGACGCTGTCCGCCAGCGGCAGGCCCAGGGTCAGATAGACCACCGACACCAGGGCGGTGCCCGCGCCGACCCAGGCCCACCGGGGCGCCCAGAAGGCCAGCTCGCCGAGCGCCCACCCGGTGCCCACCTGGCTGATCGTCGGGTCGTCGAGCACTGTCAGCGAGACCGCGAACAGCGCCGTCTGCACCACCAGATTGACCGGCTGACGGCTGTGCAACAACAGTCCGGAACCGAACGCGAGCACCGCGAACGCCCACTGCGGCCCGGTCGGCGGCGTCGGGGTGCCACTGATCACCAGCAGGTATCCCAGACCGCTGGTGATCAGCAGCAGCATCCGCGGCAGCGTCTCCCGCGCGTTGAAGAGCCGGGCCATGCCGATCACCCTAAGGGCTTGCGCCACCACGGGCGTACCACCAGGTAGGCGGCGAGCCCGAGCGGCCCGAGCAGGATCGTCAGCAGCAGCACCGGGGCCATCAGCAGAGCCGGCACCCCGCGCTCCCGGCTGTCCAGGTAGGACCAGCGGCCGGCGAACAGGTCGAAGGCGATCATGTGGGCCCAGCCGGCCGCCGCACCCTCCGGGGTACCGAGCAGCGCCTGCACCCCGTCCAGGGTCGGGCTGGTCACCACCGGCCACACGTCCCCGAACGAACCGGCCACCAGGATCCCGTAGATCGCCACCACCGGCAGCGCGATCAGCGGGCTGGACACGATCCGGTGCGTCCACGACCACCTCGGCAGCAGGATCATCAGCGCCCAGAACGGGGCGGCCGGCAGGAACGTCGACTCGAAGAGGATTCCGGTCACGACCGCCCCCGCGTCACGGCCACGGCGGCGCCGGCGGTCAGGGCGGCCAGGGCGGCGAACGCGCCCAGGGTGATCCCGTCCGGCGAGGTCAGTGGCTGCGCGCGGAGCGCCTGCCAGGTCAGCAACAGCACCAGACCGGCGTACGCGATCCCGCCGACCAGCACAAGCCGGGCCCGCACCGGTTCCGCCCATCGGGTCCACCGGCCCAGCGCGTACGCCAGCAGCGGCAGCGCCTGCAGTGCGTGCAGCCCGACGAAGTGGCTGATCCGCAGATCGCCGCCGGTGGTGCTCCAGCCGGTGACCGGCATGCCCGGCCCACCGTCCGGCACCCCCACCGAGTGCGCCCCGATCAGCCCGTCCGCGGTCTGCTGCGAGGTCATCAGGAAGGCCAGCATCATGCCGAGCAGCGAGACGCCGAGCCCGAGCCGGATCGCGAAGGCGGCCGGCCGGTCCGGGATCCGCTGCCGCAGCGCCGTCACCCCGATCACCACCTGGGCGAAGAACAGCACCATGATCGAGGTGCCCATCACCGACCAGAGCATCGCGTTCAGCGGGGTGGACATGTTGTAGTGGCTGGCCTGGCCGCGCAGCACCTGGCCGACGATGACGGCCAGTTCGATCACCGAGACGCCGACGATGACGATGCCGGCCCGTTCGGCGAGGCGGCTGCGGCGGGGCAGGACGGCCAGGATCCAGGCGAGGGTCCAGCCGTAGAAGACGAACGAGACGGCGAACTTGAACGGCTTGAGCCAGATCGGGACCCCGGTCAGGATCCGGTCGTCCAGCAGGATCCCGGCCAGGGAGATCACGGTCAGGACGGCGGCGGCGCCGGTCAGCCAGAGCAGCGGTCCGCTCCAGCGGGCGCCGGCGCGTACGGCGGGTAGCGGCGGGGTGGTGGTGACGGTGGCGGTCATGCCATCACCGTCGCGTCTTCGCGGCACCGGATCGCCCGACCGGGGGCCGCACCGGCGGCCGGGCGGAGGAGGGCTTCTCCTCCCTGGGTAGGAGACGGTGATACTAGCGATGTGGATCACACCGCCCCCCGCATCGATTTCCCCGCCGACGAGTCCGGACGGCGTTCCAGCACCGCTTTCGGGCGTGCCGTGGTCGCCGAGGCGCTCCGGCCCGCCGACCCGGCCGCCGCGGCCGCCGCCGAGCGCGAGACCGACTGGCGCCGCGGCTACCTCCGGCACTTCAAAGCCCTGGTCGAGGTGGGCCTGACCGCCGACGGGGCGGCCGCCTACGAGATCGCCGAAGCCGGGCTCGCAGCGGTCCGGGCCCGGGTCCGGTACGGCGACGTCTCCCTGGCCGAGGCGCTGACCACGCCCCCGGAGCGGGAGCTAGAGACGGTCGAGGTGACCGGCACCGGACGGCCGGAGACCGAGGTGGTGCTGCCGTACCGGGGCGAACTGCTCCGCGGCGACGCCCTGCACCGGCGGCTCGACGCCTGGGTGACCGCCGGGGTGATCGAGGAGTCCTGCGCCGAGGCGGTCCGCGAGGTGGCCGGCTCCCCGGACTGGCTGGACCTCAGCGACCAGGTGCTGGTGGCGGCCGGGGCGGGCACCGAGATGGGCCCGGTCGCCTCGGTGCTCGGCTGGGGCGGCACGGTGCTGGCCCTGGACCTGCCGCGCCGGCCGGTGTGGGAGCGGGTGGCGAAGCTCGCCGAAGCCGGCGCCGGGCGGCTGCGCGCCCCGGTCGGCGGCGACGTGCCCGGCATCGACCTGCTCTCCGATCTCGGCGCGGTCGCCCGGTGGCTGCTCGGTTTCGACGGGCGGCTGATCCTCGGCAACTACGTGTACGCCCCCGGCGGCGCCTACCCGCTGCTGGCCGCCGCCGTCGACGAACTCGGCACCCACCTGCGGCAACACCGGCCGGACACCGCGCTGGCGTTCCTCGCCACCCCCACCGACGTGTACGCGGTCCCGGCGGCCGCCGTCACCCACTCCCGTTCCCGCTACGCCGCGCGCTCGGTGCGGGCCAGAGCCGGGAGTGTGCTGACCGGCCGGCGGATGCTGCGGCCCAACTACCCGGACCAGGTGGAGCCGGGTGTCAACGACAGCCTGGTGCCGCAGCAGGGCCCGAACTACGCGCTGGCCAAGCGCATCCACCGGTGGCGGGCCACGGTCGCCCGCCGGGACGGGACCGTCGGGTTCGCGGTGGCGCCGCCGACGAACACCCGGTCGGTGGTGAGCAACCGGATGCTGGCCGCCGCGTACGCCGGCGCGCACCTGTTCGACGTGGAGATCTTCGAACCGGAGACCGCGAGCCGGCTGATGGCGCTGCTGCTGGTGCACCAGATCCGCAAACCCCGGTCGGCTGCTCCGGCGGCGTGGCGGGACGAGGCGTACGCCGCCGCGCACGGTGGCCTGTGGCGGACCGCCTACCACCCGCGGACGGCTCTGCCGCTGGCCGCGGTCCGCGGTCTGGTGCTGCCCCGATGAACACCGCCGGCGGCCCTGCCCCGATGAACACCGCCGGCGGCGCTGCCCCGATGAACACCGCGGGCGGCCCTGCCCCGATGAAGACCGCGGGCGGCCCTGCCCCGATGAAGACCGCGGGCCTGGTGCTGGCGGCCGGGGCGGGCCGCCGCTACGGCATGCCGAAAGCGCTGGTGGCCGACCGGGGGCGGCGGTGGGTCCAGCGCGCCTGCGACACCCTGGCCGGCTGCGACCGGATCGTGGTGGTGGTCGGCGCGTCGGCCGCCGAGGTGCGCGCCGCGCTTCCCGCCACGGTGGAATCGGTGCTCAACCCCGACTGGGAGTCCGGGATGGGGTCGTCACTGCGCGCCGGCCTGCGTCATCTGTCCGGGACGGACGCGACGGCGGCCGTGGTCCTGCTCGTCGACATGCCCGGGGTCACCGCCGAGGCGGTCCGCCGGATCATGGCCCGGTCCACGCCGGACGCCCTGGTGATGGGCGGTTACGGCGACCGGCGCGGGCATCCGGTACTGCTCGGCCGCACCCATTGGGCAGGCGTCGCGGCGACCGCCACCGGGGATCGCGGGGCGCGCGACTACCTGCGCGCCAACCGGGTCGAGGTGGTCCCGGTGGACGACGTGGCCGACGACACCGACATCGACACTCCGTAGCCGGCACTCAACCCAAAATCAAGAGCAACCTTTCGGGACCCGGGGTCCACTCTCCAGTCAGAGGACCCCGGTTTGCCGCCCGGCCGAAGCGTTCCCCCCAAGACGCTTTCCCCCGGCCGAGGCGCAAGCCCTTCGAGAGACGGCCGGACCCGGTGCCAGACGGGTCCGGCCGTCCCACTTCAAACCCTTTTTCCGGTACGCCTACGAAGAGTCCCGTGCCTAACCTGCCGGGCAGGCGCCCCTCCAGACCGTCACCCCGCCGCCGGGCGAACGCGGCCCAAGACGCCACCCCGCGTGCCGCACAACGGTGCGCACCGCACCACACCGCGGCACACAACAACCCGAGCCGGGCCGCGTGCCGCACAGCGGTGCGGTCGGGCACCATCGGGTCCGCAACGCTCGACGTGGCCGGGTCCCGGAGTCCGTCGTTGCGGGCCTCACGATCGATGGTGTGACCGGAACCGGTCAGACTGTGGGGGTGCGGGAGCGGAGGCGGCGGAGCATGCGGGCGTCGGTGAAGCCGACCGCCCGGGCCGCGGACTCGGTGGTGGCGCCGTGGCTGATCAGGTGTTCGGCCCGTTCCAGGCGCAGTAGCTGCTGGTAGCGCAGTGGGGTCCGGCCGGTGGCGACGGTGAAGAGGCGGGTCAGGGTGCGCTCGCTGACGCCGGCGGCGGCCGCCAGGCCGGGCAGCGGCAGCGGTGTGGTGAAGGCGGCGTCGATCCGGTCCTGGACGCGGTGCACCACGTCGTTCAGGTGGGCCCGGTGGCGCAGCATGGCGCTGTGCTGCTGGTCGTCGCCGTTGCGGCGGGCGTACACCACCATCTCGCGGGCCACCCGGGCCGCGGCGGCCGGGCCGTGCCGCTGGGCCACCAGGTGCAGGGCCAGGTCGATGCCGCTGGCGATGCCGGCCGAGGTGACCACCCGGTCGTCGCTGACGTAGAGCACGTCGCGGACCACCGTCGCCGCGGGATGGCTGCGCGCCAGCCGGTCCTGGAGCCCGTGGTGGGTGGTGCAGCGGCGGCCGTCGAGCAGCCCGGCCCGGCCGAGCGCGTCGGCTCCGGCGCAGACGCTGGCGACGGTGCCGCCGGCGGCGTGGTGGGCGGCCAGCCGGTCCAGGGTGGCCGGCGTGAAGTAGCCGTAGCCGGTCCGCCACCCGGGCACCAGCACCAGGTCGCCGGGGTCCAGGTCGGGCCACGCCACCGCGGCGACCAGCGGCACTCCCTGCCAGGTCGGCACCGGGGACGCCTCGGCGTAGTAGAGCAGCTCGTATCCGGGTGCGGTGGAGAACACCTGGGCCGGGCCGGCCAGGTCGAGCAGGTGCACCTGCGGGGTCAGCACGAACAGCACCCGGCTCACGATCCGGTCACTCCCCGAGAATCTCCGAGACGGTTCGGACGGTGGCGAAGCGGCCGGACAGCGCGTACACGGTGCGGGCCACCACGTCCTCGGCGGACAGCGTACGGGGATCGGCCAGCAGTTCGTCCACGGTCTGGTCGGCGGGGGCGTCCGGGTGCGGGATCGGGTTGGTGGCGGTGGCGTCGATCGCGAACGTCACCCGGTAGCCGAGGTCGGAGGCGAACCGGGCGGTGGTCTCCACGCACTGTTCGGTGCGCAGCCCGGCCACCGTGATCGACCGGATCCCGGCGACGGTGAGCAGGTGTTGCAGGTTGGTGGTGGTGAACGCGTTGTGCACGGTCTTCACCAGCAGCGGCTCGTCCTCGGCGGGGGTCAGTTCGCCGACCACCCGGACGTGCCCGTGGACCGGGTCGAAGGTGTTGCCGGTGCCGGGTTCGGCGTGCACCACCCAGATCACCCGGTCGCCGGCGGCGCGGGCGGCGTCGACGAGCCGGCCCACGTTCTTGATCACGTCGGGGTTGCTGGTGGTGGCCCAGAGCGGCCGGGCCCGGAACGACTCCTGGACGTCGATCACTACTAGCGCGTTGTCGGTCATATCTGAATCCAACGCGGTCCGGTGCCCGGCCGGAAGGCATCTTCGGGCCGGGCACCGGAACGATCCGGTCAGCGCTGCCGGGCACGGGACCGGGCCCGGGCGTACTCCAGAAGCTGGTCGAGGAGGTCAGCGGTGGCCGGGCCGGGGTTCACCACGCCGGCCCAGCCCTGGACCGCGTAGGCCGGGTGCGGCATGAGCGTGTCCGTCGCGGCGAAGTCGATCTTCTCCTGGTGAATGCTGAACTCTTCCGGCCCGTACCCGAAGAGGGTCTTGAACCTGTCCCTGCCCACCTCGACGTTGACCCGGTAGCGTCCGGGGCCGGAGAGCCGGGACCGCTCGTCGAAATCGGGCACGTCGTGCAGCACGATGGTGGCGAACGGCCGCATCCGGTCCTCTCCGGCGAAGAAGAACCGATCACCCCAGGTGTACGGGGGCATGTCGGCCCCCTCCTCGATCCAGGTCTCGGTGACGCCGGGCAGCCCGGCGATCCGTGCCGCGTCGGCGGCGCCCGGCCGGTGCCCGATGTGCAGGATGGCGTCGGAGGTGCCGGCCATGGCGCCGGTGAGCGGGAAGTGCCCGAGCAGGTCGGTCTCCCGGTCGTGCAGGCCGTCGGCGGGCGGTGGCGGGAAGAGGCCGGTGGACGGGCCGAGCCGTTCCTCGTACGTGCCGGGCTCGGGTGCGCCGAGACCGGCCGGGCCGCTCGCGCCCAGACTGCCGGCGATGAACACGTAGCGTTCGCCGAGCAGCGCGGACACGATCGAACCGGCACCGGACCACTCGGCCGCCATGTCCATCCCCTCCCAGTGTGTCTCCCAGCTGCTGGGCGGGCGCTGGAGGTGGGCGTTGTGCGCCCAGACCAGGACCGGGCCGCGGTCGCGTTCGGTGGCGAGGATGTCGAGCAGGTTGCGGGCCATGATCGTGTCGCGGGTGCTGAGCAGGCGGCCGACCCGTTCCGACTGGGTGCCCGGCTCGGCCATCGCCGCGTGGTAGGTGAGCAGCCCGATCGCGGTGGCGGCGAGCACTTCGGCGCGCTCCCAGTCGCGGGTGGAGGTGGCGGCGATCAGGCGGGGCGCCTCGGCGTACAGCCGGGTCCGGAGGTCTTCGGCCAAACCGCGCAGCGCGGTGGCCTCCGGCGACCGGCCGGGAGATCGCGACGCGTCGTACATGATCTCGGGCGCGGTCCAGGCCTCGTCGGGGCCGGCCAGCCGGTCCAGCTCGGGCACCTCGGCACCCAGGTAGTCGCGGAGTGCGCGCAGGTAGCGGGCCGGGCTGGGGGCGGCCTGGATCTCGGTGGGCGCGTCGAAGCCGTGGAAGCCGACCTGTTCATCGGCGGGCCGGCCGGTGTTGTGGGCACGCAGCCAGTCGATCAGCTCGCGGGTCGGCGGGCGGGTGCCCCACTCGTGGCTGATCGCGCTGGTCAGGTCGATGTCGTCGCGGCGGCCGCGCACGTAGTCGTCGACGTCGAGGGCGGCGGCCCGGTCCGACTCGATGACGATCGAGCGGAAGCCGTGGCCGGTCAGGGTCTCCAGGATCCGGTTGCGGAGGCGGGCGAACGCCGGCTCGCCGTGGTAGGGCTCGCCCAGCGCGAGCAGGTGCGGCCGGCGCGCGGAGATCAGTGTCGTCAGCTCGGTGTCGAAAGCCATGACCTCAACCGTATCGTTGAACCAGCGTGTGAAGCTTTCTACGGGAAAAGCCTGGGAGAGTGCTCTGAAGTCTCAAAACGGGGTTCACCGGCCGGTGGATCTGGCGCGGGCGCACGGGCTGTCCGCGCAGGCGGTCCGCAACTACGAGCGGGCCGGGGTGATCCCGCCGGCGGCCCGCACCGGGAGTGGCTATCGGGTCTACACCGACGAGCACCAGAGCGCCTTGTCCGCATATATCGGACTTCTGGCTGGATTTGGGTACGCGGACGCCGGAGTGATCATGAGAGCTGTCCTCCGGAACGACCTCGATGCCGCCCTCGACACGATCAGCACCGCCCACGTGCGGCTCCAGCGTGACCGGGAGACCGTGGAACGCGTGGCGTCGACCGTGGACACTCTGGCCCGTGCGGAAACATCCGGCATCTCGGAGAAATCGGTTTCGGTCGGCACGCTCGCGCACCGCCTCGACGTCACCCCGGCCACCCTGCGCAAATGGGAACGCGCCGGAATCCTCGCACCGTCACGCGACCGCACCGCCCGCGTCTACTCCCCCGACGACATCCGCGACGCCGAACTGGCCCACCTGCTGCGCCGGGGCGGCTACCGGCTGGACCACATCGCGACGGTGATCGAGCAGGTCCGCGCGGCCGGCGGACCCGGACCGCTCGCCGCGTCGATCGATCAGTGGCGGGCCCGGATCACCGCCCGCGGCCGGGCCATGCTCACCGGCGCCGCCCGGCTGGCGGAACACCTGGAGACACGCGTCGCCCCGCCCGTGGGGGATACGGGCGGGGCGACGGGTCTGTGATCAGCGAGGGAAGTCGCGGTAACTACCGGTGTAGTAGTCGCCGACCTGCTGACGGTACTCGGACGTCTCGAAGGTGTCCTTGTCGTACTCCGGAGAGTCCTTGATCTGCTCCTTCGTACGGTCCACGTAGACCTTCTTCTCGTCGTGATCGAACGTCTGGACCGTGCCGGCCGGGAGGATCACCTTCCGCCCGAAGATCCACGGTCCGGTGTCGACGATCAGGAACGAGTCTCCGACGTCATGGCTGGCCTTGTCGATCGAGCCGATGTGACCATCGGTGGCCTCGACCTTGTAGCCGACCAGATCCACGCCGGTCGTACCGTATTCCTCGGCGCTCTCCGCGGTCACCGGATCGTTGCTCAGACCGGACGGTTCGCGCCATGCCCACGGGGTGAACGGCGTCGGTTGCATAACGGACTCCTCAATTCTGTTGACTTGTGCCGTTGGCATTGAGGTACCCGGTCTTTCCGCGGCCTAACCAAACTTCTACCGGTTGATGTCCTCACCGGAGAGTGCGGCCAGCTCAGCGCGGTTCGGCAGACCCTCGCAGTCACCCGGGACGGTGACCGCGAACGCTCCGGCCGCGATCGCCGTCCGCAGCCGCCCGGCCGCGTCCACACCGGCCAGACGATCGGCGAGATAGCCGGCCACGAACGCGTCCCCGGCACCGACCGGGTCGACGGCGGTGACGGTGAGCGCGGGCGCCTCGTGCCGGACCCCGTCGATCAGTGCCGCGCAGCCGCGGGCCCCGTCCTTGACGATCACCTCGGCCGGGCCGAGCCGGGCCAGCCCGTCCACCGGATCCGTCGAGTCCACGAAGATCGCCGCCTCGTCCGGGCCGGCGAACACCACGTCGGCCCGGCTCACCAGGTCACGCAGGACCGGGGCCGCCTCCGCCCGGGACCACAGCTTGCTCCGGTAGTTGACGTCCACCGACACCGGCACACCGGCCGACCGGGCCTCCTCGACGGTGTGGAACACGGCCGCCCGGCAGGTGTCGCTCAACGCCGGGGTGATGCCGGTGACGTGCACGATGCCGGCCGCGCGGATGGCGTCCCGGGGCAGGTCGGCGGGGCTCAGCCGGGACCCGGCACTGCCCGCCCGGTGGTAGTCGGCCTGAATGAACTGGGCCGATCGCCGGTAACGGATCATCAGTCCGGTGTGACCGGTGTCCGGGACCACGTGGACGCGTACCCCCGAAGCTCGCAACCGGGCCGCGATCAGACCGCCGGCCGCGTCGCGGCCGAGACGCCCCGCCCACGTCGCGGCCCCGCCCAGCCGGGCCACCCCGATCGCGACGTTGCTCTCCGCACCGGCCACACCGAGGGTGAATCCGCGGGCGTGCTCGACCGGGCCGATGCCGTCGGCGACGAAGATCCCCATCGACTCGCCGAGGGTGAACAGGCTCATGAGCGGGCGAACGTCACGGCGTCGACGGCGTGCCGGGCCCGCGCGGCCAGAGCGGTGAGGCTGCCGCCGGTGGCCGCGTCCCCGATCAGCGGCCCGCCGACACCGACCGCCACCGCCCCGGCGACCAGCCATTTGGAGATGTCCTCCAGGCCGATCCCGCCGGTCGGCATGATCCGGACGTCAGGCAGCGGACCCCGGAGATCCTTGAGGTACGCCGGACCCAGCCCACCGGCCGGGAACAGTTTGATCAGCGGAGCGCCGGCCCGGTGCGCGGTGTAGACCTCGGTCGGGCTGAACGTGCCCGGGTAGAACGGCACCGGCTGCGGGCCGAGCCCGCTGACCGGGGCGACCAGGAAGGACGCGCCGGCGTCCACGGCGGCTTTGGCGTCGTCCTCGGTGAGCACGGTGCCGGCGCCGATCAGCACCGTGCCGGGCAGCTGGCGGCGCAGACCGGAGATCGCTTCCAGGGCGCCGTGCGAGGTGAGGGTGACCTCCATCGCGGTGACCCCGGCGGCGACCAGGACGTCGGCGACGGCGGCGAACCCGTCGGCGGTGGGCGCGCGCAGGATGGCGACGATCCCGCTGTCGGTGATGGCTGCGGAAACCGGATCGAGGGGCGTACGTTGATCAGTCACGCCCTCGATCCTGCCCGATGCAAACGTTTGCAGAAAGGGTCGATCACTGCCGTTCCGGGTCGCGGGCCTTCACCCGGCCGTTCAGCGACGGCAGCGACTTCGGCGGGGTGTCGACGATGCCCAGCTCGTCCCGGACCGCCGCCTCGAACTGCTGCATCACCAGCGGCACCTGGGCCAGCAGCTCCCGGAAATGGGTCTGCGGCTGCACCCCGACCACCCCGGCCGGGTTCATCTCGCCGTGCAGGCGCTCCAGCTGCAGATGCACGGCCAGGGCGGCGCTGCGGACCGGGCCGGACGCGAGCAGGCGCACCGGCATCAGCGCCGGGCCGATCTGGTCGACGTAGTTGAGGGCGGTCGGCGGCTTCTCCCCGGCGTCGAACGTCACCCGCAGCCGATGGGTGGCGTGCTCGAAAGCGGCGAGCAGCCGGCAGTAGGCCTCTTTCCGCTCCTCGTACCACTGCCGATCACGGCGGGACCGGTGGAGCAGGTCGTTGTTGCGGGCTGCGACGAGGTGCGCCACCCCGGCACCGGCGAGGGCGAACACGACCGCCACCAGGGGCAGTCCCCACCACGGGATCTGAGACACCCGCATACCGTATCGAGCCGCCCGCCCCGGGGCAGCCGTCGGGGCTTGACCCGAAGGCGGTGCTGACCATCGGCGGCTGAGCCGGCGCGCGACGGGAGGCCGGGTCAGCGCAGGTGGACCAGGCCGTCGAGGACCACCGAGGGCCGGCCGGACGTGCCCTCGGCCTGGACCCGCACGGTGTGGGCGCCGGCGCTGCGCCAGGTCCGGGTCCACACCGCGCGGGCGTGCTGCGGCGACGCCGACCGCAGATCGACCACTCCCTGGAACTCCTCGTCGACGTAGATCCGCACCCGGCCCGAGGTGGCCGTCCGGCCCGCCACCAGGGCCGCCGACGTGCCGGTGAAGGTCCAGCTCAGCGAAGCCCCGGCGGTCGCCGCGACGACCGCCTCACCACCGAGATGCCCCTGGTCGCGGACGGTCCGCCAGGTTCCGGCCCGGATCGCCTCGGCCTCGGTCAACAGCACCGGGGTACGGGTGACGGTGTCCGCCGCCGGGTTCCCGGCCCGGTCGGTGGCGGTGACCGTCCACGTCGCCGGATCACCGAGGCGCGCCGAGCCGGGCAGCGAGACGGCCGTACCGGGCAGGGTCCCGGTGGTGGATCCGGACACCTCGACCGCGCTCAGCCCGGACGTGTCGGAGACCGACCAGCTCACCCGGACCGGCGCGGACCGGCCGACCGCGCCCTCCCGCAGCGACGCCAGCGGCGTGCCGGTGAACCGCGGCGCCACCGGGTCGGCCACCACCGTGGCCGAGGTGGAGGTGATCCGGCCGGACAGGTGGATCGCCCGCACCGTCACCCGGTGGGTGCCCGGGGTCAGCCGGACACCCGCCTGCCGGTGCCCGGACGGGGCGGCCGCGGCCAGGCGCCCACCCACGTACACCTCGAAGCGGTCCATCATCCGGCTCGGGGTGTCCAGGTTCCAGGCCGGGCCGGCCGCGCTCCTGGTGTAGTACCTCCCGGCGTACTCCCGGGCCCCGTTCACCCCGCGGTAGCGCAGCCGGGCCGGGGCCGCCCCGGCGATCGCCCGGATGGCCGGGAGCTGGGCGTACAGCGAGTCGCCGGGGCATTCGGTCCGGCCGGTGTCGCGGTGCGCGGAGATCCGGTTCAGCACCGCGGTGCGGCCCTTCGGATAGCGGTCGCTGCCACCGGAGACCAGGCCGGCCCGGCCCAGCGGCGGATTGCCCCAGGCACCCAGCTTGTACGCGGCGAGCTGCGCGACGGCGGCCCGGGCCGCGGTCGAGACGGCTGTCGACCGGTGGTCGCCGATCACCGCGACGGCGCTGGCGTTCTCGTTGAATCCCAGGGTGTGCGCGCCCAGGACGGACCGGTGCACCCCGCCGGCCCGGCCCTCGAAGATCCGCCCGCACTTGTCGACCAGGAAGTTGTAGCCGATGTCGTTCCAGCCCTTGCTGCGGACGTGGAAGGCCTCGATCCCGCGGACGATGGCGGCCGACTGGGCGCAGTCGTAGGCGTTGCCGCTGGCGGTGTGGTGCACGAAGACGACGTGGACGGCCCCGGTGTACTCCGGCGGTTCGATCACCATCGACTCGTCGGCCCGCCAGCCGGCCCGGGTGACCATCCGCGGCACCGGCCGCGCCGGCACGACCGGCGCGGCCCGCTCGCCTCGCCGCCCCTTTCCCGCCCGCTTCCTGCCCTCGCGCTTCCTTTTCTCCCGGCCCGCCTTCTCCTCCTCACGAGCCGAGTTCCCGGCGAGGACCAGGCTGCCGCTCCCCACCTGATGGTCTACCCGGTGGTCCACGCCCTCCGGGTTGATCAGATCGACGCGGAGGCCCTTCGGGAAGGGATCGGCAGCACCCGCCGCGACCACCCGGGCCTGCACACCGTCGGACGGCCCGACCCACAGCGGATCACTGGCACCCCGGACCGCCGGGCCCTCAGCCCCGGCCGAGGCGTCCGGATTGTCGGTCTCCAGGGGTTGCCAGGCGGTCCAGTCCCCCGTCTCCGCGCTCCGGGTTCTGATCTCCATCGTGCCGGCCGGCGTCGTGCGCGGATCGGCCCAGGTCACGCCGACCAGGCTGAACGGCCCGGTGGCCCGTTGTGGCAGCACGGCGACCCGGGTCGCGGACCGGCCGCCGGGCCGGGCCGCGACCGGGACGAAGGCGCGGGCCTCGATCAGCGGAAGAGTCTGCAGGACCGAAGCCGGCCGCCGGACCGCCGCCGCGGCTCCCCCGGCCGCGGCTCCCGGCCCGGCGGCCGGCGGGTGCGGCGCCGCCATACTGCCGCTCAGGACGACGGCCAGGGCTCCGGTGGTGGCGGCCAGGTGTGCGGTGAGCCGGTTGCGGCGCATGTGTACTCCCCCGGCCACCGGCATAACGGGTCATTTCGGGTGCCCGACGGCCAAGAGACACCCTGCCGAATACCGGCAGGGCGGGTGGGGAGTTCGGTGAAAAAAGTTCAGATCATTGGTTCATCAGCCAGATCGCGGCGTTCAGGGCGGTCGCGAAGGTGACCCACGCCCAGTACGGCAGCAGCAGCCCGGCGGCCGCCCGGGAGGTCGGCCGGAACTTCCAGGCCGTCACCCCGATCAGCACCCAGAGAACCACGATGTCGAGCAGAGCGAGCCCGTATTGCCCGAACCCGAAGAAGATCGGCGTCCAGATCGCGTTGAGGACGAGCTGGGCGGCATACCAGTTGAGGGCGGGTGACCAGCCGGTCCGCCGCCAGACCAGCCAGCCGCTGACCGCGATCATCACGTAGAGCACCGTCCAGACCGGCCCGAACAGCCACGACGGCGGCGCCCAGGACGGCTGGTCGAGGCTCTGGTACTCGGCGGGTGTCCCGGCCACTCCGAGCCCGCCGAGCAACGCGGCCCCCGCGGCCGCCGCTGAAAACCCGGCGAGCCCGAGCCAGGTCGGAACCGATCCGTTCCCGTGCGCCACATGACTGGTCATGGTCGCTTCTTACCCGGCCGCATAGGGTGCCACTCATGCCCGTGGACTACCGCAGTCAGACGACTCTGATCACCGGCGCCAGCTCCGGCCTCGGCGCCCTCTTCGCCCGGCGGCTGGCCGCCCGTGGTTCCGATCTGATCCTGGTGGCCCGGCGGACCGACCGGCTGGAGGCGCTGGCCGCCGAGCTGCCGTCGGTGCGGGTCACCACGATCGGCATGGACCTGTCCGAGCCGGGCGCGGGGGCGAAACTGGCCGCCGCGGTGGCCGAGCGCGGCCTGACCGTGACCAGCCTGATCAACAACGCCGGATTCGGTACGCACGGGATGTTCCACGAGGCCGACCCGCGGCGGATCACCGAGGAGATCACCCTCAACGTGACCAGCCTGACCGAGATCAGCCGGGCGTTCATCGAGCCGCTCCGGGCGTACGGCAAGGGGGTCTTGATCAATGTCGCCAGCATCATCGCCTACCAGCCGGGTCCGACGCTCGCGGTGTACGCGGCCACCAAGGCCTACGTGCTCAGTCTCACCGAAGCGCTGTACGCCGAGTCGCGGGGCACCGGGCTGCGGGTGATGGCGCTGTCGCCGGGACCGACCGAGACCGAGTTCTTCCAGGTGGCCGGGGAGCACGCGGACGGCGGGATGCCGCGCAGCAGCCCGGAGCGGGTGGTCGACGAGGCGATCCGGGCCCTGGACCGGCGCAACCCGCCGCCCAGCCTGATCACCGGCCGGTCCCTGCGGATCGCGATCGGGACCGGGCGGCTGGCCGGGCGGCGGGTCACACTGGCCCTGCTGGGCCGGATGATGGGTCAGACCGTCCGGCGGTAGACGACGGCCTGCCAGGGGCCGAGGGTCAGGCCGTCCGGTGCGCGGTCCAGGTTGGTCAGCACCAGCTCGGCGTCCTGCCAGCCGTCGATGTCGGCGCGCACCGTCTCGCCGGAGAAGTTGCCGATCACCAGCAGTTCGGTGTGGTCCAGGCGGCGGGTGAAGGCGTACAGCCGCTCGTCGTGCGGCAGCAGCATGGTGAAGTCGCCGTCGGCCACCACCGGCTCGCTCTTGCGCAGCGCGATCAGCTGCCGGTAGTAGTGGAAGACCGAGTCCGGGTCACCGCGCTGCGCCTCGGCGTTGATCTCCGGATAGTTCGGGTTGACCGGCAGCCAGGGCGTGCCGGTGGTGAACCCGGCGTGCGGCGTGCCGTCCCACTGCATCGGGGTGCGCGCGTTGTCCCGGCCCCGGGCCCGCAACACCGTCAAGACCTCTTCGGGGGTACGTCCTTCCAGCTCGACCGCCTGCCGGTACATGCCGAGGGCCTCGATGTCCTGGAACTCCTCGATCCCACCGAACGGGTAGTTGGTCATGCCGAGTTCCTCGCCCTGGTAGACGTAGGGCGTGCCGCGGTGCAGGTGCAGGACGGTGCCGAGCATCTTGGCCGAGGCCACCCGGTGTTCCGGGCTGTCGTCGCCGTACCGGGAGACCACCCGGGGCTGGTCGTGGTTGTTCCAGTAGAGGCTGTTCCAGCCCTTCTCGGCGAGCCCGGCCTGCCACCGGCCGAGGATCGCCTTGAGCGCGGTGAGCTGGAGCGGGACGAGCAGCCACGGGTCCGGTCCGCGGTCCACCCAGACGTGGTCGAATTGGAACACCATGTCGATCTCGTGCCGGTCCGGGTCGGTGTGCAGGATCGCCTCCTCGACCGTGACGCCCGGGGTCTCACCGACGGTGAGCAGGCCGTCCCGCCCGGCGAAGACCTCGCGGTGCATCTCCTGGAGGAATTCGTGCAGGCGGGGGCCGCCGATGAAGCCGGCCGACCCGTCGGCGAACGCGGACCCGACCGACAGCCGGCCGTCCGGCAGCGAGCCGTCGGCGCCGACCACCTTGGAGATCATGTTGATCACGTCCATCCGGAAGCCGTCCACGCCGCGGTCCAGCCACCACCGCATCATCGTGTAGACGGCCTGCCGGACCTCCGGGTTCTCCCAGTTCAGGTCGGGCTGCTTGCGGGAGAACAGGTGCAGGTAGTACTCGCCGGTCTTCTCGTCGAACTCCCAGGCCGAGCCGCCGAAGACCGATCCCCAGTTGGTCGGCTCGGCGCCCGGGGCCCCGGGTTCCATCCCGGCGCGGGCCGGCCGCCACCAGTACCAGTCCCGTTTCGGGTTGTCCTTCGAGCTCCGGCTCTCCAGGAACCACTGGTGCTCGTCGGAGCTGTGGTTGACCACCAGGTCCATGACGATCTTCATGCCCCGCCGGTGCGCTCCGGCGAGCAGCTCGTCGAAGGTCGCCAGGTCGCCGAAGAGCGGCTCGATGTCCTGGTAGTCGCTGATGTCGTAGCCGTTGTCGTCCTGCGGCGAGGGGTAGATCGGGGACAGCCAGAGCACGTCGACACCCAGCTCGGCCAGATGGTCGAGGTGGTTGATGACACCGCGCAGATCACCCATGCCGTCGCCGTCGGCGTCCGCGAAGCTGCGCGGGTAGATCTGGTAGACGACCGACTGTTTCCACCACGAATCCGTCATTGGTCTTCTCTAACACGAGAACCGGGCGGCCACCGGGGATGCATACTGACCACGTGGTTATGGGCGATAATTCGGGTTTGTCATGAGGATCGCGCTTCTGGGGCCGATCGCCTGGCGCACACCTCCCCGGCACTACGGGCCATGGGAGCTGATCGCCGGCCTGATCGCCGGCGGACTGGCCGAACGCGGCGTCGACGTCACCCTCTTCGCGACGCTCGACTCGGTGACGAAGGCGACACTCGACGGCGTGGTGCCGGCCGGCTACGAGGAGGACGACGGGATCGACGGCCGGGTGTGGGAGGCGATCCACGTCGCGCACGCGCTGGCCCGGTCCGGCGAGTTCGATCTGGTCCACAATCATCTGGACTGGCTGCCGCTGGCCTTCTCGGCACACTGCCGGGCACCGATGCTGACCACCGTGCACGGCTTCTCCGGGCGCGACATCCTGCCCGCGTACCGCCGGGCCCGGTCGCACTTCGTCTCGATCTCGGACGCCGACCGCTCCCCCGACCTGGACTACCTGGCCACCGTGTACCACGGGGTCGATCTGGCCGGGCTGCCGTTCCACGCCGACGGCGGTGACGACCTGATCCTGTTCGGCCGGATCCACCCGGACAAGGGAACGGACATCGCCATCGAGATCGCGCGCCGGGCCGGCCGGCGACTGGTGATGTGCGGAATCGTGCAGGATCGCGACTATTTCGCCGAACGCGTGGAACCCCTGATCGACGGCGACCGGGTCGTCTATCTCGGCTCGGTCGGGCCGGAGGAACGGGGGACCGTCCTGGGTTCGGGCGCCGCGCTGTTGCATCCGATCCGGTTCGCCGAACCCTTCGGCCTTTCCGTGGTGGAGTCGATGGCCTGCGGGACGCCGGTGGTGGCGTACCGGAAAGGGTCCATGCCCGAAGTGGTGGACGAAGGGGTGACCGGGCGTCTGGTCGGCTCGGTGGACGAGGCCGTCGCGGCGGTGCGCGGGATCGCCGGGATCGACCGGGCGGCCTGCTCGGCGCGGGCCCGGCAGCGCTTCTCCGCCGAACGCATGGTTGACGACTACATGACGATTTACCGAAAAATCATCTGTTGAATACCTAGATCTTGTTAACGTCGCAATGTGAATTGCGCGTAAAACGGGCCGATTTCCGGCTCCTTTGTGCTGCTTTTGCGTCACACACACGCGCACCGAGGAGAAAGGCCCAGTCATGCCCGCGACATACGGGTTTTTGAGCACTTATCCCCCCACCCAATGCGGTTTGGCGACATTCAATGCGGCGCTGGCGACGCATCTGTCCCCGAGCGCCGGGACATCCGGGGTGGTCCGTCTCCTCAGCGACGACGACACCAGTGGCGGGATAGCGCTCGACCGGGCCGCCCCGAGGGTCGTGCACACCTGGAACACCGACCGGCCCGGCGGATGGGTCGCCGCCACCACCGCCCTCAACCGCTACGACATCGCGATCGTCCAGCACGAGTACGGCATCTATCCCGGCGACGCCGGCGACGAGGTGCTGCCGGTGCTGCGCGGCCTGCGGGTGCCGTCCATCGTGGTGCTGCACACCGTGCTCAGCCACCCGGACGATCGGCAGCGGTCCGTCCTGGAGGAGATCGCCGCGTCCGCCGACGCCGTGGTGACCATGACCGACACCGCCCGGCAACGCCTCACCGGCCACTACGCCGTCGACCCGCGCAAGATCACGGTGATTCCGCACGGGGCCGCCAGCCACAGCGGCACCCCGCGCGAGGACCACACCCGGCCGCACCTGCTGACCTGGGGGCTGCTCGGGCCGGGCAAGGGCATCGAGTGGGCGCTGCGAGCCCTGGCCTTCCTCGACGATCTCCAGCCCCGGCCGCTCTACACCGTCGCCGGGCGTACCCACCCGAAGGTCCTGGACCATCAGGGCGACGTCTACCGGGAGTCCCTGCGGGCGCTCGCCGCCGAGTTGGACATCGAGGACTGCGTCCGGTGGGTGGACGCCTACCTGGAACCCGCCGAACTGTCCCGGCTGATCCGGTCCGCCGACGCGGTGGTGCTGCCCTACGACTCCACCGAACAGGTCACCTCCGGGGTGCTGATCGAAGCGGTGGGCGCCGGGGTGCCGGTGGTCGCCACCGAGTTCCCGCACGCGGTCGAACTGCTCGCCGACGGGCCGGGCCTGCTCGTACCCCATCAGGATCCGGAGGCCATGGCGATGGCCGTCCGGCACGTGATCGCCGAACCCGGTCTCCCCGGGCGGCTGGCCGGCCTCGCCGGCGGGCCCACCCTGCGCTGGCCCGCGGTGGCCGCCCGCTACCAGGCGCTCGCCGCGCGCCTGGTCACCGACCGCCGGCCGTTCGCGGCCGAGACGATCCCCGCGTAGGCGTGGTGCAGACGCTGCGGCTGCTCCCGCCGCCCCTCCAGTTGCGTGACGTGCCCGAACCCCGCTGGGACCACGTGTTCCGGCTCTCCGACGACACCGGGCTGCTCGAACACGCCCGCGACGCGATCGCCCGTCGCGAACACGGCTACTGCGTCGACGACGTGTCCCGTGGGCTGCTCGTCATCGCCCGGGAACCCCGGCCCGGCCCGGAACTCGTCCGGCTGGCCGAGCGCTACCTGGCCTTCCTCACCCACGCCCAGGGCGCCGACGGCGGCTTCCGCAACCGGATGACCTGGGAACGCCACTGGCTCGACGAGCCCGGCTTCGGCGACTGGTGGGGACGGGCCATGTGGGGGCTCGGCACCGCCGCCGCACACGGCCCGAACGGCTGGATCCGGCGGGAGGCGGCCACCGCCTTCCGCCAGGGCCTGCAAGGACGCTCCACCTGGCCCCGGGCGATGGCGTTCGCGGCACTGGGCGCGGCCGAGATGCTGCGGGCCGGGCCGCACGACCCGGCGACCGCCGAACTGCTCGGCGACGCGGCCACCGTGATCGGGCTGCCCGGCTCCGATCCCACCTGGATGTGGCCCGAACCCGACCTGACGTACGCCAACCCGGCCCTCGCCGAAGTCCTCATCGACGCCGGCGACCTGCTCGGCGACGAAGCCCTGCTCGGCGACGGCCTGCGGATGCTGACCTGGCTGTGCGGCGTGCAGGAGTGCGACGGCCACCTGTCCACGGTCCCGGTCGGCGGTCTGCTGCGCGACGGCCCACGGCACCGCTTCGACCAGCAACCCATCGAAGCCGCGGCCACCGCCGACGCCTGTGCCGTCGCCGCCGCGGTCACCGGCGACGAACGCTGGGACGCCCCGCTGTTCCAGGCGATCACCTGGTTCCTCGGGGACAACGACACCGGATCCGTCATGTACGACGCGGATACTGGCGGATGTTATGACGGGTTGACGGCCAATGGTCCTAATCTGAACCAAGGAGCCGAATCCACTCTCGCGCTCGTCTCCACCTTCCAGCATGCCCGCACGCTGGCGAGCCGTAGCGCGACCCGACCGTCAGGCGGCCCGACGTGACTGCAACGGTGAACACCACGGACATCACCCGCCACAACCTCACCATGGCGCCGGACGGCCGGCGCGTCGTGATCAAACTGTTCGTACCGGGCGAGGACGCGCACGCCGTCCACAACCGGGCGTCCATGCTGATCGAACGGATCCTGCAACTCGACGAGAGCGACATCAACTCACTGCTCGACGACGTGCTCACCCGGTTCTCCGGGCGGCACCACGACATCCTCGGGGTCTTCCAGCACCACTACGAGGTGGTCCAGCACCGGGTGCCGCCCGAGATCGAACTCTCGCCCGCCGCGCGCACCCTGATCGGCGCCTACTTCAGCCACGAGTTCTCGGTCGAGGCCGCCGCCCTGTGCAACCCGTCCATGGTCCCGCACCCGGACCAGAGCGAACTGCTCCCCGGCGAACTCCGGGTCGCCCTCAGCCTGCGCCAGATCGGCGAAGGGCACATCTCGTCCGTCGGCTTCTGCTCGGCCATCCTCGGGCCCGGCGCGGCACTACGGCTGGAGGACCGGGACGGGCCACTGCTGATCGGGCAGCGGGTCGGCGCCAAACACATGCGGCACCAGCTCTGCGCCGCCCTCGCCGAAGAGGAGATCGACAACGAGGCTTCCGCGTACGTGCTCAACGCCCTGCCGGAACGCTACGACGACCACGAGTTCGAGGAGATCCTCGGCCACCTGCCGGCGGAACTCCTGGCCCGGCCCAGCACCCCGACCGCGCTGGAATCCATCCGGCGGATCGTCGGCTCCGACTACGCGGTCACCTTCCCGGCCACCGTCCCCCTGCACCAGCGGGTGCTGTGGCCGTCCACACCGACCGAGTCGCGGGGCATGGAGGACGCCCGGTTCGTTCAGGTCCTCGACCCGGACGGGCGGATGGCTTACCAGGCGACCTACACCGCGTACGACGGCTTCAACATCGCCGGCCGGGTGATCTTCACCCGGGATCTGCGGCACTTCGAGGTCACCACCCTGCACGGGCCGGCCGCCCGCAACAAGGGCATGGCCCTGTTCCCGCGCTACATCAACGGGCGGAAGTACGCGCTCTGCCGCTCGGACGGCGAGACCCTCGGCCTCAGCGTGCGCGACGAACAGCACCGGTGGCAGCACGTCGGCCCGGTGCTCCTGCCCCACCGCGGCTGGGATCTCATCCAGGTCGGCAACTGCGGCTCCCCGATCGAGACCGAGGCCGGATGGCTGGTGCTCACCCACGGGGTCGGGCCGATGCGCCGGTACGCCATCGGCGCCATGCTCCTCGACCTGGACGATCCGGCCAAGGTGATCGCCGACCTGCCGCAGGGGCTGATCGATCCGGACGAGATCGAGCGTGAGGGGTACGTGCCCAACGTCCTCTACTCGTGCGGCGGCCTGGTCCACGACGGGCGGTTCTGGCTGCCGTACGCCTCCAGTGACGTCCGGATCAGCTTCGCCAGCATGCCCCTGGACCGCCTCCTGCACCGCATGCAGCCGGTAACCCCATAGCCCACGTGGTGATCTGCGGTGCGCTGCGCGCCGCAGATCACCACAGCCCACGTGGAGATCTACGGTCCGCTGCGCCCCACAAATCACCACAGCCCACGTGGAGATCTACGGTCCGCTTCGCGCCACAAATCACCACAACCCGCGTGGTGATCTGCGGTCCGATTCGCGCCGCAGATCTCCACGCTCGGGTCGGTGGGTCAGACGGCTACCGCGGTGCCGGTCTGGGCGCTCTCGCGGGCCGCGTCCAGGATCTCCATGGCGCGGACCGAGTCCCACGGGTCCACCGGCAGCGGCGCGTTGCCGGCGACCGCCTCGGCCACCGCCGGGTAGAACGTGTCCCACCGGCCCCGGCAACTCTCCACCGGTGCGCCGGTGGCACCCCGGAACAGGTGGCCCCAGCGGTGCTCCGGCTCCACACCCCAGCGCTCGCCCATCTGGGCCGGCGTCTTGCCCGCCTTCAGCAGCGTCTCCTGGTAGTCCAGCTCCGGCGAGATGAACGTGCCGGCGGTGCCGGTCACCCGGAACCGGGGGCCCGGGCCGGCCTGCCGCCACGAGCCCCACAGGTGCGACTCGACACCACTGGTGTGGTGCAGGGCCAGGAAGAAGTCGTCGTCCAGCCCGCCGTCCGGACCGTGCAGCTCGGCGAACACCCGGTCGGCCGGGCCGTGCAGCTGCAGCGCCTGGTCGACCAGGTGGGAACCGAAGTCCAGCAGGGTGCCCCCACCGGCGGCACCGGGCAGCCGGTCCGGGGCCCAGCGCTCCACCCGGGACTCGAACCGGCGGACCGTGCCGAGCGAGCCGTTCTCCATCAGCTTGCGGATGGTCAGCAGGTCGGAGTCCCACCGCCGGTTCTGGTAGACGGTGAGCGGCACCCCCGCCTCCTCGGCCGTGGTGACCAGTTTGCGGGCGGAGTCCGCGTCCAGAGCGAACGGCTTGTCGACGACGACCGCCAGCCCGGCCTCGATCGCCTCCAGGGCGAGAGCCGCATGGGTGGCGGCCGGTGTGGAGATGGCCACGGCCTGGACCCCGTCGGCAGCCAGCGCCGCGATCGAGTCATACGTCGCGACACCCGGCAACTGCGCGGCCACCTGGGCCTGACGCTCCTCGGAGGTGGTCACCACACCGACGAATTCGATGTTCGCCGCGGACGCGATCAGCGGCGCGTGGAACACCCGGCCGCCGGTGCCGAAACCGACCAGCCCGAACTTCACCCGTTCGATCATGTCCGGAATTTTTACACATCGGTTGCCTGCCTGTTGCCAGCGATTTCACCGCTCACGTGTGATGCGCGAAACATTACTGAGCGTATGGGTCGATCTCTTGCCCGAACCGTGCGCCGACTCCGCACATCAGCCGCTTGATCTAGCGAAAGAGCAGGTGCCGCGCCTGTCGGATGGATGACGGCGACGGCCGATCGGCGACATCGGGATGAACAATTGCGGGATGGAACCCGCGCAGAAGGACCGGACGCCCTTTTCCGACATCGACGGTCTCCCCGCCCAGATGTCGGAGATCGTGCTCGACGCGCTCACCGCGATGGGCCGGCATCCGGAGATCCAGCGGGTCCGCCGGACCGCCCTCGACATGCTGCGCCCGGAGCCCGGCCAGCGGTTGCTGGACGCCGGTTCCGGCAGTGGCGAGGTGGCCCGGCTGCTGGCCGCCCGGGTCGGCCCGCGTGGCGAGGTGCTGGCGGTCGACCATTCGTCGGCGGTGACCGCGGCCGCGGTCAGCAGGCACGACGGCAGCAACGTGCACTACCTGACCGGCGACGCGGGCGACCTGAGCCTGCCGGACGCGCACGTCGACGGGGTGTGGTGCGAGCGGGTTCTGCAGCACGTCGACGACGCGGACGAGGTGATCGCCGAGCTGATCCGGGTGACCCGTCCCGGTGGCCGGATCTGCCTGGTGGACACCGACTGGGGGTCGCTGGCCTTCGACGGCATGCCGGCCGGCCTGGCCGACGTGGTGCTGGGCCACGTGCACGGCCACTTCACCCCACAACAGCACGACATGGGCCGCACGCTGCGCCGCCGGCTGGTGGCGGCGGGCCTGCGCGACCTGACGGCGACTCCGGTGACCTGCGTGTTCGCCACACCGGCTTCGGCGGCGGTGGTCCTGCCGATGGTCAACCCGGACGTCCCGGAGGACGCCTGGGCCACCCCACCCGGCCTGCGCGACGAGTGGCTGGCATGCGTCGAGGCAGCCGGCGCGAGCGGCACGTTCCTGGCAGTCCTGACGATCTGGGTAGCAACCGCCGCCACACAAAACTGATCAAAAACCCACAGACCCCGCCGCCGTACGCCCCCCGCCCGGCCCTCAGCTCACCACTCGCCACCCCCATCGGACCCGCGGGCTTGATCGGTCACGTGCTTGGGTGGACTCCGGCGTCCAGAACCCGGGCAGTCACCAGCACGTCCGCGAACCGCTCCGGAGTCAGGTCGAGCCCGCCGGAGATCCATGACAGCGTGGTGCCGGTCTTCTCGGTCATCGCCGTCAGCACCGCCCCGGGTGTCAGCCCGGCCGCCTGCAGCAACCGGATCTCCCGCGCGTTGATCCCGGGTGGCAGCGGCCCGTTGCCGAGGTCGGTCCCATACCGGACGGTCCCACCGAACCCGGCGAACCGCCGCAGGTTGTCGACGGCCACCTCGGCGGCCGGATCCGGATCGCCCCAGCCGTGGATGTCCAGCGTGCTGATCCACGTCATCCGCTGCGCGCACGCCCGGAGCAGACTGTCGTCGATCCGTTCGGTCCACGGCGTATGCGCGAGGACGTCGGCCCCCGCGGTGAACGCCGTCGCCACCGTCCCCGCCCCCTCCGCGTGCACGACCACCGGAAGCCCGGCGGCGTGTGCCGAGGTGACCAGCGCTTTCAGCACCGGCTGGGCGAGCTGCGGCCCGCCGGTGTGCGCGGTCACCTTGATCAGGGTCGCCCCGGCCGCCCACACCTCGGCGACCGCGGCACCGGCCTCGGCCGCCGACCCGATCTCCCGCCAACTGCCCGCGGCCGCCCACGAACGGTCGCTCGGATAACCACCCGGAGCGATCAGGAACGGTCCCGCATACCGGATCTTCGGCAACCCACCCGCTAGCCGGGCCCGCTGGGCCAAGTCGGAGACGGCCGCCGGAACCCCGCCCAGATCCCACACCTCGGCGATCCCACCGGCCCGGACCGTGCCCAGATCGACCAGCGCCGAATGCACATGGGCGTCGACCAGCCCCGGCAACAACGTCCCCGGGAACCGGCGGGTGCCCTCCCCACCGGGAGCCAACTCGGCCGGAACCGGCTTGACCACACCGTCCGGCGCGACCCGCAGCGCGACGCCCGTCCGGAGCCGCCCACCCCACCACACCGAATCCGCCAGCAGCCACTCGACCCGCCCGGTCCCACCCGGCCCAGCACTCACCGGGCCGCTTCCGGCCACGCCGATACCCGCCCCGCTGCCACCGTTTTCGGTGCTGGCCGGCGCCGGCGGTTCCCCGGGTCTTTTGCCGTGTGCCGGGTCGGATCTCTCCGGCAGTGGGGTCTCCTCGGCTCTCGTCACCGTCGGGCGAGGGCCGGAGGAGGCGCGGCGCAGCGCGGACAGCCCGCACCCGCCGCTCGCTCCGCCGCAGCAGCCCGCCGTCTCCTCGCTGTCGCTCGCGCAGATGGCCGGCACTCCGGACGACGATTCGACGCTCATCGTGGGCTCTTCTCCAGCAGCTCCCGCAGGACGGCCAGCCCCTGATAGACCTCGCTGAAGCTGGTGCTCAACGGTGCCGGCCCGATCCGCAGCCCGTCCGGCCGCCGGTAGTCGGGGATCACACCGCTGTCCCACAACGGTGCCAGCAGGGACTGGAACCCGTCGCGCCGCAGCGTCACGTGACCGCCGCGCCGGTCCGGATCCCGAGGACTGGCCACCTCCACGCCGTACGGCGCCAGCCACTCGTCGGCCAGGTCCAGCACGAACCCGGTGAGCAGCAACGACTTGGCCCGCACCGCCTCGATCCCGGCGTCGGCGAGCATGTCCAGGTTGGCATGCAGCGGCACCATCGCCAGGATCGGTGGCGTCCCGCTGAGCAGCGCCCGGGCACCCGCGGCCGGCTCGTAACCAGGCCCCATCTCGAATGCGGCCCGATGCCCCATCCAGCCCTGGATCGGCTGCCTCAGCTCCCCGAGCAGCTCCTGCCGCACATAGGCGAAGGCGGGTGCGCCGGGACCGCCGTTCAGATACTTGTACGAGCATCCGACGGCGAGATCCACACCCCACTCGTCGAGCCGGATCGGGACCGAACCGGCCGAGTGGCACAGGTCCCACATGGTCAGGGCACCGGCCGCGTGCGCGATCCGGTTGATCTCCGCGACGTCGGCCAGCCATCCCGACCGGTAGGCGACGTGACTGAACAGCACGAGCGCCGTGTCCTCGCCGACCACCTCAGCGACCTGGGACGGGTCGATTCCGGTGGCCGGATCGGTCTCGATCCACTCCAGGCGCAGGCCACGCTCGGCGGCGATGCCCTCCAGAACGTACCGGTCGGTCGGGAAGTTGTCGGTGTCCAGGATGACGGTGCGCCGTCCGGGACGCGCGTCCACGGCGGCCCGGGCCAGCTTGTAGAGGAGCACCGTCGTCGAGTCCGCGATCACGGTCTGCCCGGCGGCGGCCCCGAGCGCCGCCGCGCCGAGCCGGTCGCCGAGGGTGATCGGCCACTCCAGCCAACCCTCGTCCCAGCCACGGATCAGCCGGCCGCCCCACTGCTCACGGATGAACTCGTCCATCAGCCGGGCGGTCGCCTCCAGCGGCCGGCCCAGGGAGTTGCCGTCGAGGTAGGAGAGCAGCTCGGCGGGCGGTGGGGTGATGAACTGCCCCCGCAGCGCGGAGAGCGGATCCGCCGCGTCGAGTGCTGTGGCACGGGCCCGCAGGTCGTCGGTCAACGGGGCACTCCGATCTCGGTACGGACGGCGTAGAGCTCGGGGAAGAATGTCAGATCGAGAGCCGCCTTCAGGAAGGACACCCCACTGGAGCCGCCGGTCCCGCGCTTGACGCCGATCGTCCGCTCCACCGTCTTGAGGTGCCGGAACCGCCAGAGCTGGAAATTCTCCTCCAGATCCACGAGCTCCTCACAGGCCTCGTACACGTCCCAGTTCTGTTCGGCCTTCTCGTAGATCTCCTGGAAGACCGGGACCAGGTCGGGCTGGTACTCATACGCCTCGGTGACGTCGCGCTCCAGGATCGCCTCCGGCACCGGGTGCCCCCGCCGGGCCAGGAAGTGCAGGAACTCGTCGTAGACGCTCGGGCTGGTCAGCGTCTCCTCGAGGAGGGCGCGGGCGTCCGGCTGCTCGTCGAAGATCCGCAGCATGTCCCGGTTCTTGTTGCCGAGCAGGAACTCGATCGCGCGGTACTGATAGGACTGGAAACCCGATGAGGTGCCGAGGAAGCTGCGGAACTCCGCGTACTCCGTCGGGGTCAGCGTGGCCAGCACGGACCACTGCTCGGTGAGGGTGCGCTGGATGTGCTTGACCCGGGCCAGCCCTTTGAGCGCCGGCCGGAGCTCGTCCTTCGCCAGGTACTGCCGCACCGCGAACAACTCGTGGACGATCAGTTTCAGCCAGAGCTCCGACGTCTGGTGCTGCACGATGAACAGCAGCTCGTCGTGATGCTCCGGAACGCTGACCGGGCGTTGCGCTCCGAGGATGTCGTCCAGGCGGAGATACTCACCGTACGAGAGATTGACCTTGAAGCTTGTGACTATGCCGTTTTCCAACGGGCGCTGTGCGGACATGACGAATCCTCCTCGACTTCAGCAGATCACAGCTCGCCCTGGTAGACCCATCGGCCGTCGTGCCGGACGAACCGGCTCTTCTCGGCCAGCACCCCCGGCCGGCCGCCGTCGACGTAGTGCGCGCGGAACTCGACGGTCCCCTCCGCGTCGAAGACGCCTCCACCGCTGTGATCCACCACCTCCAGGCGGGTCCAGCGAAGCCCGGACTCCGTCCCGATGCTCTGCGGCCGCGTCTCCGGATGCCAGGTCGCCAGCACATAATCACTGTTGTCCAGCGCGTAGGCGCTGAAACGCGAGCGCATCAGGGTCTCCGGATCGGCCGCGGCCTTGCCGTCGTGCAGGGGGCCACAACAGCTTGAATACGCCCCGCCGCCGCACGGGCAGAGCGAGGGGAGCGTCCTGGTCCTGGGGGATCTGCGAGCCATGGCGCCAAGTCTCCCCCACGCCTCGGGGCGCGCCAGAAGTTATCCACAGTCCCTGTTTATCCACAGGCCGGAACACGGCCCCGGCCGATTCCCGGTACTGATGTGCGCATGTTCGTCACGACAACGGCGCCCGAGCCGTCAGCCGGCCTGCTGCTCCACCACGATTCCGCTGATCACCTTCTGGCAGCGGTCAAGCTCCTCGATGAGTCCCTGCATCTCCTCGATCGCCGAGACCGCGTTCTGGGTGTCCGCCCGGATCCCCCCGACCTGGGTTCCGATCTCGCTGGTCGCCGTCGCGGTCTCGTTCGCGAGATCCTTGACCTCGCTGGCCACCACGGCGAAGCCCCGGCCCGCCTCACCCGCCCGCGCCGCCTCGATCGTCGCATTCAGCGCGAGCAGGTTGGTCTGCTTGGCGATCGTCGCGATCAGCTGCACGACCTTGCCGATCTCGGTGCTGCTGGCCTCCAGCCGCTGGATCACCCGCACCGCCGTCTCGGCCGCGCGCACGGCGGCGTCGGTGGCCGCGGCCATGTCGTTGCTGACGTTGGCCAGCCGGTGCACCGAGTCCCGTTGTCGATCCTGCGCGGACCAGTCCTGCTGGCCGTTGGAGGACCAGCCATCGTTCTGATCCCAGTCGGACATGGCGGAGGCGACCCCTTTCTCCTGATCGCTCAAAACATCCCATCCCGCCCAGTGGCCGCGAAGCGTTTTGCCCGGATCCAGCGAACCCTCTATCCCTCATTCCGGACGTCGGGGTCGGTCCAGGCCCATCAAGGCGGTTCGCAGTCGGTCGCAGTGGCCGCCGAGGGCCGGACGGGCTCGCTCGGCCAGCGCCGACAGGACCGTCCACGTCCGCTTCCCCGCATCCGCGCGGACCGGCGGCTCCACCGCCACCGCTGGGGAGGCCGGCCCGGGCTCTCCCTCGTCCCCCGTCTGCCCGAGGTGGTCGACCTGAGCGAGGCCACCGTGCGGCGCGGGGACATCAGACCGCGCGAGGCCGTCGAGGCGGACAGAGCCACCGGGCCGGGTGAGGTCGCCGGGCGGGCGGAGAGCGTCAGGCAGGGCTCGTTCATCGGGCGGACGGAGGTTGCTGAGCCGGGCGAGTTCGTCAGAGGTCAGAGCACCGTCCGGCGCGGAGAGCCCGTCGAGATACAGGCGGGGATCACGCAGAGCCGGGATCAGGTCCAGGGCCTCGGCGCGGCCGCGACGGGCGAGCAGGGGCTCGGGATCGGCGGCCAGGACGAGTGCCCCGGCCATCCGGGGGATCACGCCGCGGGCCGACAGCAGGCGGTGACCGGCAAGGCGCAGTTCCGGCCGCGGGTCGGTCAGGAGACGCCAGGGCAGTTCGAGCGGGAGCCGACGGTGGTGACCCCGCACCGTACGACGGCCGGCACCGGATCGGTGAGCAGCGGAATCGCTTCATCGAGCGGCACCGAGTCGAGGAGCGCCAAGGACCGCGCAGCGGCGGCCCGCACCCGGCCGTCGACATGGGTGACCAGCGGAGTCAGAAGCGGGACGTCACGCCGATCGCCCATCTCGGCGAGGCCGATGAGCAGTTCAGGGGTGGGTGCGACGGCGATCGCGGCCCGATATCGACCCGCGGCGTCGGCGGTGCGACTCCGGGCATAGGCGCGGATCAACGGGCTTGGGTCATCCAGATATGCGGATAGCTCATCTTCGTGACCGAGGTCGGCGAGACCGACCAGTGCGAGCGACCGGACCGCGGCCCAGCGCACCCCGGCCAGCTTCCGCAGCGCCGCCACGTCACCCCGCCGAACGGCCTCCACCCGGACCGACTCAGCCGCCCGCGACCTCACCAGCGGGTCCGGGTCGGTCAGAGCGAAACCCAGCAGATCGGAGTACGTCCATCGACCCAGACGATCCCCAATGGTGTACGCCAGTCGCCGCCCGCGCTGGTCACCAACCCGCAGCAGTATCGGGGCGACCCGGTCGAACTCATCCTCGACGAGTTTCTCGACGATTCGCAGAGCCGCGCCGCCCCGCCGGCGGCCGGACAGATAGGAGGCCATCGGCAACACCGCCCACAACACCTCGCCGGGCCGCTCCCGCAGGATCGTGGTCAGCGCGTCCTGGGCGCGGGACCGCACCTGCCACACCCAGTCGTCGCAGCGCAGCACCAGGAAGGGCAGGTGTTCGGGCAGAACACGAGCCGCCATGATCGCGACAGCCTGTTCCCGGCCATGCCCGTCCGGGTCGAACCCGGCCAGCGCCACAGCGATCGGCCCCGCAGCCCCCGAATCCGGGGCAATGTCTGAGGACGGGACGCCTTGGGCCGAGAGACCCGAATCCGACACGCCTCGGGCCGAGCCCTTCGGAGAGGAGACGCTTGGGAACGAGAGTTTTGCCAGTGCGCGGGACCAGTTTCCCCGTCGGGAGCCGGCCGACGATGCCACTGCCACCCGGTGGATCCCCTCCCACTGCTCATCGTCGCGCCACCAGGAGGAACGGGCGCGTTCATCCAATCTGGCCAGCAGCCGAGGTCGGGAGGCCAGAGCGGTCAGTGTTCGCATCTCCAGGAGGTGCGCGGTTGCGGCGGCCGCGGGATCCGGTTCGGCGCCGGTGGGTGGCGACGTGGGCGGTACCGCGATATCGGTGAGCCGGTTCAGCAGACGTTCGATGGCGGAGCCCGCGCCTGGACGGCCGGCCTCCATGAGCAGCGTTTCCAGAGAAGGCTCGGGGGAGGCTTGGCGCATCCCGCCATCCTTTCGGCCACCCGGCCGTCTCGCATCCGGGTTCTGGCCGGAGAGAGGCGCAGAAGGATGCAGGAAAGGAAGGGCAACGCGGGGTGAGACGGACAGACGCGGGACGGACGGACACGGGACGAACGCAGGACGACGGACGCGGGACGAACCAGAGTGCCGGATCCGGACGTATCGAGGGCGGACGAGGCCCGACGGGGACAGTGCAAGCGGGCGAACGAAGTCGCAGGACGGGCAGGTGACCGGGAGCCGGAGAGGGCGGACGGAGGACGAGGGCGGACGGTGCGGCATGACAGACTGACGACGGGAGCGCAAAGTTCTGCAAGGCGCGACTGTCGACGGTTCTGTTTTTGCAATAAGAGGACGTAGGATTGCGACGTGACGAAACGACTGGCTGAGGTGGCCAAGAAAGCGGGCGTCAGTGAGGCGACCGTCAGCCGAGTGCTCAACGGGCGCAGCGGCGTCTCGGAGGCCACCCGGACGTCGGTGCTCACCGCGCTCGACGTGCTCGGCTATGAGCGGCCGACCAAGCTGCGGGGGGAGCGCGCCCGCCTGGTCGGCCTGGTGCTGCCCGAGCTGCAGAACCCGATCTTCCCGGCGCTCGCCGAGGTGGTGACGAGTTCGCTGGCGCAGCGCGGGTTCACCCCGGCGCTGTGCGCGCGGACCATCGGCGGAGTGCCCGAGTCCGACTACGTGGAGATGCTGCTGGATCACCAGGTCAGCGGCGTGATCTTCGCCGGTGGGTCGTATGCGCTGGCCGACGCCTCGCACGAGCACTACCGCCGGCTGACCGAGCGTGGGCTGCCGGTGGTGCTGGTCAACGCGGGCGTCGACGAACTGGGCTTCCCCCGGGTGTCGACCGACGACGCGGTCGCGGTCGAGCAGGCCTACGGACATCTGCGTTCACTCGGCCACGAGCGGATCGGCATGGTGCTCGGCCCGGAGGGGCACATCCCGTCGCGCCGCAAGCTGATCGCGATGATCCAGGTGTCGCAGGATGCCGAGGCCGAGGTGGAGCGGTCGAGTTTCTCGATGGAGGGCGCCCGGGTGGCGGCCACCAAACTGATCGAGCGCGGCGTCACCGGCATCATCTGCGCCAGCGACGTGCTGGCTCTGGGCGCGATCCGGGCGGCCCGCCGCCTGGGCCGGGCGGTGCCGAGTGACGTGTCGGTGGTCGGGTTCGACGATTCGGCGTTCATGACCTGCACGGATCCGCCGTTGACGACGGTGCGGCAGCCGATCGAGACGATGGGTCAGGCGGCCGTGGATCTGCTGGTGAGCCAGATCGACGAGGCGCACGAGTTCTCCGACGAGCTGCTGTTCGAGCCGGAGCTGGTGGTCCGCGGGTCCACCGGGCCGGTCCACAGATAGCCCGCCCGCAGAGAAGACCGGGTAGAGCCGGCCCCGAGAACGGGGCCGGCTCTTTTGCGCCCAAAAGAGGGACAAAACAGACGCCATCACGAACGTACGCAATGAAGTCGTGTTTTTTCAAAGCACGATCGAAACCTTGCGGCAACATGCGTGCGTAGTTACAGTGACTCCACTCACTCTGAAAACAACCCTAAGTAATAAGAGGGGTGGAAATATGTTCCGGAAGGTTGCGGCCGCCGCGCTCGTGGCCGGACTGGGGTTCAGCCTGACGGCGTGCTCCACGAAGAGCGACGACGGTGGTTCCGAGGCCGGCGGCAAGGTCACCATCACGGTCGACTGCCAGCCGGTCGCCGCCCAGAAGGAGATCCTCGACAACTGGAACGCGGACGTCGCCGAGTTCCAGAAGCAGAACCCCGACATCGTGATCAAGAGCGTCAGCGTCGGCCAGCAGTGCAACAACCCGCCGGACTTCACCGCCCGGCTGGCCGGCGGCACCACCACCGACGTCTTCTACGGCTACATGACCGACCTGCAGCAGGTGCTGGACTCGGGTCAGGCGCTGGACATCACCCCGTATGCGAACAAGGAGAACATCCCCACCTGGGACAGCATCGACCCGGCGCTGACCGCGGTGTTCACCGACGGCGGCAAGATCTACGCGGTGCCGGCCAAGAACTACTCGATGGGCCTGGTCTACAACAAGCCCTTGTTCGCGAAGGCCGGCCTGGACGTGGACAACCCGCCGAAGACCTGGCCCGAGGTCCGCGAGGCGGCCAAGAAGATCGCCGCGCTGGGTGACGGCATCGCCGGTTACTCCGAGTACAGCGCCGGCAACACCGGCGGCTGGCACTTCACCTCGCTGATCTACTCACACGGCGGCACGATCCTGAGCGAGGACGGCAAGAAGGCCGCCTTCAACAGCCCGGAGGGCAAGCAGGTCCTGCAGAACCTGAAGGACATGCGGTACGGCGACGACAGCATGGGCGCCCGCCAGCTGCTGCAGTGGGGTGACCTGCTGACCAACGCGGCGGCCGGCAAGGTCGGCATGTTCGTCGGCGCGCCGGACACCACCCAGGCGATCGTCAGCCAGTTCCAGGGTAAGTACGAGGACTGGGCGATGGCGCCGCTGCCCGGTCAGGACGGCCCGGCGAAGGGCACGCTCGGTGGCGGCGAGGGCTACTTCTTCAAGAAGGATCTCACTCCGGAGCAGGTCAAGGCCGGCCTGAAGTGGATCGCGTACCAGAAGCTGACTCCGGGCAAGGGCCAGTTCGACTACGTGCGGGCGAAGCCGCAGAACTACCCGGTGGGCCTGCCGCAGCCGCTGCTGTTCGCCAACGGCAGTGAGGCGCAGAAGCAGGAGCTGGAGCTGCGCAAGGCGAACGCGAACATCGACACCTCGAACTTCCAGCTGTTCGAGGCGACCCCGGTGCCGATCAAGGGCGAGCCGCGGGACGCGCAGGCCATCTACGCGGTGCTCGACTCGGCGATGTCGGGGGTCCTGACCGACCCGAAGGCGAACGTCGACGAGCTGCTCAAGACGGCCGAGGAGAAGGTCAACCAGCTGCTGGCGGCCGGTAGCTGAGCATGGTCACCACCGCACCCACCGCCCCGGCAGGAGGAACGGCGAATGCCGGGGCGGTGGCCCCGGCCCCGTCCGCGAAGGCGAGAACCCGCAAGGTCAAGGACAACCTCAGCGGGTACGGCTTCCTGATCGGTGCGATCGCCTGCTTCGCGCTGTTCATGTGGTACCCGATGATCCGCGGCTTCGTGATGAGCTTCCAGCGCACACGGCGCGGCGAGACCACCTGGGTGGGCTGGGACAACTACGTCCGCATCCTCGACGACCCGAGTTTCTGGGTGGCGTGGAAGAACACCTTCACCTTCACCTGCCTGGCCCTGGTCGTCGGGTTCGTGGTGCCGTTCTTCGTGGCGCTGCTGCTCAACGAGTTCCGGCACGCCAAGGGTTATCTGCGGGTGCTGGTCTACCTGCCGGTGATGCTGCCGCCGGCGTCGGCGCTCTACCTGTTCAAGTACTACGCGTACGACCCGAGCGAAGCGGGCCTGTTCAACGCGATCCTGGCGTTCTTCAACGCCCCGACCTCGGAGTGGATGCAGTCGCCGACCATGACGATCCCGGCGATGGTGCTCGCCTCGACGTGGATGAACATGGGCGGCGCGGTGCTGATCTATCTGGCCTCGTTGCAGAACATCCCGGGCGAGTTGTACGAGGCCGCCGAGCTGGACGGGGCCGGCCTGTGGAAGCGGATCTGGCACGTCACCATCCCGCAGACCCGGCTGATCCTGGCCCTGCTGGCGATGATGCAGATCGTCGCGACCATGCAGCTGTTCATCGAGCCGCTGATCCTGGCGAACGGCGCGGGCACCCAGGACTCGGCCACCTCGGTCGCGTACCTCATCTACCAGCACGGTTTCTTCCAGAACGACCTGAACGGCGCCGCCGCGCTCGGTGTGATCATGCTCGGCGTGCTCGCTGTCTTCTCCGCGTTCTATCTGCGGCTGACGACGAGGAACGAACAATGACCCGGACCCTGATCTCCTCGACCCAGCTGAAGCGGGGCCGGACCGTCTACTGGACGCTGCTGGCCGTCGTCGTCACGGTGTTCACCCTGGTCTTCATCGGCCCGCTGTACTGGATGGTGACCGGCGCGCTCAAGTCGGCGCAGGAGGTCGCGCAGACCCCGCCGACGCTGTTCCCGCAGGACCCGGACCTGTCCAACTACACCGCCGCGTGGGAGCAGCTGAACCTGGGCAAGCTGCTGTTCAACACCTTCTACTACGCGGCCGGCGCGGTGCTGTTCCAGCTGGTCTTCGACACCGCGGCGGCGTACGCGCTGTCCAAGCTCCGCCCGGTCTTCGGCAACGTGGTGCTGGGCGCGATGCTGGCGACGCTGATGATCCCGGCGATGGTGCTGATCGTGCCGCAGTACCAGACGGTGATCAGTCTGCCGCTGATCGACGTGAGCCTGCTGGACTCGCCGTTCGCGATCTGGCTGCCGATGGTCGCCAACGCGTTCAACATCTTCCTGCTCAAGCGGTTCTTCGACTCGATCCCGGAGGAGCTGATGCAGGCCGCCTTCGTGGACGGGGCGTCGCCGCTGCGCACCCTCTGGTCGATCATCCTGCCGATGTCGCGGCCGATCCTGGGCGTGGTGTCGATCTTCGCGGTGACCGCGGTGTGGAAGGACTTCCTCTGGCCGCTGCTGGTGATGCCGCACCCGGAGACCCGCACGGTCAGTGTCGGCATCTACGCCTTCGCCGGTGGCACCCCGCAGAACGTGGTGATCGCCGCGTCGGTGATCGCCGCGCTGCCGACCGTGATCATCTTCCTGATCTTCCAGCGCAACATCATGTCCGGCCTGACCTCAGGCAGCCTCAAGGGATGAGCGGGATGAGCAAAATGTGGTGGCGTGACGCGGTGATCTACCAGGTCTACCCGCGCAGTTTCGCCGACGGGAACGGCGACGGGGTCGGCGACGTGGCCGGCATCCGCGCGCGGCTCGGCCACCTGCGGGATCTCGGGGTCGACGCGATCTGGATGAGCCCGTGGTACCCGTCGCCGATGGCCGACGCCGGGTACGACGTCGCCGACTTCCGCGACATCGACCCGGTGTTCGGCACCCTGGCCGAGGCGGAGGCGCTGATCGCCGAGGCACACCAGGCCGGCATCCGGATCATCATCGACATCGTCCCGAACCACGTCTCCAGCGAGCACCCGTGGTTCCGGGCGGCGCTGAAGGGCGGCCCCGAGCGCGACTATTTCTGGTTCCGTAAGAGCCAAAATATGCCTACAAACTGGACCGGCGAGTTCGGCGGTACGACCTGGACCAGGGTCGACGACGACACCTGGTACCTGCACCTGTTCACACCGGAACAACCCGACCTGAACTGGGAACACCCGGACGTACAGGCGGAGTTCGAGAGCATTCTGCGGTTCTGGTTCGACCGCGGCGCCGACGGCATCCGGATCGACTCGGCCGCCCTGCTGTTCAAGGACGGCACGCTGCCCGAGGTGGTCGACGGCGCGCCGCACCCGTTCCACGATCTCGACGCGGTGCACGACGTCTACCGCTCGTGGCGGCGGATCGCCGACGAGTACCAGGACCGGGCGCTGATCGGCGAGGTGTGGATGCCGGACATGGAACGGTTCACCAACTATCTGCGGCCGGACGAGTTGCACGCGGCGTTCAACTTCGACCTGCTCGGGTGCGCTTGGGACCCGTACGCCATGCGCTCTTCGATCGAACGCACCCTGGAGTCGCACGCCCACGTCGGCGCACCGCCCACCTGGGTCCTCTCCAACCACGACGTGACCAGGCACGTCACCCGGTACGGCCGGGCCGACACCACGTTCAGTTTCGACAACAACCTGGACGGCACCCCCGCCGACCTGGAACTGGGCACCCGGCGGGCCCGCGCGGCCGCCCTGCTGACCCTGTCGCTGCCCGGCTCCACCTACGTCTACCAAGGCGAGGAGCTGGGCCTCTGGGAGAACGAGACGATCCCGGAAGAGCAGATTCAGGATCCGATGTACGCCCGGCGCGGGCACACCCGGGACGGCTGCCGGGTGCCGATGCCGTGGTCCGGCGACGAACCGCCCTACGCCTTCTCCACCGGTGAACCGTGGCTCCCCCAGCCCGCCGAGTGGAAGGACCGGACCGTCCAGGCGCAGACCGGCGACCCGAACTCGATGCTGGAGCTGTACCGGTCGGCGATCCGGCTGCGCGACTTCCGGGATCGGGACCTGACCTGGCTCGACCACGGCGCGCAGGTCCTCGCGTACACCCGCGGGTCTGATTTCGCCTGTCTCCTCAATCTGTCCGAGGCTCCGGTCCCCCTGCCGGAACACCGGGCCGTCCTGCTCGCCAGCAGCCCGCTCGACGGTGCCCTCCTCCCCCGGGACACCGCGGTCTGGCTGCGTCTGTAGTGCGAAAACGGGCGTCTCCGGCTTCCACCGCCGGGGGCGCCCACCTCGGGGGCTGGCCACACCAAGGAAGGGAACATGGCCAACCGAACCGTCCCATTCGCCACACTCGCCGCCGTCCTCGCGGCAGCCGTCACCACGGTGATCTGGCAACCATCCCCGGCGCTCGCGGCCGGACCATCCCCCTTCGACTTCCCCGGGCGCGGCGCGACGGTGCCGTTCGTCGAGATCGAGGCCGAGAAAGCGGCCCACACCGGCACCTCCACCGGCACCGACCGCACCTACGGCACGCTGTCCTCGGAGGCGTCCGGCCGGGAGGCGGTCACCCTCGACGCGGTCGGTGAACACGTCGAGTTCACCCTCACCAAGCCGGCCAACGCGGTGACGTTCCGCTACAGCATCCCGGACGGCCGCAACGCCACAGTGGATCTGCGCACCGGCTCGACGCTGATCAAGACGGTGCCGGTGACCTCGAAGTACTCCTGGTTCTACGGCTACTACCCGTTCACCAACAATCCCGCCGACGGGCGGCCGCACCACTTCTACGACGAGACCCGGGCGATGTTCGGGACCACCTACCCGGCCGGCACCAAGATCCGGATCCAGGTCAACTCGACCGCGCAGTCGCCCAGCTTCACCCTCGACCTGGCCGACTTCGAGAACGTCCCGGCCCCGATCGCCAAACCGGCCGGAGCCTCCGACGTGGTCGCCGACTTCGGGGCCGACCCGACCGGCGCCACCGACTCGACGGCGCAGTTCCAGGCCGCCGTGGACCGGGGTGGGGTGGTCTACATCCCGCCGGGCAACTACACCCTGTACCGGCACGTGATCGCCGACCGGGTCACCATCGCCGGTGCCGGGCCGTGGTACTCCGTCCTCGGCGGTCGCCACCCCACCCAGCGCGACCAGGCGGCCGGCATCTACGGCAAGTACGCCGGCCAGGGCGGGCCCAGCCAGAACGTGACCGTCAAGGACCTGGCGATCATCGGCGACATCCAGGAACGTGTCGACGAGCATCAGGTCAACGCGTTCGGCGGCGCGATGTCCAACTCCACCATCGACAACGTGTGGATGCAGCACACCAAGGTCGGCGCCTGGATGGACGGGCCGATGGACCGGTTCACCATCCGCAACAGCCGGATCCTGGACCAGACCGCCGACGGGGTGAACTTCCACATCGGCGTCACCAACTCCACGGTCACCAACACGTTCGTCCGCAACACCGGTGACGACGGGCTGGCCATGTGGGCGGAGAACGTGCCGAACGTCGGCAACTCGTTCACCCGCAACACCGTGGTCGCGCCGATCCTGGCCAACAACATCGTCAGCTACGGCGGCCGGGACATCACCATCAGCGACAACGTGATGGCCGAGACCGTCACCAACGGTGGCGGCCTGCACATCGGCAACCGCTACCCCGGGGTCACCGGGCCGACCGCGGTGGCCGGCACCTGGACGATGGCCCGCAACACCCTGATCCGCACCGGGAACGCCGACTACAACTGGAACTTCGGCATCGGCGCGCTGTGGTTCTGGCCGGACCAGGGCGCGATCACCGGGGCCACCCTGAACGTCACCGACACCGACATCCTGGACAGCTCCTACTCCGGGATCCAGTGGATCGGCAACCAGACCACCGGGCTCAACCTGACCAACGTCAACATCACCGGCGCCGGTACGTTCGCACTCCAGGCGCAGGCCCCGGTCAGTGGGCGGTTCACCAACGTGAAGGCCAGTGGGATCGCGCAGAACCCGCCCACCTACAGCTGTGTCGGCACCGGGTTCGCGATCACCGACGGTGGTGGCAACAGCGGCTGGCAGACGGCTACTCCCTACTGCGGGCCGTGGCCGGCCCCGAACTGGGGAACCAGGCCGCCGACGACGACACCTCCTCCTACCACTGGAAACCTCGCGGCGGGGAGGATCGCTACCGCCACCAGCCAGGTCGACGTCTATGGCCCGGCGAACGCCACCGACGGTAACGCGAGCAGCTACTGGGAGAGCGCCAACAACACGTTCCCGCAGTCGATCACCGTCGACCTGGGACAGAGCCGGGCGGTCGGGCGGCTCGTGCTGAGACTGCCCCCGGCAGCCGCCTGGGCGACCCGTACCCAATCGATCTCGGTCCTGGGAAGTGTGGACGGCTCGACGTTCAGCACCGTCAAGCCGAGCGCCGGCTACACGTTCAACCCGTCCAGTGGCAACACGGTCGAGATCCCGGTCAGCACCACGCAGCGCCATCTGCGGCTGACCTTCACCGGAAACACCGGCTGGCCCGCGGGACAGCTCTCCGAGTTCGAGGTCTACACCTCCTGAGGCACCGGCGGGCGGCTCGCCACCGATGCCGCCCGCCGGCTTTCGAAACGGACGAAAGGTGCGCTCCCGCATGTCCAGATTGTCCAGATTGATAGTCGCCGCCGTGGCGGCGTCCAGCCTGATCGCCGCCCCCGCCCCCGCCTCCGCCGCCGGCCCCAACCTGGCCGCCGGCAGGACCTTCACGGCCAGCAGCACCTCGGAGAGCTACTCCCCCGCCAACGCCGGTGACGGCAACGCCAGCAGCTACTGGGAGAGCGCCAACAACGCGTTCCCGCAGTGGCTCCAGGTCGACCTCGGCGCGAGCACCGAGATCAACCAGGCGGTGCTGAAGCTGCCGCCGGCCACCGCCTGGGCCACCCGCACCCAGACGCTGACGATCCAGGGCAGCACCAACGGCTCGACGTTCACCACGATCAAGTCGAGTGCCGGCTACACGTTCAACCCGTCGACGGCGAACATCGTCACCGTTGATCTGACCACGGTCAGCGCCCGGTACGTCCGGCTGACGTTCACCGCGAACAGCGGCTGGCCCGCCGGGCAGCTGTCCGAGCTGGAGATCTACGGGCCGGGCGGCACCGACCCGGACCCGGATCCGGACCCGCCGGCCGGCACCGATCTGGCCGCACAGAAGCCGATCGAGGCGTCGTCGACGGTGCACACGTTCGCCGCGACCAACGCCAACGACGGGAACACCGCCACCTACTGGGAGGGCAGCGGACTCCCCGCCGACCTGACCGTCAAACTGGGCGCCAACGCGGCCCTGACCTCGGTGGTGGTCAAGCTCAACCCGTCGAGTTCGTGGGGCACGCGGACCCAGACGTTCGCGATCCTCGGCCGGGGGCAGAACGCCACCACGTTCACCACGGTCGCGGCGAGTAAGGCGTACACCCTCAATCCCTCGACCGGGAACACGGTGACCGTGCCGGTCTCGGCGACCGTCGCCGACCTGCGTCTCTCCTTCACCGCCAACACCGGCGCGCCGAGCGGCCAGGTCGCCGAACTGCAGGCGTTCGGCACCTGGGCGCCGAATCCGGACCTGACCATCACGTCCACCGCCTACTCCCCGGCGGCGCCGGTGGAGACCGACGCGATCACCGCTTCGGCAACGGTCCGTAACGCGGGCACGGCGTCCGCGGCGGCATCGAGTGTCAACTTCTACCTGGGTACGACACGGGTAGGCACCGTGGCAGTCCCGGCCCTGGCCGCCGGACAGTCACAGACGGTGTCGGCGAACATCGGGGCGAAGGACGCCGGCAGTTACCAGCTCTCCGCCAAGGTGGACGAGGCCGGCAGCGTCATCGAGACGAACGAGACGAACAACTCCTGGACCCACCCGTCCGCGCTGGCCGTCACCCCGGTGAGCAGCGCCGACCTGGTCGCCTCGGCGGTCACCTGGTCGCCGGCCACCCCGGCGGCCGGCAACTCCGTGTCGTTCTCGGTCACGCTGAAGAATCAGGGCTCGGCGGCGACGTCCTCCGGCGCGCACGGCGTCACCGTGACGATCCTCAACGGCTCGACCACGGTACGCACGCTGACCGGCGCGTACACCGGAACGCTCGCGGCCGGCGCCTCGGCAAACGTCAACCTCGGCTCGTGGACCGCGGCGAACGGCCGCTACACGATTCGGACAGTGGTCGCGGTGGACTCCGCGGAGCTGCCGGTCAAGCAGGGCAACAACACCAGTGAGAAGCCGTTCTTCGTGGGGCGCGGCGCGAACATGCCGTTCGACTTCTACGAGGCCGAGGACGGCCAGACCGGTGGCGGCGCGGCGGTCGTCGGCCCCAACCGCACGGTCGGTGACCTGGCCGGGGAGGCGTCCGGGCGGAAGGCGGTCACGCTCAACCAGACCGGCGCGTACGTCCAGTGGACCTCGCGGGCGGCCACCAACACCGTGGTCGCGCGGTTCTCCATCCCGGATGACACGAACAGCTCGATCAACGTGTACGTCAACGGCACGCTCAACAGGACTCTGCCGCTGACGTCGAAGTACGCGTGGCTGTACGGCAACGAGGCGAACCCGCAGAACTCCGGCACCGGCCCGCGGCACATCTACGACGAGGCCAACATCATGCTGACCGGCTCGTTCCCGGCCGGCAGCACGATCAAGCTCCAGAAGGACACCGCCAACAGCGGCCCGATCGCGATCGACTTCATCAACCTGGAGCAGGTCGCCCCGATCGCCAACCCGGACGCCGCTCGCTACGTCGTCCCGGCCGGTTTTGATCAGCAGTCGGTGCAGGCCGCGCTGGACGCCGCCCGGCAGGACACCACCAAGCTGGGCGTCTATCTCCCGGCCGGCGACTACCAGACGTCCAACAAGTTCCAGGTGTACGGCCGGTCGCTGCGCGTGATCGGCGCCGGCCCCTGGTACACCCGCTTCCACACCCCGTCGACGCAGACCGAGACGGACGCCGGGTTCCGGGCCGACTCGACCGCCAACGGGTCGACGTTCGCGAACTTCGCCTTCTTCGGCAACTACACGATCCGCATCGACGGCCCCGGCAAGGTCTTCGACTTCGCGAACGTCGCCGACATCACCATCGACAACATCTGGGCCGAGCATGTGGTCTGCCTCTACTGGGGCGCCAACACCGACCGCATGAAGATCACCAACTCGCGGATCCGGAACACCTTCGCCGATGGCGTCAACATGACCAACGGCAGCACCGACAACCTGGTCGACAACAACGAGGCCCGGGCCACCGGCGACGACAGCTTCGCGCTGTTCTCGGCGATCGACGCGGGCGGCGCCGACGAGATCAACAACGTGTTCTCCAACCTCACGTCGATCCTGACGTGGCGGGCGGCGGGCATCGCGGTCTACGGCGGATACGCCAACACGTTCAAGAACATCTACATCGCGGACACCCTGGTCTACTCGGGCATCACGATCAGCTCGCTGGACTTCGGCTACCCGATGAACGGTTTCGGCGCCGACCCGCCCACCGTCCTGGACAACATCTCGATCGTCCGGGCCGGCGGCCACTTCTGGGGCAACCAGGTGTTCCCGGCGATCTGGGTGTTCTCCGCGTCCAAGGTCTTCCAGGGCATCCGGGTGTCCAACGTCGACATCGTCGACCCGACCTACTCCGGCATCATGTTCCAGACCAACTACGTCGGCGGGCAGCCGCAGAACCCGATCAAGGACACGATCTTCACCAACGTCACGATCACCGGGGCACAGCGCAGCGGCGACCAGTACGACGCCAAGTCCGGGTACGCGATCTGGGCCAACCCGATGCCGGAGTCCGGCCAGGGCCCCGCGGTCGGCTCGGTGACCTTCAACAACCTGCAGCTCAGCAACAACCACCGGGACATCGAGAACCCGACCACCACCTTCACGATCAACCGCAACTGATCCGGTACGTGCCCGCGCCGCTCACCCGGCGCGGGCACGCTCGTACCATCCATCGGTGCACATCGAGTTCACCCACACCCGTTCTCCGGCGTACTGGCAGAGCAAGTCCGGCCCGATCGCCCGGCCGACCGCCGGCGCCCCGACCGCGCTCGGGGCCGCGGCGTCCGTGCTGGCCCGATTCCTGGCCCAGTGGTCCGACGGGCACAGCCGGCGCCCGTCGGAGGGCATGCTCCGCCCGCGGACCTGGGTGCTCACCGACGATCTGTTCGTCTCCTACACCGACCGGACCTCCACCGAGTACGCGTGGCCGTCCCTCACCATGCTCACGACGCTGGACGACGCCTATCTGCTGCGGTCCCCGGCCGGCAAGATCGTCGACATTCCCCGCGAACCGCTCACTCCGGAACAGGACGCCGAACTGAGCGCTTTCCTCCCTGACCGGGGGACAAGACGTAGCTGAGACTTGCCCGGCGGTTCTACCGTCGGGACATGCAGCCCGATCCGCGTACCACCGCCGGATGGCAACGGCCGCCCGAGCCACCGGTCACCGGATGGTGGTTCCTCGTCCCGCTGCTGACCTGCGGGCTGGGCGCGCCGCCGATGGTGCTGGCCGGGGCGGTCAAACTGCGGTCCCAGTTGCACGGCATGCTCGCCGGCGGCTACTTCGCCGTGATTCTGATCAACTGCGGGCTCACCGCGGCCTCCGGCGACGGCCCGGAAACGATGGCGAACGCCCTGGTCAGTGCCGCCTACGCCATCCTGTGGATCGTCGGGACGATCCACGTCGGCTATCTCAGCGCACGGGTTCGGGCCGAGCATCTGCTGCGGTACCCGCAACCCCGGGTGTACGGCACGGCGGTGCCCCGCACCGGTCACGTCCGCCTGCCGAACCAGCCGTCCGGCACCGGCCGGCACCCGCCCGCCCCGCTCACCCACTACCCGCCACCACCGCCGCCCTGGCACAAGCCCGGCGTCGACCCGGCGCTGGCCCGGGCCCAGTGGCGGGCCGAACGCCGCGAGGAGGCCCGCAAGCTGCAGGCCGCCCAGCCGTCGATGGCCGCCGAGCTGATGATCGGCCGGCCGGACATGCCAGGCCGGCAGTACGACGACGGCGGCCTGGTCGACGTGAACCACGTCCCCGCCGAGCATCTGGCCCGCCACCTGCACATCGACCGTCCGCTGGCGGACGAGATCGTCGCGGTGCGCGACCTGCACCACGGCCTGTCGTCGCCGGACGAGCTGATCGTCTACTGCGACTCGCTGACCCCGGAGAAGCTGGCGACCTTCCGCGACCGCCTGATCTTCATCCCCCGCTGACCCCGCGCGCCGCGTAGCGGTCCCACCCGAACCGCAACGCGACACGCGGTTCGTTGTTCCGGTGCACGTGCCGCCCACCGGTCCAACCCGCACCACAACGCGGCACACAAACCGCAAAACCAACCCGCGTGCCGCGCTGCGGTCCAATCCGCACCGCTGCGCGGCACGCAAACCGCAAAACCAACCCGCGTGCCGCACTCCGGTCCGATCCGCACCGCTGCGCGGCACGCGAACTGGGAACCGGCCCGCGTGCCGCGATGCGGTCCGATCCGCACCGCTGCGCGGCACGCGAACTGGGGAACCGACTCGCGTGCCGCGATGCGGTCCGATCCGTGCCGCTGTGCGGCACGTGCGTGGGGTCACGGGATCAGGTGGGACTCCAGCCAGGACAGGGTCTCGTGCAGGAAGGTGGCTCGGGCGGTGCGGTGCAGCAGCTCGTGGCCCTCGCCGGGGAACAGCAGGTACCGGTGCGGGTGGTCGCGGGCGGCCAGCGCCTCCACCACCTGGGTCGCCTCGATCACCGGCACGTTGCTGTCGTTCTCGCCGTGCACCACGAGCAGCGGCGCGCGCAGCCGGTCGATCCGGTTGATCGGGGAGAGGTCGTGCAGCAGGGCGGCGTCGTGGTCGGGGTGGCCGTATTTGCTGACCGCCGCCGCCGCGATCCACGGTTCGGTGTGCTGATAGAAGGTGGCGAAATTGGACATGCCGCAGATGTCGACGCCGACGTCGAACAGGTCGGGATGCCAGGTCAGCGCGGCCAGCGTCAGGTACCCGCCATAGGAGCGGCCCATCACCCCGATCCGCCCGGCGATCCCCGACGACCGAAGGTGATCAGCACAGGTGCGGACGTCCTCGATCGCGGAGTACCGCAGCCCGACGTTGTCCGCGTCGACGAACGAGCGCCCGAACCCGGACGACCCCCGCACGTTGGCCGCGAACACCGCGATCCCCCGGTCCACCAGGGACTGGAAGAGCGGGCCGTGCCCGGGACGCTCCTGCGCCTCCGGCCCGCCGTGCAGCCACACCACGGTCGGGTGCGGGCCGGGCGCCCGCGGGGTGAAGAGCCAGCCGGTCAGGGTCAGCCCGTCATGGGCCGGGAAGGACAGCAGCTCGGGCCGGATCGCGCCGGGCGCGGCGGGTTCCGCGGAGACCGCACGGGGCTGTCCGGACTCGTACACCCAGACGCCGTGTGGTTGTCCCGGTCCTTCGGCCGTGAAGGCGAGCACCGATCCGTCGAAACTCCAGGTCAGGTCGCTGACGACGAGGCCGGGAAGCGGGCTGACCGGGACCGGGGCGCGATCACCGTCGTGGTCGAGGTCGATCAGCGCGGCCTCCGACTCGCCGCCGCGGACGTTCCACAGCACCGCAGCCGTACGCCCGTCCGCGGTGATCGTGAAGTCCTCCACCTCACCGCCGGAGGCGAGCACCTCGACCGCGTCGCCGGTGATCCGCAGCAGGGCGGGGAACTCGCCGTCCTGGCTGAGCGCGTAGACACACCCGCCGCCGGGGCTGAACACCGCCCGTTCGCCACGGGTGAGCGGCTTCTCGTCGCCGGTGGACAGGTCGCGGAGGATGATCGAGCGAGCGCCGCGGGGCCCGTACCGCAACAGCGCGAAGCGCCCGGCCGGGTCGACGTCGGACAGGGAGAGGAGCGGCCCCTCCGCGACCACCGTCCGTTCGCCGGTGGTCACGTCGATCAGCACCGCGCTGGTCAGGTTCTCGGTGAGGGCCAGCACCGGCCGGCCGGGCAGCCACCGCATGTTGTCCGCGGTGTCGGCGCCGAATCCGGCGACCTGGTGCAGGTCGGAGCCGTCCGGCCGGACCAGCCACACCTCCTGCCGGGGTGCGCCGCCGGGAGCGGTCTGGCAGGCCAGCCATCCGCCCCCGGAGGACCACCGGACCGCCGACACCGGTTCACCGCCGGTGTCGACGCGGAAGGCCAGCTCGCTGCCGACCGGTTGCACCCAGACTGCCGGGCAGCCGCCGCGGTCGGAGACGTAGGCCATGTGCCGCCCGTCCGGGGAGAGGGCCGGCGACCAGTTGCCGGCTATCTCCGACTCGATCCGGCTGAACCCCGTGGGCAGCACTGTCACGTCGATGCGATGGAGCTGACCTTCCACCAAGTCTTCCTTTCTACAACTGTTGCAACCACATCTCCAGCAGCGCGAGCTGCCACAACTGGTTCGCCCCGAGCGTGGTGCGCCCGGTGTTCGGGTCGGCGAGGAGGGCCTCGACGTACTCCGGGCGGAACAGCGCCCGCTCCCTCGCTGCGGGCGCGTGCAGGGTGTCCCGCACCAGGTCCAGCATCGGGCCTTCCAGATGCCGGATGCCCGGAACCGGGAAGTATCCCTTCGGCCGGTCGATGACCTCGTCGGGCACCAGCCCGCGGGCCGCGTCCTTGAGGATCCCCTTGCCGTCACGGGCCAGTTTCAGCTCGGGCGGGCAGGCCGCCGCGAGTTCCACCAGTTCGTGATCCAGGAACGGTACGCGGGCCTCCAGCCCCCACGCCATAGTCATGTTGTCGACCCGTTTGACCGGGTCGTCGACGAGCATCACCTGGGAGTCGAGGCGTAGCGCGGCGTCGACGGCGGTGTCGGCGCCGGGCCGGCCGAAGCTGGCCTCGACGAACGCGCGGCTGACGTCGGTGTCCAGCAGCCACTGCGGGTTGAGTTGACCGGCCAGCTCCCGGTAGGACCGGTCGAAGAACTCCTTCGCGTACGCGTCGACGGCCCGGTCTCGCGGGACGCCGGCCAGGGGCGGGTACCAGCTGTAGCCGGCGAAGATCTCATCCGCCCCCTGACCAGATTGCACGACCTTGACCTGCTTCGCCACATCTTCGCTGAGCAGGTTGAACGCGACACAGTCGTGGCTCACCATCGGCTCGCTCATCGCCGCCACTGTCCGCGCCACCGCCGGCAGGAACCGGTCCTGACCGATCCTGATCTGGTGGTGATCGGTGCCGAAGTGTTTGGCGATCAGATTCGAGTACTCGAACTCGTCCCCGCTCTCACCCCCGCCGGACTCGAACCCGATGCTGAACGTGGCCAGCCCGGCCTGACCCCGCTCGGCCAGCAGCGCCACGATCAGGCTGGAGTCCAGCCCACCGGAGAGCAGCACCCCGACCGGCACGTCGGCGACCATCCGGCGCTCGACCGCCTGCCGCAGCTTCTCCCGGACCGCCTCGGTCCACTGCCCGGCCGACAGCGGGCCGGGCCTGGTGAACGTCGCCTCCCAGTAGACCCGCTCGGTGGAGGTGCCGTCGGCGCGGATCACCCGGACCGTGGCCGGCGGCAGTTTCCGGACCCCGGACAGGATGGTCCGGGGCGCCGGCACCACCGAGTGGAAGGTCATGTAGTGCTGCAACGCCACCGTGTCGATGGTGGTGTCCACCCCGCCGGCGGCGAGCAGCGCCGGCAGGGTGGAGGCGAACCGCAGCCGCCCCGGCGACTCGGCCAGGTAGAGCGGCTTGATCCCGAGCCGGTCCCGGGCCAGCGTGACGGTGCCGGTGTCGTGCTCGGCGACCGCGAACGCGAACATGCCCAGGAACCGGGTGACACAGTCGGCGCCCCAGCGGTGGTACGCCTTCAGGATCACCTCGGTGTCCGAGCTGGAGAAGAAGGTGTAACCGTTTTTCTCCAACTCGGAACGCAGCTCCCGATAGTTGTAGACGCACCCGTTGAAGACCACCGTCAGACCCAGCCGGTCGTCGGTCATCGGCTGGGCGCCGGCCTCCGACAGGTCGATGATCTTCAGGCGGCGGTGGCCGAAACTGATCCGGCCACCGTCCCACACACCATCGCCGTCCGGTCCCCGCGACTCCATCCGGGGCAGCATCCGCCGTACCGCTTCGGTGTCCGCTCGCCGATCGCCGTGACAGATCTCTCCGGCGATTCCGCACATAGATAACTCCCTTATCCGAGCAACCAGGTGTCCTTCGAGCCGCCGCCCCGTGAGGAATTGACGATCATGCTGCCCGCCGGGGCGACCCGGGTCAGCGCGGCCGGCGCGACCACCGACTCGTTCGCGCCGGTGAAGACGAACGCCCGCAGGTCGACGTGCCGCGGGGCCAGCCGGTGGCCGTCGAAGACCGGATGGGTCGACAGGTTGACCACCTCCTGCGCCACCCACCGGTGCGGGGTCGTCTTGATCTGCCGGCGCAGCGCGTCCAGCTCGTCGCGGGAGGCGTGCGGGCCGATCACGATCCGGTCCCCGCCGTAGCCGTCGACCGGCTTGCAGACCAGCTCGTCCAGCCGCCGCAGCACCTCAGCACGCTGCTCCGGGATCCCGCACAGATAGGTCGGGACGTCGGCCAGCAGCGGCTTCTCGTTCAGGTAGTACTCGATCAGGCGGGGCACGTAGGCGTACACCGCCTTGTCGTCGGCGATGCCGTTGCCCAGCGCGTTCGCCAGCACCACGGTGTCCGCGTGCAGGGCCGCCACCAGGCTCGGGCCCAGCGGCATGCCGTCCGCGCCGGGCGAGTGGACCAGACTGTCCTCGCCCATCCGCAGGTAGATGACGTCGACCTTGTGGCGGTGGCCGTCCCGCAGGCGCCACACCCGGCCCTCGTCCACGAACAGTTCGGTGCTGCGTACCACCGGCACGTCCATCGACTCGGCCAGCATCCGGTGCTCGAACCAGGCCGAGTCGTCCGGGCCCTGGCTGAGCACCACCAGCGCCGGGTCGTCCCCGGCGCGCGGGCCGGCCGCGTCCAGCAGCGCCCGCTTGAGCAGCTTCGGCGTCTCCTCCACCGAGATCAGGCCGGCCGGGCGGGGCAGCTCGGGCAGCACACTCCAGGTGAGACGGCGGTTCTGCATGGCGTACGCGATCCCGGACGGCACCCGCAGGTTGTCCTCCAGCACACACCACTTGCCGTCGCCGTCGCGGACCAGATCAACCCCGGCCACCTGGGTACGCACACAGGGGCGGCTGATCAGGGCACCGCTGGCCCGCAGCTCGGGTGAGCCGTCGATGACCCACTCCGGGATGATGCCGTCGGCCACCACCTGCCGGTCGGCGTACACATCGCCGAGGAAGGCGTTCAGTGCCCGTACCCGCTGGACCAGGCCTTTCTGGAGCCCGTTCCAGTCGGCGGCGGGCACCACCCGGGGCACCAGGTCGAACGGGAACAGCCGGGTGGCGGCCTCACCGGCCACGCTGAAGGTGATGCCACGCGCCCGCTGCTCGTCGTCCCGGGCGTCCTCGCGCTGCCGCAGACCGGTCGCGCCGAGGGAGGTGAGGACCGGAAGGATCCCGGTGTACGCCGGAGCCACCCGGCCGGCCGGGAACGCCTCGTCGCCGTCGGCGGCGTACGCCTCGATCAGGGCCGGCGCCGGCACCCCCGCCGGGCCGGTCTCGGTGACCCCGCCGCGGGTCTCCGCCACCAGCAGGTCCACCACGTCGGAGAGACGGCCGCGGCGGGCCAGCGCGCGCCGCTGCCGGGCCGCCGAGCTGCCCCGGCTGAGCGCCCGCAGCGTCAGGTCGAAGACCTGGTCCCAGTCGCCCAGTTCCTCCAGCTGCGGCCGCAGGTCGCCGACCAGGCGCTCGACCGCCACGGCGGCCGGCACCGGGACCGGCGAACGCGGCAGGTCCAGCAGGTCACCCTCCATGCCGGAGCGGGCGGCCCGCCACATCGCGGCCCGGTGCAGCGGCGGCCGGGACACCGGCAGCGGGACACCCGCGCGGTAGTCCTGCTGGGCCCGCATCACCAGGGCGCGGAAGATCCCGGCGAGCAGCACCACGGTCTCGGTGTCCGGGCTGGCGTCGGTGACCCGAAGCTCCACGGTGGGCACGTGCGCGGACGGCCGGACGTCGAAGTAGACCATCTTCGGGTCGGTGATCGTGCCGGACGCGATCAGGTCGCTGACCAGTGCGTCATGCTCCTCGGCGGAGTGCAGCGGGCCACTGTCGCCGGCGGTGGGCCAGCGCGTCCAGACCAGCGAGCGGACGCTGGCGTACCCGGAGTCCTCACCCATCCAGTAGGGCGAGGAGGTGGAGAGGGCGAGCAGCACCGGCAGGGTGGGCGCCACCCGCTGGGCCACCGACACCGCCTCGTCCCGGTCCGGCACCCCGACGTGCACCTGGGCGCCGCAGATCAGCTGTTCCCGGACGAGCATCTGGTATTCGTGGAGCATCCGCTGGTAGCGGGAGGTGGGGGTGACCGGCAGCGCGTCCAGATCGACCAGCGGCACGGTGCCGGCGGCGACCAGGCCCAGCCCGAGCGACTCGGCGACCTGGATCGCCGCACGCCGCCGCCCGGTGATCCCGGCCCGCAGGTCGTCGAGCCCGCCGGCGACCGGGGTGTTGGTCTCCACCACCGACCGGTGCAGCTCGGCGGAGAAGTGTGCCGGATCCAGCCGGTCCAGGATCTCCGGCGCGCGGGGGACCAGCTCCCGCGTCCCGAGATCGACGACGTGGAGTTCCTCCTCCACGCCCAGAGTCAGGCCGGCCTGCGCCGGGGTCTTGTGGTGCTCAGCCTGAAGGGACTCCGTCATGATGGCCGCCTCTTCCGTGTTTCCGGGCAAGTCCGTATCGGCGGAGCTTTCCCATCGGATGTACCGAACCCGTCACGTGCCCGTTTCCGGCGGCCGTCAAGCATGACGATCACGACACTCCCGCCCGGGCCGGAAGTCCTTTGCAGCTCACCGGTAGTCTCGCCCGGTGACGCCCGACAACCGGAGGTCAGCATGAGCAGCGTCGTCGTAATCACCGGGTCCGCCGGCCTGATCGGCTCGGAGGCGGTCCGGCACTTCACCGGCCTCGGCATGGACGTGGTCGGTATCGACAACGACATGCGCGGCTACTTCTTCGGCGCCGACGGCTCCACCCAGTGGAACCTGCAGCGCCTGGTCAAGGAGGTCGGCGCCCGCTACACCCACCACAACATCGACATCCGGGACCGGGACGGCCTGGACCGGCTCTTCACCGAGCTGGGGTCCAACATCGGCCTGGTGATCCACGCCGCCGCGCAGCCCAGCCACGACTGGGCGGCCCGCGAGCCGTTCACCGACTTCGACGTGAACGCGGTCGGCACGATCAACATGCTGGAGGCGACCCGCCGGCACGCGATCGAGGCGCCGTTCATCTTCACCTCGACCAACAAGGTGTACGGGGACACCCCGAACTCGCTGCCGCTGGTCGAGACGGAGACCCGCTGGGAGCTGCCGGAGGACCACAAGTGGTTCGGTGGCATCGACGAGACCATGTCGATCGACAGCAGCATGCACTCGGTCTTCGGCGCCTCGAAGGTGGCGGCCGACATCATGGTCCAGGAGTACGGGCGCTACTTCGGCATGCGGACCGCGGTGTTCCGGGGTGGCACGCTGACCGGTCCCGGCCACTCGGCGGCGGAGCTGCACGGCTTCCTGGCGTACGTGATGCGCTGTGTGATGGAGCAGCGGACGTACAAGATCTTCGGGTACAAGGGCAAGATGGTCCGCGACGCGATCCACTCGCACGACCTGATCACCGCGTTCGAGGCGTTCCACCGGGCGCCCCGGGTCGCCGAGATCTACAACATCGGCGGCGGCCGGTTCTCGAACTGCTCGCACATCGAGGCGTTCGCGATCGCGTCGGAGATCACCGGCCTGGAGGCGCGCACCGAGTACGTCGAGGAGAACCGGGCCGGCGACCACCAGTGGTGGATCAGCGGCACGGCACGGTTCGAGGAGCACTTCCCGGAGTGGAAGCTGACCTATGACGTACCGGCGATCCTTCGGGAGATCTACCAGGCCAACCAGGAGATGTGGAAGGCCTGACTCTCGTTTTTTCGCGGCCCCGCGGCGTTTCGCTGCGGGGCCGCGCATTTTATGTGTCGCTGCTGCCACCCGGTTGAGTGCCAGGCGGCAGTTCGCTGTGCAATCTCTGTAAGGAGCGGTTACGTAATGACCCGTTAACCATAATTCGGTACATTGCCGAAATGTCCGACTTGACGCAGTCTTTGCGCCGGGACTTACCGGCGTCCATCGTCGTGTTCCTGATCGCCATCCCGCTGTCGCTCGGCATCGCCGCGGCATCGGGAGCGCCCTTACTCGCGGGCCTCGTCGCCGCCGTCGTCGGCGGCATCGTGGCGGGTGCCCTCGGCGGAGCCCCACTACAGGTCAGCGGGCCCGCTGCCGGTCTCACCGTGATCGTCGCGGGGACCGTCGCCGACTTCGGATTCGCCGGCACGGCCGCCATCGTGGCCGTCGCCGGTGGAGTCCAGGTCCTCCTCGGCGTGTCCCGGCTCGGCCGGGCCGCCCTCGCCCTCTCACCCGCCGTCGTGCACGGCATGCTCGCCGGCATCGGCATCGTGATCGCCCTCAGCCAGGTGCACGTGATGCTCGGCGGCGACTCGCAGAGCTCCGCCTGGCAGAACCTGATCGACCTGCCCGGCCAGATCATCGGCTCACACACGGTGGCCGCCGTCCTCGGCGTGCTCACCGTCACCGTCCTGGTCCTCTGGCCACGACTGGTGAAGATCTCCTGGCTGCCCGCCGCCCTCGTCGCGGTGGTGTCGATGACCGCCCTCGCGGCCGCCATCAGCGCCGACGTGGAACGCGTCCGGCTCCCCGACGAACCGCTCGCCGAACTGATCCGGCCCACCTGGCCGGACGCGCCACTCCGCGAGATCACCGTCGCGGTGCTCACCATCGCCATCGTCGCCAGCGTCGAATCACTGCTCTCCGCCGTCGCCGTCGACAAACTGCACGACGGCCCGCGCGCCAACCTCAACCGCGAACTCGTCGGCCAAGGCGTCGCCAACACCGCCTCCGGCCTGCTCGGCGGCCTGCCGGTGACCGGCGTGATCGTGCGCAGCTCCACCAACGTCGCCGCCGGAGCGCGCACCCGGATGTCGGCGATCCTGCACGGTGTGTGGATCGCGGCGTTCGTCCTGCTCTTCGCCGGCCTGATGGAGGCCATCCCGATGGCGGTGCTCGCCGCCGTACTCATCGTGGTGGGTCTGCGTCTCGTCTCACTCGCCCAGATCAAGACCTACGCGCGGCACCGGGAACTACCCACCTACCTGGTCACCGCGCTCGGCGTGGTCTTCACCGACCTGCTCACCGGCGTCGCCCTGGGCATGGTCACCGCCGTCGTGCTGATCCTCTGGCGGCTCACCCGCTCCGAGATCCGCCGGGTCGAACGATCCCCCGGCCAATGGCTGGTCACCATCAGCGGCACCCTGTCGTTCGTGGAATCGGCCCGGCTCAGCCGGGAACTCGGCGCCCTGCCGTCCAAACAGGACGTCGAAGTGGAACTGCACCTCGACTACCTCGACCACGGCGCCTTCGAGACGATCAAGGACTGGCAGACCGGGTACGAGAAAGCCGGCGGCTCGGTCCGCATCCGCGAAATCCACGACTCCTGGTTCCACCAGGCCACCTCGGGACGGCTCGGCGACGGCAAACGCACCCCGCGCCTGATCGGCTCCTGGTCCCGCTGGCAGGACATGGACCAGCAGCGCCGGGGCGCGATGGCGGCCGGCATCGCCGAGTTCGAACGCACCGTCGCCCCGATCGTCCGCCCCGAACTCGCCGACCTGGCCCGCGACGGACAACGCCCGGAACAGCTCTTCATCACCTGCGCCGACTCCCGGCTGGTGCCCAACCTGATCACCGCCAGCGGACCCGGTGACCTGTTCTGCGTCCGCAACATCGGCAACATCGTCCCGCCGCACGATGCCGGTGACACCTCCGTCGGCGCGGCCATCGAATACGCGGTCGACATCCTCGGCGTCACCACCATCACCGTCTGCGGCCACTCCGGCTGCGGTGCGGTGCGGGCCCTGATGAGCGACGCCGCCGGACCGGGATCCTCGCTCGGCGCCTGGCTCGGGCACTCCGGGGTCCGGTTCAGCGACCTGGCCGACGAGCGGCGATGCTGCACCGACAACGTGTTCCAGCAGCTCGTCAACCTGCGCACCTATCCGGCGGTGCTGGCCGCCGAGAAGGCCGGCCGGCTCAAGCTCACCGGCATGTACTTCGACCTCACCGAGGCCCGGATGTACACCGTCGACCCGGTGCGCGGCGACGCCCACCCGGTCTCCGTCGAGTCCACCGCCTGATCCACACCTCGGAGACGGCATTCGGCACCCGCTTCGTACGGGTCCCGAGTGCCGTTTCGGTCCATCGACCCACGTCACATCCGGAGTTAGCGTGCGGTGATGAGACTGCGCCAGCTTCCGGTCGGCGCGACGCCCAGGCTCCAGCTGGCGCATCGGACAGCCCCCGGCGGCCCCTACGACCTGCACCCGATCACCGAGCCCCGGCCCGCGGTCGGCACCGTCGACACCACGGTCACCTGCGGCACCTGCGGTGAACCGGTGCCGCTCCGGCTGTCCAGCGCCGAGTGGGTGCACTGGCGGCGCCGCAGCCGGCTGCACACCGGGGTGACGATCCTGCTGGCGTCGGTGCTGGCCGGCGCCCTGCTGGCCCTCCAGGACCGCCGCAACGACTGGGGTGGCGCGGCCACCGTCGGCGGCCTCATCCTGATCATGCTCACCGTGATCGGCGTCGGCCCGTATTTCAGCGAGTCCCGCGACGAGGACGGCGTGACCGGCTTCGACCCCCGCCACACCCTCCGCGAGCCCGGCGACACCCACGACCACGTCACCACCGACGGCAGCGACTACGAGCCCGGCCCGTAGCCCCGCCGACGCACTCCACCGCCCAGATCAGCGTGCCAACCTACGGTCCGATCCCGACCACAAGATGGCACGCAGCAGCACAACAACAACCACGTGCCACACTCCGGCCCGATCCCGACCACAAAACGGCACGCAGCAGCACGACAACAACCACGTGCCACATTGCGGCCCGATCCCGACCACAAGGTGGCACGCAGCAGCACGACAACAACCACGTGCCACACTGCGGCCCGATCCCGACCACAGAACGGCACGCAGCAGCACGACAACAACCACGTGCCACACTGCGGTCCGACCCCCACCACAAGATGGCACAGCAGCACGGCGACAACCGCGTGCCACATTGCGGCCCGATCCCGACCACAAGGTGGCACGCAGCAGGGTTGTAGCTGTCGCGTGGTGAACTGTGGCGCGGATCGGACCGCAAAGCGGCACGGTGCGCGGCGGCGTGACGTGTGGCGGGGTGCGGGTCACCACGGGGACTGCCAGCCGGCGACCTCCAAGGCGGAGCGGACCTGCCCGGCCACGACATCCGGCCGGGACCGGATGAGAGCCGCCGGGAACCGCAGCACCCGATCGCCCTCGATCCACAGCTGGTTCTGACGGATCATGTCATCGATCCACTGGCCCACCTCCATGTGATGAGATCCGTCGATCTCGGCGTGCACCCGCCACCGGGTCCAGTAGGCGTCCAGAAATCGCCATCGCCCACCCCCGTCACGACGACGAACCTGCCGATCGGGGGCGGGCAGACGATGCCGCAGACAGAGGTCCTTGAAGTCGATCTCGGCCAGCGAGTCCGACCCACCGGCCACATCGAGAACCGTCATCTCGATCAACCTGGCACGGGGCAACCGCCGGCGTATCGCCAGCACCGCCAACACCTCCTCGGGCAGAACCGCGCGCTGCTGCAACGTCATCGCGATGATCGTCCGTGCGGCGTCCCCGGACGGAGCCCAGGACGCCGCGTCGACCAGGGCCCGCGCGGTGGTGACCCGGGGCGGGCCACTCGACTGCGGGGCGTTCAGGTGCGAGCCACTCGACTGCGGGCTGTTCAGTTGCGGACCGCTCGACTGCCGATGCTCGTCGGGCAACACCCGCGTCCGGACGACCCGCACCCCCGGCATATCACCGGGCATCACGGGAAACCGCCGGCTGACCTTGCGCTCGGCCGGAACGACGATGCGCACTGCACCCTCCCGAAGACCGCGCACGCCCGCCGTGGTGAGAGCCGTGTCGCCCGCGAGCAACGCGTCGTCGCCGGCGGCCAGCACGGCCACCCAGAGTTGCTGAGGACGGCTCAACGGCCCGTTCGTCGTCACCACGATGCCGCGGCAGATCTTCCGCCAGCGCCCGGCTCTGAGATGCCCGCGAACCATCCCGCGCCCGAGCGCCTCATCGGCCTGGGCGGTGGTGAGGACTCCGGACTGTTGGAGACACGACCGGGCGAACGGGCTGTCCCCGGAGCTTGCTGTCGTCGGCATCCCGCCAAGCTGGCAGAAACTCCCACCCGCCCGCCGACGCCCTGTGGACAATCCCGCCACGCGTGGCCACTTCCGGCGCGATCCGCGCCACACCGTTCCACACGGTCGTGGGTTGGCTGTTGGGTGGCTAGCTGCGGCGAGGACAGCGCCACAGATCACCACGCGGGGTGGCAGTGAGCAGGCGCACGTTGCCGTGGGTGACGAGGACGGAGAAATGTGGGGGCCACACCATCACTCCCCCCTGCGGAAGGCACCTCATGCGCCTGCGTCCCTGGGCGGTGTGGGCCGCCGGGCTGGCCGCCTACATCGTCGCCGTGCTGCACCGCAGCTCGATCGGGGTGGCCGGCCTCGACGCACAGGAGCGTTTCGGGGTCGGCGCCGGCGCGCTCGCCGTCTTCGCGGTGTTGCAGCTGCTGGTCTACGCCGCTCTCCAGATCCCGGTCGGGCTGCTGCTCGACCGGTTCGGATCGATGCGGCTGGTGGTCGCCGGCGCCCTGGTGATGGTGTCCGGGCAGGTCCTGATGGCGGTCACCGACGGCATGGGCGGGGCGATCACCGCCCGGATCCTGGTCGGCGCCGGCGACGCGATGACGTTCATCAGCGTGCTGCGCCTGGTGCCGCACTGGTTCCCGGCCCGGCAGGTGCCGGTGCTCAGCCAGCTGACCGGCATCGTCGGGCAGGCCGGGCAGGTGCTCTCCGCGGTGCCGCTGGCCGCGGTGCTGGCCGGCCCCGGCTGGACCCCGGCGTTCCTCGGCGCGGCCGCCGCCGGCGTGCTGGTGGCGATCGTCGCCCTGGCCGCGCTGCGGGACACCCCGGAGCACCGGATCAACAACGGCGACTCGATGAGCTGGCAGCGGCTCGGCACCGACCTGGGCAGCTCGTGGCGGCACCCGGGCACCCGGCTGGGTCTGTGGGCGCACTTCACCACCCAGTTCACCGGGACGGTGTTCGCGCTGATGTGGGGCGTCCCGTTCCTGGTCGCCGGGCAGGGCCTGAGCCGGGCCACCGCCGGTGTGCTGCTGACCGTCTTCGTGGTCACCGGGATGGCCGCCGGGCCGATCCTCGGGCTGCTCACCCAGCGGCACCCGCTGCGCCGGTCCTGGCTGGTCCTCGGCATCGTGGCGATCAACATGACCGCCTGGGCGGTGGTCATCGCCTGGCCCGGCCGGGCGCCGCTGCCGCTGCTGGTGGCCCTGGTGGTGGCGCTCGGGCTGGGCGGTCCCGGCTCGATGATCGGGTTCGACTTCGCCCGCAGCTTCAACCCGCCGAGCCGGCTCGGCACCGCGACCGGGGTGGTCAACGTGGGCGGGTTCACCGCGTCGCTGGTGACCATCCAGCTGATCGGGCTGATCCTCGACTACCGCACCGGAGGGAGTAACGACTATCACATCGACGACTTCCGGGTCGCCATGTCGGTCCAGTTCCTGGTGGCCGCGGCCGGGGTGGTCGGCATCCTGCGCTCCCGGCACCTGACCCGCCGGCATGTCGCCGCCGAGAAGGCGGGTTTAGCGCCCGCTTATGCGGCAAAGGTCTCCTAGTTCGCGCATCGAACCCCGTCTCCGCCCGGCGTCTGTTCGCCGGGAGCCGCAGGCCGGCACCGGAGCGGGATTCGATCTGACGCAGGGGATTCGGAGGATATGTCCGAGCAGGCCAAGGGCCGTTTCTGGTCCGGTATCGACGTCCCGAAGACCATCGCCGGCACTCTCGCCGCCGTCTCGGCTGCCGTCCTGGGCTCGTTCCTGGGAGTGGCCGGCACGATGATCGGGGCCGCCCTGGCGAGCCTGATCAGCTCGATCGGGACGGAGGTCTACCACCGGTCGATCAACCACGGCACCAAACGGCTTCAATCGGCGTTCGTGGTGGCCCCGGCCGCGGTGGGCACCCCGTCCGTCCAGGCGGGTGAGGAGACCTCACCGTCCGACACCCCCGTCTCACCGACAGCCGCGTCCAGCTCTCCCCCGACGACGTCCGGTTTGCCCACAGCGGTCGGCTTGTCCGCGAAGACCGATTCGTCCACGGCGGCCGGGAGCGCCACCACGCCCGGCCGCGGGATCCGCTGGCAGCGGGTGGCCCTGGTCGCCGGGGCGTTCTTCGTGCTCGGCATGGGTGTGCTGACCACCGCGGAACTCTTCGCCGGCCGCTCGGCCGCGGACGTGACCAGCGGCCGGGAGAACGGCAGCCCCACCATCCTGTTCGACACCGCGAACGAGACCCGGGACGACCGGACCGGCGAGCGGGCCGACGAGGACGAGCCGCCGGTGGCCCCGTCGGAGACCCCGGAGACACCCGCCGGGACCGGCGCCACGACCGCGCCGGCCGACACCCCGGAGACGGGTGTCCCGGCGACGAACGAGCCGACCCCGGCCCCCACCCGGCCCGAGGTGACCACGCCGGTGGAGGAGCAGCCGGAGACCGGTGTGCCGGAGCAGAATCAGAACCAGACCGGCGACGCCGGCGCGGCGACCACCCAGGAGAGCGAGTGAGCATGGACGTCGGCGACATCCTCATCGACGGGTACACCCGGCTGCCGGAGACCATCGAGGCGGCCGTCCGCGACCTGACCCCGGAGCAGCTGCGCTGGGCGCCCCGGCCGGGAGCGAACACCATCGGCTGGCTGGTCTGGCATCTGACCCGGGTGCAGGATCACCACCTGACCGGGGTGATCGGCGGCGAGCAGATCTATCTGACCGGCGACTGGGGGCCACGGTTCGGGCTGGCCACCGACCCGGACGACACCGGGTACGGGCACACGGCCGACCAGGTGGCGGCGGTCGCGCCGGAGAGCTGGCGGACGCTGGTGGACTACTACGGTGCTGTGCACGACCGTACCGTCAAGTGGGTCGGCGGTCTGACCGCCGCCGACCTGGACCGGATCGTCGACCGCGACTGGGATCCGCCGGTGACGCTCGGGGTGCGCCTGGTCAGCGTGCTGGACGACGACGCCCAGCACGCCGGACAGGCGGCTTATGTCCGAGGACTGCTGTAACTGATCAGGCCGACGCGGGCTCGCTGAAGGGCAGCCGGATCAGGAAGCGGGTGTCCCCGGGTTCGGAGTGCACCGCGATGTCCCCGCCGTGCCCGTTGACCACGATGCGGTAGGAGATGTCCAGTCCGAGCCCGGTCCCCTGCCCCACCGGCTTGGTGGTGAAGAACGGCTCGAAGATGCGTTTGCGCACCTCCGCGGGGATGCCCGGCCCGGTGTCACCGACCGAGACGATCAGCCGGTCGTCCTCGCGGTAGGTGCGGATGGTGAGTGTCCCGGCCGCGTTCATGGCCTGCACCGCGTTGTCGATGACGTTGGTCCACACCTGGTTGAGTTCGGCCGGGTGGGCCGGGATCTGCGGCAGGGACCGGTCGTAGTCCTTCACCACCCGAACCCCCTCGCCGATCTTGTGTCCGAGCATGACCAGGGTGCTGTCCAGTCCGGTGTGCACGTCGATCCATTGATGGGCGGAGCGGTCCACGTGCGAATACTGTTTGGCCGCGTGCACCAGGTTGGACACCCGGCCGGTGGCGTCCTCGATGTCGCTCATCAGCTGTTCGGTCTCCAGGGCGTACCCGATCCAGTGGATCGCCTGGTCGAGCAGCTCCGGGGAGGCCAGCCGGGTCTCCAGTTCGGTGAGGCATTCGGTGTCGATGCCGCCCTGGGCGAAGACCGGCGCGATGTCCCAGCCGGCGGTGATCGACCGGTCCTCCATCCACTCGCCGAGTTCGTCCTCCAGGTCGGCGACCTGCATGGCGGTCATCACCGGCGCTTTCGCGGCCCGTTCGATCACCTCCTCCTGCAATTCCAGGAGGGCGACCAGCCGGTCGGGGGCGACCTTGCCGGCGGCCAGTTTGCCGAGTTTCATCCGCATCGCGGCGACCCGCTGGCGTAGCGCGCTGGTGGCCCGGGAGGCGGCGGCGGCCGGGTTGTTGAGTTCGTGCATCAGTCCGGCGGACAGCGCGCCGAGGGCGGACAGCCGCTGCCGTTCGCCGATCGCCGCCTGCGAGTTGCGGATCCCCAGGGCCAGGCCTTCGAGCAGGTGGATCGACATCGGGAACCATTCGCGCATGACCCAGCCGAAGTCGTCGGCGGACAGCACGTAGAACTCGGCGTCGGACAGCGCCCGCATCGACGCCATGTATTTGCGGGGCACCCCGTCGTCGCGCAGGTAGGCCTGGGTGGCGCCCATGTAGACGCCGCGCTGGTCGGTGCGGTTGGTGGTCACCTCGTCCTCGCCGACCCGGGTGGTCAGCGAGACGGCGCCGCTGAGCAGCACGAAGAACGATGCGGCCGGGTCGCCTTCGCGGACCACCAGGCCGCCGGAGCCGACCCGCATGGTGCAGCCGTGCTCGGCCAGCCAGCCGAGCTGGTCGTCGGTGAGTTTCTCGAACAGGAACAGGGTGCGCAGATCGCCGATGGTGAGCCGGCCGGGCTCGCAGGGTTCGATGACGATGGGCTCGTCGGTCATTGCGCCTCCAGATAGCGGTGGACCAGCGCGACGGCCATCGCACCCTCACCGACCGCCGAGGCCACCCGTTTGACCGAACTGGCCCGGACGTCGCCGGCCGCGAAGATCCCGGGGACACTGCTCTCCAGATAGAACGGATCCCGGTCCCGATCCCATCCCCGTGGGCGCTCCCCGTTCTGCAGCAGGTCGGTGCCGGTCCGGATGAAGCCCTTGCCGTCCCGCAGCAGGGTGTCGCCGAGCCAGTCGGTACGCGGTTCGGCGCCGATGAAGACGAACAGATAACCGCACTCGACGGTCAGTTTCGTCCCGTCCTTGCTGTCGCAGATGGTGATCGCCTGCAGGTGGCCGTCACCCTGCGCGCCGATCACCTCGCACCGGGTCCGCACCTCGATGTTGCCGACCTGGGCGAGCTGCTGGATCAGGTAGTACGACATCGACGACTCCAGGGAGTCGCCCCGGACCAGCAGGGTGACCCGGTTGGCGTACCGGGCGAAGAAGAGCGCCGCCTGCCCGGCCGAGTTGGCGCCGCCGACGATGTAGACGTCGGTGCCGGCGCAGGCCGGGCCCTCGGTGGCCGCCGAACCGTAGAAGACGCCCGAGCCGGTCAGCTCGGCCACCCCCTCGGCCAGCAGCGGGCGGTAGGAGACACCGGTGGCCAGCAGCACCGCGTGCGCGGACACCTCGCCCCCGTCGGCGAAGGTGAGGGTGCGGGCCGACCCGTCGGTGCGCAGCCCGACCACGTCGCGGGTGGTGAGGGTCTCGGCGGCGAACTTGTCGGCCTGCCGCCGGGCCCGGTCGGTCAGCTGGGCGCCGGAGATGCCGTCCGGGAAGCCCAGATAGTTCTCGATCCGGGAGCTCTGCCCGGCCTGGCCGCCGACCGCCTGCCGTTCGACGAGCAGGGTCTTGAGTCCTTCCGAGCCGCCGTAGACGGCCGCGCCCAGCCCGGCCGGGCCGCCCCCGACGATGATCAGGTCGTAGAAGTCGCGGTCCGGGGCGGTGGACAGGCCGGCCACCTCGGCGACCTGCTGCACGGTGGGGTGGGACAGGGCCCGGCCGTCGGCGGTCACCACCAGCGGCACCGACTCCGGCCCGGTCCCGGCGGCCTCCAGCAGGCGGCGGCCCTCCGGCTCGTCGGCGCCGAAATATTTGTACGGCACCAGGTTGCGGGCCAGGAAGTCGCGGATCTGGAAGGACGGCTCACTCCACCGGTGCCCGACCACCCGGATGTCGGCCACCTCCTGGTCGTTGGTGGCCTGCCAGGCGTCCAGCAGCGCGTCCAGCACCGGATAGAGCTTCTCCTCCGGCGGATCCCACGGCTTCAGCAGGTAGTGGTCGACGTCCACCACGTTGATCGCCTGGATCGCGGCGTCGGTGTCGGCGTAGGCGGTCAGCAGCGCCCGGCGGGCGTGCGGGAACAGGTCCATCGCCTGCTCCAGGAACTCGATGCCGTTCATCTGTGGCATCCGGTAGTCGGCGAGGATGACAGCGACCCGGCCGCCCCGCAGTTTCAGTTCGCGCAGCACGTCCAGGGCCTCGTCGCCGGAGGAGGCGCGGACGATCCGGTATTTGTCGGCGTAGCGGCGGCGCAGGTCACGTGCGATGGCTCGGGAGACGGAGGGGTCGTCGTCGACCGTGAGGATCGCGGCTTGGCCCATGATGTCGGTTTGTCCTCAGCTCTCGGGGTGGCGTTCCAGGTAGCCCCTGACATAGGGGCAGGTGGCTTTGATCGTGATCCCACGCGCCCGGGCGTCGGCGAGAGCCGCGGCGGCCAGGCGCCCGGCCAGCCCACGCCCGGAGAACGCCTGGTCCACTTCGGTGTCGGTCAGGTCGATGTGCCCGGCATCCCGGGTGTAGGTGAGGGTTCCGACGGCTTCCCCACCGAGCAGAACCTCGTACCGCTGCTGCTCGAAGTTGTCCACCACCACCGCGTCGGCCGGATCGTGCGCGACCGCCTGCGCACTGCCCTCCACCCGCAGTTTGCGCCGGGCCCGCTCATAGAACGAGGTCGTCCCGAACCGGACCACCCGGGCCGCCTCCGGCACCGGCCGGATCTCCAGGCAGTCCCCCGCCTCGGCATGCCCCTCGATGATCCCGTCCACCTCGATCGCCAGCCGCCCACTCGTCGGCAGCACATCCAGGGCCAGCTGCTCGGACGTGTCCACCACCAGCGACCGGTTGAACGACGAATGCGCGGCCGCCGCCGACACGATCAGCGCCTGCACGTTCGGCGACACGATCGGCCCACCGGCGGAGAAGCTGTACGCCGTCGACCCGGTCGGCGTCGACACGATCACCGCGTCCGCCGCGTAACTGACGAACCCGCGCCCCTCCACCCGGATCCCGACCGCGGCCAGCCCGTGCCCCGGCACCCGGACCAGCGCCACATCGTTGAACGCGGCCACCTCACGCCCACCCGGCAGCACCGTCCGCACCGCGGTCCGCGACTCCACCGTGTACCGATGCTCGTCGATCGCGGACAGCGCCTCTCCCAGCCCCGCGAGATCCACCTCGGCGAGGAACCCGAGCCGCCCCACGTTGACCCCGAGCACCGGCGTGTCATGCCCCTCGGCCAGCCGCATGGTCCGCAGCATGGTGCCGTCCCCACCGAGGCTGACCAGCAGTCCCGCCCGTTTCACCATCTCGTCGGCGGTGACCGCCTCGGCAGTGCACCCACTGATCCGGCTCACCTCGTCCGGCAGCCCCAGAACCGCCACCCCACGAGCCTCGGCCCACCCGGTGATCGCCTCGATCGCCGACCCACAGTCCCGCCGGGGATGGAGAACCAGCCCGACGACCTCGACCATGCCCACGGCACTTCCCCGTCCCTAGTCCTCGCCACGCAGCGGTCCCGCGGCCTTGTCGGCGCGGCAGCCCCTGTGATGCAGCCTTCCATGCCCCGAACCCTTTCGGCGACCACGAAAGACCGCGCCCAACGTACTCCGCTCCCCGCCGCCGACGCTTACCCCAAAAAAATTCAAACCCGTCATCCGGTACGGGCGATCAAGCCCTTCGCCAAGCCGGCGACTCCCGTGACTACACCGCGAGGTCCGCCCCACCCCGGACCGACCCGCGACCGCCGGGCACAGCAGAACTCACCGTCCCACGGTCCCGCCGCCGGAAGTCGAGGCCGGGCTCAGGATTCCCGGGTGGCCAGGGCCAGGAAACGGTCCGGGATGTCTTCGTAGCTGGTCAGGATCCAGCCGGAATCGGCCAGCAGCGGGCCGAGACGTTCCTCACTCAGCGGCTCGCCCGGGCGCAGGACGCGGCCGTGCCGGGCGGCCAGCTCCGCGCGGCCGGTCGGATGGAAGATCGCCAGGGTGCCGCCGGGGCGGGTCACCCGGGCCAGTTCCCGTAGCCCGGCGATCGGGTCGGGCAGATGGTGGACCAGACCCGCCGCGAAGATCACGTCGGCGACCGCGTCGGCCACCGGCAGCTGGCGGGCATCGGCGAGAACCAGATCGGCGCAGTCACCGCGTCCGGCTCTCCGGGCCGCGGTCAGCATGTCCGGGGTCAGATCCAGCCCGATGACCCGGCCCGCCGGCCCGGCCGCCGCCGCCAAAGCTCCCGATGCGCCGGACGAGGACTCGGCAACAACCGGCGGAAGCACCCCGGGCGAGGGATCAGGGGAGACGGCCTCGGCGAGGGCGGGCAGGGCCCGGCCGGTGCCGCAGCCGATGTCCAGGACGGTGTGGCCGGGATGGACTCCGGCCAGGCGGACCGCCTCCGTGTAACGGGGCATGTCGTCGCCGAACTTGGTGTCCCAGTCCGCTGCCCGGGCGGCGAAGAAGGCCTGGCTCTCCGAGCGGTACCAGCGGTTCACGTCGGCCAGGGACTGGTGCAGGTGGCGGATGACCGGCCAGTCCGGGTCGCGGTGGTCGATCACCACCTGGGCCCGGCGTTCGCCGTCGCCCTCGGCGAAACGGTGGCGGGGACCGCCGCGCAGGAACACCAGGATCTGGTCGGTGGCCGGTTCCAGGACGTTCAGGGCCGAGTCGAACATGCCGCCGCCGGGGCCGCTCAGCCCCAGGACGGCGTCCACGTTCCAGGCTCGGGCGGCGGGCGGGAACGCGGCCGCCAGGCGGGCGGCGAACGCGGCGGCGGCTCCGGGATCGCCGCCGTCGACGATCACGGTGAGTGGGGCCCGGGGGGCCAGGACCTCGGCGAGCAGCGCGGTGACTTCGGTGATGCGTTCCGGCACGAGCACAGCATGACCGGGCGGGTGTGACGGGCGCAACGCCAGATTGGGTGCACTTTTCGCCCGCATTTGTGACCGGAACCGGACGGTGCCCGGAACTGTCCAACCATCATGCGAAGACTGATCACGCTGTTGGCCATGACGGCTCTGGCCGCGGGTGGATGCGCCGGGACCGCGTCGCCGGACGGCGCACCGGACGGCCGGAACGAGAACGGCGCCCCGGCGGCGAGCGGGCCGGCCGGGCCCCAGGCCGGGCTGACCGTGCTGCGGGTGCTCGCCGACGAGTCGTTGGAGCAGATCTTTCCGGAGATCGAGCAGGGTTTCGAGGTGCTGAACCCGAACATCGAGGTGCTCCCGGCGTACGCCAAGGGGCCCGATCTGACCCGGACCGCCGCCTCCGGCGAGAAACCGGCCCTCCTGGTCACCGACGATCCGATCGCCCCGCTGGCCGCCGGCCGGACCTCCGAGAAGATCGGCCGGCTGATCGTGGTCACCCTGGACGAGGCGGATGGCGCCGCGGCGACGTTCACCGACTTCCTCCGGGAGGGCGACGGGAAACGGATCCTGATCGATTCCGGTCTCCTGCGCCCATGAAAGACGCCCATGAGAGACGCCCGTGAAAGACCGCCTAGAAGGACCCGGCGAGGACCGCCTGATGCACGGCTCTGGCCAGCGGCGCGCCCCACCGCGACCGCGGCCCACCGTAGGCGGCGACCGGCCCGCCGATCGGGCAGAGCACCACCACCGCGTCGGTGGCCGTCCCGGTGGCCGTCAGCCCCCGCTCGGCGAGTGCCTGCGCCTTCGCCTCGGTGGCGGTGGCGACCGCGTTGACCAGGGCGCCGTCGCTGAGCCGCTGCGGCACCCAGACGACGATGTTGACGGTGCCGGGGTGGTGGCCGAATCCGGGGTCGGGTGAGGCGGCCGGGATCGGCGCGCCCAGCCCGACGGTGGCGGAGACGTGCACGCCGTCGTCGGCCGTGGTCACCACCTCGGTCACGTCGACGCCGGTGAGCAGCCCGATGCCGGGGCCGGTCAGTCCGAGGCCGGTGGCGAGGGCGGCCAGGTGGGTGTCCGGGTCGGGGCGGGCGTACGACATCGGCACCGTCGCGTTGATCAGCCAGTGCCGGGTGCCGAGGCCGCCGCCGTGGACCGCGCTGGAGATGGCGAGCAGCGGTTCCGGGAAGCGCCAGAGCAGCAGGGGGACGTCCTGCCCGTCCTCGTGACGGCGGGTCAGGGCGGGGCCGGCGAGCACTATGTCCACTCGTGGGCGAGGACCGCCCAGATCTCGGTGTCGTTGCGGCGGCCCTGCCACGGGTACGACTCGCGCAGCAGCGCCTCCCGGGTCATCCCGAGGCGCTTGGCGACGTTGGAGCTGTTCAGATTGGCCGGATTGCAGTGCCACTCCACCCGGTGCATGCCGCGGGTGGTGAACGCCCAGTCGATCAGCACCCGGGCGGCCCGGGTGATCAGCCCGCGCCCGGTCCCCGCCGGCTCCAGCCAGACACCGATCTCACAGTTGCCGGCCGCCGCGTCGAAGGCCACGAACATGGTGCCGCCGACCAGGATCCCGTCCAGCCAGATGCCGTACAGCCGCTGCTTGTCCTTGGCGGCGTTGTCGGCGTAGCGCTGCAGGGTGGCGGTCGCGCTGGCAAGATCGGTACTGACGCTGGCCCACGGGATCCACGGATCGACGGTCTCGCGGGCCCGGTCCATGTGTGCCAGGAACTCCTCGGCCTGCCACGGTTCGAGCGGGCGGAGCTGGGCACCTTCGGTGAGTTCGATCGAGAACACGGTGCAGAGCCTAACGGCGGTAGGGCCGCAAGGCCGTACCCGCCGCCGAGCGGAAGGCGCACGATAGGGACATGAACGACAGCGACGAGGTCAAGCGCGCACTGGTTCAGGCGGCGGACGCGGCCCGGTTCGCCCCGTCGATCCACAACACGCAGCCGTGGCGCTGGGTGGTCCGGGACGGCCGGCTGGAGCTGTTCGGGGTCGCCGAGCGCCAGCTGCGCGAGCAGGACCCCTCCGGCCGGATGCTGCTGCTGAGCTGCGGCACCGCGCTGCATCACGCCCGGGTGGCGCTGGACGCCGAGGGCTGGCGGCACGAGGTGGAGCGGCCGGCCGGGGAGCCGCTGGCCGTGCTCCGGCCGGTGGAGCGGGTCCCGGTCCCGCCGGAGGCCACCCGGCACTTCCAGATGCTTCAGGTGCGGCGCACCGACCGGCGGACGGTGACCGACGAGCGGGTCTCCGAGGACACGCTGAGCCATCTGGTGAAGGTGACCGAGGAGGGTGGCGCCCACCTGCACGTGCTCGGCCGGGATCAGGTGATCGCGCTGGCCGTGGCGGTGGACCGGGCACAGCACGCGGAGGATTCGGACGAGCGGATCAAGGCCGAGACGGCGACCTGGGTGGGTGGCGAGCGGCCGGACGGCACCGGCATCCCGGCGTCGGTGCTGCCCGAGGAGGTGCCGCTGACCACGGTGGCGGAGCGTGACTTCCAGGCGCGGGGCACGCTGCCGGCCGGGGACGGGCACGATCAGGCCGCCACGTACGCGGTGATCTACGGTGACGGTGACGAGTCCGGGGACTGGCTGCGCGGTGGTGAGGCGCTGAGCCGGCTGTGGCTGGCCGCGACCGAGCAGGCGGTGAGCCTGCTGCCGTTGAGTGGCCCGGTGGAGATCCCGTTCACCCGGCAGACGCTGCGCCGGATGCTGGGGGATGTCGGTTTCCCGTTCATCGCGGTGCGGCTGGGCACGCTGGATCCGGCGACGTCGGCGCCGCCGAAGACCCCCCGGCTCCCGGCCGGGCAGGTCATCGACGTGGCGTGACGGGAGGCCGGCCGCCGGCAAGCGGCCGGCCTCCCCAGGGCGGAGGAGGGGTCAGTGCGGGTCGCCCTCCGGGCCGAACGCGGCCAGGAAGCGGTCCCGGAAGGTGTCCATCCGCCAGACCGGCGCGGCCGGCTCGGGTTTGAGGCCCTCGTTCCAGCCCCAGCCGTTGATCCGGTCGAGGGTCTTCGGGTCCTTCGCGATGATCGTGATCGGCACGTCCCGGGTGGCTTCGGCGCCGACCACCACGGAGGCCGGCTGGTGATCGCCGAGGAAGACCATGACCAGGTCGTCGCCGCCGTATTCGGCCATGTGCCCGAGCAGGCTGTCCATCGAGTAGGCGAGGGAGCGGGCGTACTCGGTGCGGATCCGTTCGTCGTTCTTCCAGACGCTGCCGGTGCTCTCGGCCCGCTCGACCATCGGGCCGTAGACGGTGCCGTCGCCGACCTGGTCCCAGGGGAGCATCGACGGGACCGGCGCCCACGGGGTGTGGCTGGAGGTGAGGGTGATCTCGGCCATCAGCCGGCCGCGGTCGTTCTTGCCGTACTCCAGTTGCTGGAAGGCGGACATCACGAACTGGTCGGGCATCGGGGACCAGCTGAAGGTGGGGCCCTGGTAGCCGAGGGTGTGCGAGTCGTAGATGTGGTCGTACCCGTAGAACCTGCCTTCCGGCCAGGCGAAGACGATGCCGGGCTGGACGCCGACGGCCCTGTGGCCGGCGTCGGCGAAGGCACGGGTGAGGGTGAGCCGGTCGGACGAGACGAGGCTGCGGTAACGCTGCTCGTTGTCGATCCACAGCCCGGACAGGAAGGTGGAGTGGGCCAGCCAGCTCCCGCCGCCGGCGGTGGGTGAGCTGAGCCATCCGCTGCGGCTGGCGTACCCGGCGGCGGTGAGCTTGTCACCGTTGGCCTGGAGGCTGGCCAGGACGGCGCCGTTGTAGGCCGGGTTCTCGATGGCGTCGCGCCCGTAACTCTCGATGAACGAGATGATCACGTCCTTGTCGCGCAGGGCGGTGAGCATCTGGTCGGCGTCGCGGTCCCGGTAGTTGTCGATCTGAACCTCGGCGGCGAATCTCTTGCGGTCGGCGAGGTTCTGCGGCAGGGCCATCACGGTGTGCCCGGCCAGGTCGGCGGCGGCGTGCGAGGCGACCGGGAGGCCGCCGATCAGCTGGACGCCGAGCCCGGCGAGCACCGCCCAGGCGACTCCGGCGGTGCCGAGGCCGCGCCAGGAGCCGGTCCGGTGGCCGCGCATCACCGTGTCGAGGCGCAGCACGGCCCAGGTCATTCCGGCCGCCAGCAGCACCGCGCCGACCATGATCCCGATGGTGACGCCGATGGTGGCGGCCTTGCCGATCGAGTCGACGAGGAAGTTGAACCCGTCGTCGAAGAGGGCCCAGTCGAGCACCGGGTCGAAGCGGCGGGCGAGCACGGCGTAGAAGCCGATGTCGATCATCTTGATCACGGTGAGCAGACCGAGCGTGACACCGAGGCCGATCACGATCGGCCGGCGGCCCTTCTTCGGCAGCAGGAGCAGGACCGCTCCGGCGATCAGCGCCTCCAGCGGGATCCGCAGGAGGGCGGTCCAGGGCGAGTTCCCGGGCGGCAACCGGGTGATCTGGTCCGGAACGATCAGGGCAAGAAACACCAGCACTGCGGCGAATCCCGTGGTCACGTGCCGGACGACCCGGCGGTACGGCTTCGTTGGGCTCACGTCCCCTTCATACGCCACGGGCGTAATTCCGGTTCGACCGCGGTAATTCGTTTGTCTGAGTGAGTACTCGCTCATTAAAGTCGGCCGTCATGGAGAACCGACGCAGACGGGTCCCGGCGATGGCTCCGGAGGAGCGCCGGGCCGCCCTGATCGAGGCGACCATCCCGCTGCTGCACGAGCACGGGCTGGAGGTGAGCACCCGGCAGATCGCCAGCGCCGCCGGGGTGGCCGAGGGCACCATCTTCGGCGTCTTCGAGACCAAGAGCCAGCTCGTCGTCTGCTCGGTGCTCAAGGCGCTCGACCCGCAACCCGACCTGGACGGGCTGGCCGCGATCGACCGGTCCGCGCCACTGCGCGAGCGGGTGATCGTCGCCGCCGAACTGGTGCACCGGCGGTTCCTGGAGCGGGCCCACCTGATGCACGCGGCCCGCAAGCTGATCATGGTCGGTGAGCAGGATCCGGAGACCGTCGCCCGGATGACCGCCAACCGGGAGAGGCTCGGCGTCGCGCTCGCCGACGTCTTCGCCCCCGACGCGGAGCGTCTCCGGGTGACCCCGGCCCGCGCCGCCCACCTGCTGCTGATGTTCTGCGGCGCCAACACCTTCGGGCCCTACGGGGAGCCCGACTCGTTCAGTGGTGCGGATCTGGCGGCTCTGCTGCTCGACGGCATCCACATCAAGGAGACCCCGACGTGCTGATCAAGTTGTTGAGAGTCCATCTACGGCCCTATCGCCGGGACATCACCCTGGTGGTGCTGTTCCAGTTCCTGCAGACCATCGCCACCCTCTACCTGCCCGCCCTCAACGCGGACATCATCGACAACGGTGTGGTCCAGGGTGACACCGGCTACGTGATGCGGGTCGGCGCCGGCATGCTCGGCATCACCCTGCTGCAGATCGCCGCGCAGGCGGTCGCGGTCTACTTCGGCGCCCGGACCGCCATGGCCGTCGGCCGTGACCTCCGCTCGTCGATCTTCACCCGGGTGCAGGAGTTCTCCGCCCGCGAGGTGGGCCAGTTCGGCGCCCCGTCGCTGATCACCCGGACCACCAACGACGTCCAGCAGATCCAGATGCTGGTCCTGCTCACCTTCACGCTGATGGTGTCGGCGCCGATCATGTGCGTCGGCGGCATCGTGCTGGCCCTGCGCGAGGACGCCCCGCTCTCCGGGCTGCTGCTGGTCATCGTGCCGCTGCTGGTCACCGTGATCGGCCTGATCATCGCGCGGATGCGGCCGCTGTTCCGGTCCATGCAGGAGCGGCTGGACCGGGTCAACCTGGTGATGCGCGAGCAGATCACCGGCATCCGGGTGATCCGGGCGTTCGTCCGTGACGAGCACGAGCGCCGGCGGTACGGAGTGGCCAACGACGATCTGACCCAGGTGTCGCTGCGGGTCGGCCGGATCATGGCGCTGATGTTCCCGACCGTGATGCTGATCGTGAACATCTCCAGTGTGGCCGTGCTCTGGTTCGGCGGCATGCGGATCGACAGCGGCGGCATGCAGGTCGGCGCGCTCACCGCGTTCGTCAGCTACCTGATGCAGATCCTCATGTCGATCATGATGGCCACCTTCATGTTCATGATGGTGCCGCGTGCCGAGGTCTGCGCCGAGCGGATCGACGAGGTGCTGAGCACCGAGTCCAGCGTCGCCCCGCCGAGGACGCCGGTCACCACCCTGGCCCGGCACGGCGAGCTGGAGCTGCGCGACGTCGGATTCCACTATCCCGGGGCCGAGGCAGGTGTGCTTTCGGGGGTACATCTGACCGCCCGCCCGGACGAGGTCACCGCGATCATCGGCAGCACCGGCAGCGGCAAGACCACCCTGCTCAACCTGGTCCCCCGGCTCTTCGACGCCACCGAGGGCCAGGTGCTGGTGGACGGCGTGGACGTCCGGGAGATCGATCCCGGCCTGCTGGCCGGTGTGATCGGCCTGGTGCCGCAACGGCCCTACCTGTTCACCGGCACCGTCGCGTCCAACCTGCGCTACGGCAATCCGGACGCCACCGACGAAGAGCTGTGGCAGGCCCTCGACATCGCGCAGGCCAGGTCGTTCGTCGAGTCGATGGAAGGGCAGCTCGACGCGCCGATCGCCCAGGGCGGCACCAACGTCTCCGGCGGGCAGCGGCAGCGGCTCGCGATCGCCCGCACCCTGGTGCACCGGCCCGAGATCTACCTGTTCGACGACTCGTTCTCGGCCCTCGACTACGCCACCGACGCGGCGCTGCGGGCCGCCCTGACCGAGCACATCACCGGCGCCACGGTGGTGATCGTGGCCCAGCGGGTCAGCACGATCCGCGACGCCGACCGGATCATCGTGCTCGACGACGGCAAGGTCGTCGGCACCGGCACCCATGAGGACCTGATGGAGACCAGCCCGACGTACCGGGAGATCGTCCTGTCGCAGTTGACCGTGGAGGAGGCGAGCGCCCGATGACTCAGCCCCAGCGCAGAGGGCCCGTTCCGGGTGGGCCGCCCGCGGCACGCGCGATGATGGCCGGCGGGCCGCCCGAGAAGCTCGAAGACTTCAAAGGCTCCACCAAGCGTCTCTTCAGACTTCTCCAACCCCAGCGGGTGTACGTGGGAGGAGCGCTCGCATTCGGTGCGGTCGGAGTCTTCCTCTCCGTCCTCGGGCCGTATCTGCTCGGCCGCGCCACCGACGTGATCTTCTCCGGGTTCCTGGGCAAGATGCTCCCGGCCGGGATCACCAAGGCACAGGCCGTCGACGGTCTGCGCGCCGAGGGCAAGGACACCCAGGCCGACCTCTTCGCCGGCATCGACTTCGTGCCCGGCCAGGGCATCGACTTCGACCGGCTGGGCCGGGTGCTCGCCTGGGTGGCCTTGATCTACCTGTTCGCGTGGGTCTTCGGTGTGCTCCAGGGCCGGCTCACCACCCGGGCCGTCCAGGCCGCCGTCTACGACCTGCGGCAGCAGGTGGAGGAGAAACTCGGGCGGCTGCCGCTGTCCTACTTCGATCAGCAGCCGCGCGGCGAGGTGCTGAGCCGCGCCACCAACGACACCGACAACATCGCGCAGACCCTGCAGCAGACCTTCGCCCAGCTGGCGACGGCATTGCTGACCATTGTGGGCGTACTCGGCATGATGTTCTGGATCTCCCCGCTGTTGGCTCTGATCGCCCTGGTCACGGTGCCGGTGTCGATCTGGCTGACCACGGTGATCGGCAAACGGTCCCAGCCGCAGTTCGTCGCCCAGTGGAAGACCACCGGCCAGCTCAACGGGCACATCGAGGAGATGTTCACCGGGCACACCCTGGTCAAGGTGTTCGGCCGGCAGCACGAGGCCTCGTCGACGTTCGCCGAACACAACGACAAGCTGTACGCGTCCAGCTTCCGCGCACAGTTCATCTCCGGCCTGATCCAGCCGGCCATGATGTTCATCAGCAACGTGAACTACGTGCTGGTGGCGGTCGTCGGCGGGCTCCGGGTGGCGTCCGGCACGCTCACCCTCGGCGAGGTGCAGGCGTTCATCCAGTACTCCCGCCAGTTCAGCCAGCCGCTCACCCAGGTGGCCAGCATGGCGAACCTGGTGCAGTCCGGGGTGGCCTCCGCGGAACGGGTATTCGCCCTGCTGGACGCCCCAGAACAGTCCCCCGAGCCGGCTTCGGTAGCGCTGGACGGGGTGCAGGGACGGATCGCCTTCGAGAACGTCTCGTTCCGCTACCTGCCGGACAAGCCGCTCATCGAGGGCCTGAACCTGACCGTCGAACCCGGCCAGACCGTGGCCATCGTCGGCCCCACCGGCGCCGGCAAGACCACCCTGGTCAACCTGCTGATGCGGTTCTACGACGTGACGTCCGGCCGGATCACCATCGACGGGGTCGACATCGCCTCGATGCCCCGTGAACAGTTGCGTTCACACATCGGGATGGTGTTGCAGGACACCTGGCTGTTCGGTGGCAGCATCGCCGAGAACATCGGCTACGGCGCCTCCTCGCCTTCTGCGGATCTGGTGACACGGGCAGCCGAGGCCGCCCACGTCGACGGCTTCGTGCGGATGCTGCCCGACGGCTACGACACGAAGATCGACGAGGAGGGCTCGAACGTCAGCGCCGGGCAGAAACAGCTGGTCACCATCGCCCGCGCCTTCCTGGCCGAACCCAGCATCCTGATCCTGGACGAGGCCACCAGCTCCGTCGACACCCGCACCGAGGTCCTGATCCAGCGGGCCATGGCCACCCTGCGCACCGGCCGGACGAGCTTCGTCATCGCCCACCGCCTCTCCACCATCCGCGACGCCGACGTGATCCTGGTGATGGAGAACGGCACCATCGTCGAACAGGGCACCCACGAGTCACTGCTCGCGGCGGGCGGGGCGTACTCCCGGCTGTATTCGGCCCAGTTCGCCGAGGCCGTCGCCGAGGTGGATTAACGGGAAAGGGGGGCGGCCGTCGGGCCGCCCCCCTTTCTTATCGGTACCGGTGTTACTTGATGGTGATCCACTTCTCGGCGGTCCAGCCGAGGTTGATCCCGGCGGTGGAGTTGACCACCGAGGCCCGGATCTTCAGCTTCGCCTTCGACTTCTGGGTCCAGGTGTCCTTGTAGACACCGTTGGACGCCGTCTTGCCGGAGTCGATCTTCTTCCAGGTCTTGCCGCTCAGCCAGTAGACCGTGACCGTCTGGCCGCCCACCTTCGGGTTACCGGTGACCGAAGCGGTCAGCTTGCCCTTGGTGCTGCTCAGCGACAGCGACGGGCTCTGCGTCAGCTTCACCGTCTTGACCGCGGAGACCTCACCCTGCGAGGAGACCGCGAACGCCATACCGGTGGTCACCGACCGGTCGGTGAACTTGAACCAGCCCTTGGCGTCCGCCTCGGTCGAGGCGAGCACCTTGAACTTCTTCACATCGGTGGTCGGCAGGGCGGCGCCCCACAGCTGAACCGTGCTGTTCGGCGTGGCCATACCCTCGAAGGAGACCTTGCCGGCGCCCTTCGCCGGGCCCTTGGCCGTCAGGGTCGGCTTGACCGCCTTGTCGTCCGACTTGATCGTGACGGTCGCGCCGCCCTTGATCACCAGCGCGCCCAGCGGCCCCGGGGTACCGAGCTTGACCTTGAAGTTCTCGTCGCCCTCGGCGTCCCAGTCGTCGATGATCGGGACCTTGATGCTCCACTTCAGGGAGCCCGGCGGGATCTCCAGCTTGCCCGCGACCTTGTCGTAGTCCTGGCCCGCCTTGGCGGTGCCGTCCTCGGTCCAGAACGGGATGGTGACAGTCTGGACGGTCGAGGTCGCCTCACCGATGAAGGCCAGCGAGACCGGAACCTCGGCGAACCCGTCCTTCTCGTTGACGGTGATGTCATCGATGGACGCGGCCGGCGGCAGGTCCAGCGGGTCGTCGGTGATCCGGACCTCGGTCGAGGAGATCGCGAAGCCCCGCAGGATCGAGCTGGCCTCGGTCGCGGTGACCATGAACGTCTCGGTCGGTTCGTCGATGAGGTCGTTGAGCAGCGGGAACGCCGGCAGGTTGAACGGCGTCGGGGTCAGCTTGGAGAGCGCGCCCTCGTAGCCGGCCGGGATCGACGCGTTGTTGATCAGCGTGGCCGGGACCTCGAAGTCCACCCCGCTGGTCGCCGGGTCCACCTTGCCCGGAGTCACCGCGAAACCGATGTCGTACGCGTACTGCGACTTGCCGACGACTGTCGGAACCACGGTCACCGAGGTGCCCTCGGGGCCTGCCGCGGCAGCGTAGGTCAGCTTCGGCTGCGCGTCGTCGTTCTCGATCACCACACGGGAAGCGCGGATGGTGTCCGGACCCGAGTTGTCGATGATCGTGGCCGGCGGCGTGAAGGTGACCGTGAAGGCCTCGTCCCGCTCATAGATCACGTCACCGTTGATCGGAACCGAGAGAACGCCCTTGGACTCCCCCGCCTTGACCGTGACGCTCAGAACAGACGGCAGATCGTAGTCGTTGCCACCGACCGTGCCGGCCGCCTCGACAGCGCCGCCGTCGGCGATGACCGCGGTGAAGACCGCATCGGTGCCGACCGGGCCGCTCAGGTTGATCGGGACCATCGCCATCGTGGCGCCGGTGTTGCCCTCCAGGAGAGAGACGTCGGCGGTCGACCAGGACGGCGCCGGGTCGTCGTCGGTGATCGTGAACTCGACCTCACCGGTGGAGGCCACACTGGCCACCGCGTTCGGGTCGGTGACCACGAGCTTGAACTTCTCGTCGGGCTCGTCGATCCGGTCGCCGATGATGGTGACCGGGATGGAGACCAGGTCACTGTTGGCGGGCACCGAGATCGAACCCGCGCTGCCGATGAAGTCCTCACCGTTCTTGGCGGTGCCATCGGCGAACTTGTAGTTGAGCGTCGTCGGCAGCGTCGAACCCGCCGCGAACCGGAGCCAGATCTTCTTCTCGACCGGGCCGCTGTTGCCCTCGGTCCACGTCTTGGTACCCGCGGCGAAGGGATCCACCGTGCTGTACTCGACGGTCTGACCGGCCTGGACATCGGTCACGATGCCGTTCGCGGTCGTCGGTGTGCCGAGTGCGGCGTTCGTCGGGCTGCTGAGCGTGACCCGGACGTTCTCCGGCCCCTCGAAGAGGTTCGTCGGGAACAGCGTCGTCGGCATCATGACGTTGCTGCCCTTGGCGTACGACGGCACCGTCACGGTGTCGGTGCCGGTGACGCCGATGCCCCAGACCACGTCGTTCGGGTCGACGTTGGTCGCCCCGACGGTGGCCGCCTTGGCGGTGCCCGTCGCCACACCCAGCGCGTTCAGGGAGGCGGTGACCGGCTTCTCCGACGGGTTCGTCAACATGAGCGGGAAGGTCAGCGGAGCGCCTTCCTTCACGGTCGCCGCGTCGCCGACGCTGATCTTCGGCTCGGGGTCGTCGTCCTTGATGCCGATCTGCACGGCACCCTGGCCCGGAACCACCGCGCCACCCAGCGTGGTCCGGCTGGCGTCCTTCTCCACCCGGAAGTACTGGGTCGCCGTCTCGTGCGAGGTGTCGTCCCAGAGCTCGATCGAGATGCTGCCGGAGGTCTCGTTCGCCGGGATCACGATCTTCGCGTCGGTCGGAAGAGCGGTGTAGTCCCGGTTCGCGTTGCCCTCGGAGGTGGCCCAGTTCGTGAGATAGCTGACGGGGCTGTCCGGCGTTCCGTTGTTGTCCAGGTCGAGCACCGCGTCCAGCGTCTTCACCGGGATGGTGACGTCATGCTGCTGCGGATTCTTCTGCTTCGCGGTGACTGTCACCTTCCGCTGGACACCACCCGTCGCCGTCTCGACCTCGGTCTCCACCGGAGCGGTGAGGATGATGTCGTTGGCGGTGTCGAGGTTCCAGATCGTTCCGGTGCCGTTGGCCTGCGGATCGGTGGACGCCGCCGCGGGAATCGTGTCGCCGGTCGGGACGGCCTGCAGCTTCAGCGTCTCGGTGGCGGCGTCCGTCAGACCCGCGTCCGGGATGCTGACCGTGACGGTCGCCTTGGCCGGTGCGCTCGGACTCGAAATCGGGAACGAGATCTGCGGCGGGGTGGAGGACGCGACGAAGGAGGGCGAGTTGGCATCGGTCAGAGCCGAGAAGTCGCCGTCCGCCAGTGTGGCCGTCCCATCGACCAGACCGAAGTCGAAGTTCGCGGCGGTGGTGCCGGTGTAGGTGACGGTGAAGACGAGCTTGCCGCCTTCCCAGGTCTCGGCGTTCGAGATGGTCAGGAAGTCGATCGGGGCGGCCCAGGCGGCCGAGGGAACCATGACGGCGGGAACGAAGCCGACGGCGGCAGCGGTCGCGGTCGCTAAGAGCCGCTTGACTCGCTTTGTTCCCCAGAGCGTGTACGGCACCCGCTCTCGCGGCGCCGTTTGGATTGGTCGATGACGCATTCTCTTCCTGTCTCCTTCGGCGGCTGGGCTGCCTCCAGCGGGGAGGCCCCTGGCTTTGCGTCCCCGTCTCGCGACGGGTTTGCCTGTTCGGGTACCGCACGGGGGCGGTCGGGGGCGTCGGCGCCTGCACGCAAGGTGAGGCGACGCCAACTGCAATGTAACCGGCGTATACACCCGTTAGTGGTGGAACGGGTTTTTCGGTCGAAAGCCCTTCACATCGCCGGTAATCGACCCCGGAGAGAACCTACTCGCGGCCACGCTGAAGCACCGGCGAACAGCCGCCGGGTAGGCCGAACGGACGCTCTTCCGACCGCTTCAGATCAGCCCATGACGCATCGCGGTGGCCTTCTCTGACGACCGGTCAATGGCGCACCCTTCTCATCGGTCGCCTGTCCGACGCCGTGCGACACTGCGGCGTGGGACATCGCCATTCACCGGATCACGGGGCCATCAAGCCCCGCAGAGAGCACCGCATGGGGGTAGAACAGCCATGAGCCGCACCCCGGTCAGCCCCGACGATGCCGATCTCGACCATTGGAGACAGGGCGGCACCACCTCCGCGGTACTGGTCGCCGGACCGGACCGAGTCACCGTTCGCTCCCACGTCGACCCGGAGACCGGCGTACGGATGACCATCAAGAAGAGCGTCCGCCTTCCGCTCGACCTGGTGGAGGCGGCCGAGAACGCTGGACATCCCGACGGATTCTCCGGTGTCGTCCGCGAGGCCCTCGACGCGTGGCTGCGCGCCGACAACGCCGTTCCCGCCGAGGAACTGGCAAAAGCCCGGGGCGCGCTGGCCGTCCTGGACCGTTTCCTGGCCCGCCACCGTCCCGACTCCACCGACGGCGCCATCACAACGTGGACCAGCAGATGATCCGCACTGTTCATCCCGCAGCCGGCATCCGGGTGGCGCGGAGAGACACGCCATAGCTCATGGGATCGCTGCTACAACACCCCCGAAGACGGGGCGATCTACGTTCCTCCACCCATCACTGCACCGACAAGGGAGAGGACACCGGTACCGGGATTTGCTGGAATTGAATAGTCCGACTTCACGGAAGGCCGGCTTCGAGCACGACGTGAGGCTTCCTGGAATTTCGAGTAATCGAAGTTTCGAGGGATCTTCTTCTCACCACACCCTCTCGGCTTCAGCTTGTTTCGAAGATTCTTCCTGCTGATTTCTGCGAAATGATCCTCGAAGTGCCAGAGCAGCCATATTTCGAAGCACGGGTTACTTACCCCCACTTTGAATCCCTCTGCTTGCGCTTCAATGAGTGCGGCGTCGATAGTGGCATGCTCATCGACGTCGAATACACACCATATGCTCTCGTAGCGATCCCTCGGACTTCTGTTCTTCGAGTTGTCCTCGTCCCTGAGAACAACCGCCCTACGCACGACACTCAACGGATCCCGCCCGATCCCGAATACGCTCGCAGTGCTGACCACGAGTCCGGTTGCGCGCGCATACCTCGCCAATCCGTTCAGGTACTGCGGCTCCGTCGCCTCCCCCTCGGTCACCACGAGGATACGGCTTCGCTCGGCCCGCGATCTGTTTCGCTGCAGGTTCGATGAACCCGAGTGCTTCATGCCGAAGCCCTCAGAGTTCCGCCCGCTTCAGCAAGCACGGCCTCAAGGTCGTCTGCTGAAAACATCGGGACGGCACCGTATCTGCCTTGGAGATAACGACGCTCGATGTTGTCACGCGACCTGATGGAGAACTCAGCGGCCGAGTAGATGTCGGTTGCCCCGTCACCCGCCTTTTCTGCCAACCAGATCTCCTCAGGATCCAGGATCTTGCCGTGGAGGCCGCCGAGCAGGGAGGTGTCATGAGATGTGAATACGAGTTGTGCGCCAGATCTGTTCAACCGCCCACTCTTGAACATCTGAATAAGCTGAGAGGTCAGACTCGGATGAAGACTTGAATCGATTTCGTCGACCAGAAACAAGTCACCTCGCTTCAGGGCATCGATTGCCGGAACCGCCAGGCTGAGCCAAGCCACCGTCCCACTGCTTTCTTGCGCAAGCTCCAGAAGAGCACCCGCATCAGATCCGGAGGATTCGTGCACGAACTGGAGCTTCCTTGCCATCTGCTCCATGAGGCGCTCCAGGTCGGCCTTATTCGATTCGTCCGTCGCAAGCGCCTCATGAATCTTCCGCACGACACGAGCGACCTCGTCAGTCGGCGTTTCTTCACGGACCTTTACACCAGTGATTCCGACATCCGCGAATCTCAGCAGCGCTCCCGCGAGATCGAGGAGCCCGCCCTCCCTTTCCACCGAACCCATGATCCACTGCAAACGACTCTGACGATCCGATTCACTGAGCCTTGCGTACTTGATGTGACGGGAAATCTGATGGTGGATCGGCGAGATGATCTGATGCCTGTTGTTCGCCGCCGACGACATGAACAGCGATGTAGGCTTCGTCGCCTTTCCGAGAACTACGTTGTCGCCCGTCAGGTGGCGCCCGAACGAGAAGGTGTCCCCATCACGCTCGTACAGCACCCGCCTCCGCCCACTGGGATACGAGTAGAGCCACTCCTCCAGGATTCCTTTCGCTGTCGACCGGAATCCAAAGGTGTATCGGATCCCTCCACTCACAAGATCGATCTCGTAGAGCGACGGCTCACTCGAGGAGACGTCGTCAAGAGCAAAAGGAACGTACGGAAAGGCTCCCCTTTCCGCCCATCGGGTCGCTGAATGCCGAGTCGCACGGACCAAATGATCCATGGCGTCGAGCATCGTCGACTTCCCAGCCGCGTTCGGCCCGTAGAGACCGGCGACACGTGTCGTCGCCTGCAGCCAATCGCCGCCGGGTGGCGTGGCACCCCGCATCGCCGACGTGGTCAAGGCGATGGTCATCTCATCACGGATCGACCCGTGGTTGGCGACGCGAAATCTCAGCAGCATGGCCTGTCTCCGTAGAAGCTTTGCGTTTAGACCACGGTTTTCGGGAATTCCTGCCCGATTCTTCCACGAAAACGTCATCGGTGCCACCGTTCAGCCGCTGACGAGGGCCGCCACTCATCCTCCGGCGCCCGGCCGCCCGACGACGAGGTCCGGCCACTCGACGAGATACGACACGAGGGGAATCAGGATCAGAGGAGAACGTGGCGCTCCGCCGTACTGGTCACCGGCGCGGGCCAGCGAGCCGCGCGGGAGGCCTACTCCTTTTCGGTGACGAAGACGCCGACCCCGGACAGTCCTTCGACGAGACCCTTCGCCTTGAGCCACTGCACCGCGTTGCGGACCACGGTTATCGACACCCCGTAGTGCGCGCACATCTCGGCGGTGCTCAGCAACCGCTCACCTGGTTTGAGCCGTCCGGAGGCGATCTGTTCGGTGATGTCGTCGATGACCGACTGGGTCTTGGACTTGGCCACGTCTTCTCCCTGCTCCCCATGCTCAAGGACCATGCTACGAACGACAGCCACCGATATAAGGTTGCGTCCTTGCACATAAGGGTGGGCTAGGATGTCGATGTCGCTTCCCGGTCAGCACCCAGCACGGAACCCGGCTACGGACTTCTCATGTTCGAGCCCACGGCGGACCCCGACCGGCACGGCATCCCGCATCCGCGGACCGGGTCACCCGAGTCGGCGCAGGAGACGACTGAGGTTCCGGACGTCCCGCGCATCACCGCGCGAGTCCAGCACGTCCCCGATCAGTCAGACACTCCACGAAGGAGCTGCGGTGAATTCACCGATCGACCTCCGCGCGCATCCCGGTACCGGTGATCTGGAGGTCCAGAACGCTCGCCAGGCGATGCAGCATGGGAAGTGTGGGCGTGACCGCACCGCCCTCCAACCGTGAGATCACTGTCGGTGTGATGCCGGTCCGTGCGGCAAGCTCGGACCGGCTGATCCCCAGGGCAGTCCGCCGGTCATGAACGGCTTGACCGAGGGCGATCCGAGTGCCGGCCTCGATGTATTCGGCGCTTTCCCGATGCTCGTCCGGAACAGCCCACTCGGTGCGGTATCCCGTCATCGTTCACCCCTGTTCGCGGTCGTCAGATCAGGCCGTGGCGCATCGCGGTGGTTACGGCTGCTGTTCGGTCGGTTACGTCGAGTTTGTTGAAGGCTCGTAGCAGGTGGGTCTTGACCGTGGCCTCGCTGATGAACAGCCGGCGGCCGATGTCGGCGTTGGTCAGGCCGGCCGCCACCAGGCGCAGCACCTCGGTCTCACGGGCCGACAGGGCCGGTGGGGCGGGTGCGCGGACCTGCCGGACCAGCGTCGACGCCACGCTGGGGGCCAGCACCGTCTCGCCGCGGGCGGCGGCCCGGACCGCGTCGGCCAGTTCCGCCGGGGAGGCGTCTTTCAGCAGGTAGCCGGTGGCGCCGGCCTCGATGGCCCGCAGGATGTCACGGTCGGATTCGTAGGTGGTCAGCACCATCACCCGGACCCCGGTGGTGGTGGACAGGATCCGGCCGATGGCGTCCACGCCGTCGCCGCCGGGCATCCGCAGGTCCATCAGCACGATGTCGGGGAGTTCGGTGCGGGCCAGTGCCACACCCTCGACGCCGGAGGAGGCCTCGCCGATCACGGTCAGGTCGGGTTCGGCGTCGAGCATGCCGCGCAACCCCATCCGTACCACCGGATGATCGTCGACGAGCAGGATCCGGATCATGCGGGTATCTCCAGGTCGAGGGTGGTGCCGGTGGCGGCGGAGCTGCGGATGGTCAGGGTGCCGCCGGCTTCGGTGGCCCGCGCCCGCATCCCGGACAGGCCGAATCCGCCGGGACTGTCCGGTTCGAAGCCGACGCCGTCGTCGCGGACCACCAGGCGCACCGACGACGGCGAATACGCCAGGACCACTGCCGCCTCCCGGGCCGCGGCGTGCCGGCGGACGTTGGTCAGCGACTCCTGGGCGGCGCGCAGCAGCACCACCTCGGCCCGGGTGGGCAGGGCACGTTCGTCGCCGGTGATCCGGAACGAGCAGGGCACTCCCGACTCTTCGCTGAAACGGGCGGTCGAACGGCGTACCGCAAGGGGAAGTGAGGCGTCGGCCAGCGCCGACGGTGAGAGGGCCGCGACCATGGCCCGGGATTCCGCCAGGTTCTCCTTGGCGGTCCGCACGGCGAGTGCCAGCCGCTCGTCGCGCAGCTCCGGATCGACCGCCTGGATCAGGGTGATGATGCTGGTGAAGCCTTGGGCGAGGGTGTCGTGGATCTCGCCGGCGAGCCGGGTGCGCTCGGTGGCGGCGCCTGCCTCGTGGGAGAGCCGGGCGAGTTCGGCCCGGCTGGCCTCCAGCTCGGCGATGAGCTGGGCGCGCTGTTCGCTCTGCTGGGCCATAGCGGTGATCCAGACGCCGATGCAGATCCCCGCGGCGGTGGAGATCGCGGCGATCACCAGGTCGATGGCGATGCCGCCGGGGTCGGCGCGGAGTTCCAGCACGACCGGGATGATGTTGACGGCCACCACCAGGGCGATCGCGGTCCGCAGCGGCGTCACCATGAAGAAGATCGGGATGACGCCGAACAGCAGCCACGTGGCGAGCGGCATCACGGCGACGGCCAGGGCGAAGAGCGGCAGGTAGGCGGCGGCGACCAGAAGACTCTCCTGGTCGCGCAGGATCATCCGGCGGGCGGCGGCGAGGTAGAGCACGGTCATCCCGGCGATGGCGCCGACCGCGATGATCCGAGGGGCCGGGGGGTGTCCGTCCACCACGATGACCGCGATCGCCATAGCGATCGCGACCACCAGGAGGTACAGATCCCACAACCGGATCGAGGGGCTCGTCACTTGTCGCGGCCGCTCCACCGGAACGTCACCAGGCACAGGATCAATCCGACCACACACCAGACGGCGAGCACCACGGCCACCCCGCCGAGGTTCCAGGTGCCACCGATCTCCTGCGTCTCGGCGGAGGAGGGCAGGAAGACGTAGCGGAAGCCCTGCGCCATCCAACGGACCGGGAAGACCGAGGCGACCTTCTCCAGCCAGTCCGGGAGCTGGCTCATCGGGTGGATGAAGACGCCGGAGACGAACTGCAGGGCCACCACCGGCACGTTGAGGATGGCGCCGGCGTTGCGGGCGTTCTTCACCAGCCCGCTGACCGCGACGCCGAGCAGCGAGCAGGCAATCACGGCGAGCAGGAAGATCCAGCCGAAGGTGAGCCAGTGCCCGGCGGGCGGCAGCGGCATGTCGAAGACCAGGACCCCGAGCAGGATCAGGATCGCCGCTTCGGCGATGCTCAACACCAGGACCAGAAGAGCCTTCCCGATCAGGTACGCGGTAGCCGGCATCGGTGTGCCGCGCAGCCGCTTGAGTGTCCCGTCCTCCCGGTCCATCGCGAGTCCGGCACCCATCGTCACGAACGCGGTGTTCAGCACCCCGTAGGCGATCATGCTGGCGGTGAAGATCCGGCTGACCGCCACTCCCCCGTCGGTCGACTCGCTGCCGAAGATGGTGCCGAACAGCAGCAGGAGCAGGGCCGGGAAGAAGAACGTGAAGACCACCGCGGTCCGGTCCCGCAGGAAGGTCAGGATCTCGACGTGCCCTCGGCGGGCGCTCATCGCGAGGGTGCTCATCGGGTCGCTCCGATCAGGTCGAGGTAGACGTCTTCCAGGGTGGGCCGGCTGATGGTGAGCGTGGTCAGGTCGACGCCGGTGTCCAGCAGGCGCCGGATCAGGCCGGTCGGGTCGGCCACCTGCTCGGTCCGGCGGGCGCCGTCCTCGGTCCAGGCCACCCGTGCCTGCCCGGCGGCCCGGCCGCCCAGGGTGGCCGGGGTGCCCTCGGCGACGATCCGGCCGTCCGCCACCACCGCCAGCCGGTCGGCGAGCGCCTCCGCCTCGTCCAGGTAGTGCGTGGTCAGCACGATGGTGGTGCCGTCGCCGGCCAGGGTGCGGATCAGGTCCCAGAACTGGCGGCGGGCCTCCGGGTCGAAGCCGGTGGTCGGTTCGTCGAGGAAGAGCAGTTCGGGGCGGCCGACGATGCCGAGGGCGACGTCGACGCGGCGGCGCTGGCCACCGGAGAGGGTGCGGATCCGGCTGTCCCGTTTGGCGGTGAGGCCGACGAGGTCGATCACCTCGTCCGGGGTGCGCGCGCCGGGGTAGAACCCGCCGACGTGCCGGACCATCTCCCGTACGGTGAGGTCGGCGGCGTCGGAGGCGTCCTGCAGCACGATGCCGATCCGGGAACGCCAGGCCGAGCCGGCCCGCCCCGGGTCCTCGCCGAGGACCCGCACGTCGCCGGCGGTCCGGCGGCGGTGTCCTTCCAGGATCTCCACGGTGGTGGTCTTGCCGGCCCCGTTCGGGCCGAGCAGGGAGAAGATCTCGCCGCGGGCGACGACGAGATCGATGCCCGCGACGGCGTCACGGCCGCTGTATGTCTTCCGAAGTCCGGTTACCTCGATGGCTTCCATGGATAAGAGCTTCGCGGAGAACCGGACGACAGGGGACGACCGTGCGGCTGTCAGGCGGTGTCAACCGTCCGGTGGACAGTCACTCCCACTTGAAGTTGCGGGCGGCGGCGGCCGGCCAGACGATCGCCCAGGTGAGCAGGGCGGCCCAGATGCCGAGCGGGATCGAACCGCCGTGGGTCAGCGTCTCCCGCAGCGCCTCGGCGTGCGCGGCCAGCGGCAGCAGGAACCATCCGGCGGCGCCCAGGTCGGGGGCGCCGAACATGATCCCGCCGACGGACATCATCACCACGTAGATCAGGGTGGCCGCGCCGGTGGTGGTCTCCGGTTTGAGCACGCTGGCCAGCAGCAGGGCCAGACCGGTGTAGCCGGCGGCGGCCAGCACGGTCACGCCGATCGCCGGCAGCAGCGCGCCGGCCTCCGGGCGCCAGCCGACCGCGACGCCGACCAGGGCGAGCACCAGCACCTGCACCACGATCAGGGCGAGGATCGCGGTGGTCTTCGCGATCAGCAGGCCGGGACGGGTCAACGGCGAAGCGCCGAGCCTTTTGAGTACGCCGTAACCACGCTCGTAGCCGGTGATGATCGCCTGCCCGGTGAACGCGGTGGACATCACGGTCAGCGCCAGCACCCCGGGCACCACATAGCCCAGCCGGTCGGCGGTCGGCAGGTTCGTCACGTCGAAGAGGCCGGCACCCAGCAGGACCAGCAGCGGCACCCCCATCGCCAGGACGACGGCCTCACCACGGCGGGCGGTCAGCATCAGCTCCATCCGGATCTGGCTGCCGAGGATGGCGCGTTTCGGGGCGCGGCCCGGCGCCGGGGCGAATGTGCTCACTGAACGGCTCCCACCGGGGTCTGCGTGGTCAGGGACAGGTAGACGTCCTCCAGCGTGCGGCGGCGGGTGTTGACCGCTGTCACGTCGGCGCCGGCGGCGGCGAACCAGGCCAGCACCTCGGCCAGGCCGGCGGTGTCCAGCGAGCCGGAGACCGTGTAGAGCCCGGGGGACGGCTCGGCCACCGTGCGGCCGGCACGCAGCCCGCTCAGGTCCAGGCCCGGCCCGGCGCGCACCTCCAGCACGTCGATCGCGGCGGCCGAGGTCAGCTCGGCCGGGGTGCCGGTCGCCGCGACCCGCCCGGACCGCATGATCACCACGTCGTCGGCGAGGCGCTCCGCCTCGTCCAGCAGGTGGGTGGTGAGCAGCACCGACACGCCGTCGGTGCGCAGCTCCTCGATCAGCTGCCAGGTGGTGTGCCGGGCCTCGGTGTCCATGCCCGCCGTCGGCTCGTCCAGGAAGACCAGCTCGGGGCGGCCGACCAGGGCCACCGCCAGGCTGAGCCGCTGCTGCTCGCCACCGGACAGCCGGCGGAACCGGGTGCGCTCGAACCGGCGCAGGCCCAGCCGGTCCAGCAGCATGTCGGTGTCGAGGGGGTGGGCCGCGAAGGAGGCGAACAGGCGCAGGATCTCGCCGGCGGTCGCCCACGGGTAGACGCCGCCGGACTGGAGCATGATGCCCAGCCGGGGCATCAGCGCGTCGTGGTCACCGACCGGGTCCAGCCCGAGCACCCGGGCCTCGCCGCCGGCCGGCCGCCGGAAGCCCTCGCACACCTGCAGCAGGCTCGTCTTGCCCGCGCCGTTGTGCCCGAGCAGGGCGAGCACCCGCCCGCGTGGCAGGATCAGGGACACTCCATCGACGGCGGTGGTGTCGCCGTAGCGCACCACGACGTCCCGTACCTCGACCGCGGCCGCGTCGCCACCAACCATGAGTCCCGCCAATCCGCCGATCCGTCCGCCACCGGCCACCTTACGGTGGCCCGCTGAAAGCCCCGGCCCGGCGGTGCACCGGATGGCTTGTCTCACCTTCTCCCGCCGGCGACCACCGCACCTCCTACCTGAGGCCGCACCTTAGGCTTCCGGTATGGGCGTGGTGGAGATCTACACGGACGGCGCGTGCTCGAAGAACCCCGGGCCCGGCGGCTGGGGCGCGGTGCTGCGCTGGGGGACGGCGGAGAAGGATCTCTGCGGCGGCGAGGCCGGCTCCACCACGAACAACCGGATGGAGATGATGGCCGCGATCATGGCGCTGGAGGCGCTCAATCGCACGCCGCTGACCGTGGACCTTTACACCGACAGCGTGTACGTCCGTAACGGCATCACGAAATACCTGGAGAACTGGAAGCGCAACGGGTGGATGACCGCGTCCCGCCAGCCGGTGAAGAACGTCGACCTGTGGCAGCGGCTGGACACCGTGGTCCGTAAGCATCAGGTCACCTGGCACTGGGTGAAGGGTCACGCCGGGCATCCGGAGAACGAGCGGGCCGACCGGCTGGCCGCCCGCGGGCTGAAGGAGGCCGTGGAGGCGGCCCGCTAGGAACGCGGCTCGGGGACCTTGGCGCGGGCCACCCGGTCCGGCGGCAGCAGATAGGTGGCGGCCTGGACCAGCTCCTCGGGGACCGCGTGGCGGGCCTGGCGCTGGGCCGGCACGTCCGGCCCGAGGGGGACGACTTCCGGGGCGACGGCACCGCGCCCGGCGGCCCGGGCGGCCATGCTGAACACACTGCGGGTGGCCGCGTCGTACCCGCGTTTGTAGGCCGCGGCCCGGTCGTCCCCGCTCTGCCGGCGCTGGTGCAGGCGCCCGGCCGCGTATCCGAGGCAGGCCATCAGGGCGGCGGCCAGGATGACGAGAAGGATGGTGTCGCCCGGTGTGGTCATACCTCGATTGTGACGAAGTGGATAGACCGGTAGCTATGGCCCGTTTGACGTACCCCGGAGGAATTAGGCTGTGATCCCCGCGGCATCGCGCGGGCCCGCTTCGTGACGATGGGGGATGGTTTCCATGGGCATTCCACGACGGGCCCTGGCGGCTGCCGCCGCCGCGCTGCTGCTGCTGACGTCCGCCTGCTCGTCCGCTGATGACGACGACGGCACCGTCACCTCGACGGTCGAGGTCTTCACCTGGTGGGCCGAGGGTGGGGAGAAGGCCGGGCTGGACGCCCTGATCGGCCGGTTCGGCGCCGCCTGCCCCGGGCAGTCCTTCGAGAACGGCGTGGTCGCCGGTGGCGCCGGGGTCACCGCGAAGCAGGTGCTGGCCACCCGCCTGCTGCAGGGCGATCCGCCGGACACCTTCCAGGTGCACGCCGGCGCCGAACTGCTCGACCACATCGACTCCGGCCAGGTCGCCGACCTGAGCGCCGACTTCGGCACCTGGGGTCTGCGGGACGCGCTGCCGGCCGGCCTGATCGAGACGCTGACCGTCAACGGGCGGCTCTGGTCGGTGCCGGCCGGGGTGCACCGGGCCAACGTGGTCTGGACCAACGAGCGGGTGCTCGCCGACGCCGGTGTCCGGGACGCGCCGCACGACGTCGACGAGTTCCTGCGCGACCTGGACCTGCTGCGCCGGCACGGGATCGAGGCCCCGCTGGCCCTGGGCCGGGACTGGACCCAGCTGATGCTGCTGGAGGCGGTGCTGATCAGCGAGCTGGGGGCGGACGGGTTCGGCGGGTTGTTCACCGGCGCCACCCGGTGGGACGGCGAGCCGGTGCGCCGGGCGATCGACGACTACGCCCGGCTGCTGGACTTCGCCAACACCGACCGCAACTCGCTGGACTGGCCGCAGGCGGAGCGGCTGCTGGTCGAGGGCAAGGCCGGCTACCAGCTGATGGGCGACTGGGTGGCGGCCGATCTGGAGGCCAAGGGCTTCACCGGGTACGCCACCTTCCCCTTCCCCGGCAACGGCACCGCCTTCCAGTGGCTGGCCGACTCGTTCGCGCTGACCAGCGGCGCCGCCAACCCGGCGGGTGCGCGCTGCTGGCTGGCCACCGTCGCCTCGGTGGAGGGCCAGCGGGAGTTCAACGCGCGGAAGGGCTCGATCCCGGCCCGCACCGACACCCCCACCACCGGGTTCACCGCCTATCAGACGGGAGCGGCCGAGGACTGGCGTTCGGGTGTCCCGGTGCCGTCCTGCGCGCACGGATCGGCCTGCTCCCAGCCCTGGCAGAACGCCGCCAACGCCGCGGTCGCCGCGTTCTCCACCGCCCGGGACGCCACGGCCCTGCGGGACGCCCTGGCGGCGGCCGCCAAACAGTTCATCCGGCAGCAGTGACGGGGCAGGATGGGGAGATGGGTGAGGATCGCGACGGGGTACCACTGACCAACCTGGACCAGGAGCTGTTCCCCGGCGCCGGGGCCACCAAGCGGGATCTGATCGACTATCTGGACGTGATGTCCGGCCGGTTCCTGCCGGTGCTGCGCAACCGGCCGCTGTCGGTGATCCGGGTGCTGCGCGGCCAGGACCGGTTCATGCAGAAGAACCTGCCGAAGTACACACCGGACTGGGTGCCCCGGGCGAGCCTGTGGGCCGACTCATCGCACCGGGAGGTGACCTATCCGCTGGCCGACGACCGGCGCACGCTCTTCTGGCTGGGCAATCAGCGGGCGGTGGAGTACCACCCGGCGCTGATCCCGGCCGGTTCGCCGCACCCCACCCACCTGATCATGGATCTGGATCCGCCCGGGGACGGCGGCTTCGCACTGGCCGTGGCCGGCGCCCGGCTGGTCCGGCAGGCACTCGCCGACGCGGGCATGGACGGGGCGGTGAAGACCAGCGGCGCCAAGGGGGTGCACGTCTTCGTGCCGCTCGCCGGCGAGCCGTCCGCCGAGGACGTGGCCGCCGCCCAGCGCGCGGTGGCGGCCCGCGCCGAGCGGATCGATCCGGAGCTGGCCACCACCGCGTTCATCCGCGACGACCGGCACGGCAAGGTGTTCCTGGACGCCACCCGGGCCGGTGGGGCGACGGTGGTGGCGGCGTACAGTCCGCGGGCCCGGCCCGGGGTGCCGGTCTCGTTCCCGGTCGGCTGGTCCGATCTGGACCGGGTCTCCCCCGCCGACTTCACCGTGCACACCGCACCCGGCCTGCTCGGTGATCGGGACCCGTGGGCCGGGTCGATGCCCGCCCCGCGGGAGCTGGACGCCGGGCTGGTCGCCGAGGGGCACACCATCCCGGTGGCCCGGGTGCAGGCCATGCACGAGGGCAAACGCCGCGCCAAGGCCCGCCGCGAAGCAGGTTAGCGTGCCGATCTGTGGCCCGATTCGGGCCACAGATCGGCACGCGAACTGAGGCCGACCGGCCGTGTGCCGCGTTCCGGCGCGTTTCGCGCCGGAACGCGGCACACGGCCTCAGATGATGAGGGCGCTCCAGAACGGGACGGACGGCCGGACCCGGCGCGGGGCCGGGGCGCCCAGGCCGAACTCCCGGTGCAGCCAGTCGGCCAGGTCGGCGCCGTAACCGATCACGTCGGACCGGTGGATGGACAGCACCGGGTGCCCGGCGATGACGGCCGGCAGGTAGCGGTGGTGGTAGAGCGGCACCATCCGCGGGGCGATCATCAGGGCGGCCCGGGCGGTGGCCACCCGGTCGCCGAAGGCAGGGCCCCACCCGTCGTACCAGAAATCGTTCTCGGCCACGTCGACGAGGACGCCCTCGACCGGCGCGGTGAGCGCCGCCCGCAGCCCGGACCGGTCCGGCGAGCGCCAGTCCGGCCAGCCGGGGCCGGTGGGCAGCCCGGCGGCGAGGAATTCCCGGTGGTCGGGGGCGAAGTGGAAGCCGAACTCGGACTCGACGGCGTCGAGCTCGGCGGCGGACAGGCCGGCGGCGATCGGGAAGCGGCCGGAGGCGGCGAGCAGTTCCGCGGCGGTCATGGCCTCACGGTAACGACCGGATCGGCGGACATCGAACCATGTCGCCCGTCCGCGCCGCCGGAAGTTACCCCTCGGGAACTCCTCAGGACGGCCCGCCCGGGCCCGATGACCCCGGTTGTCCACCCCTCGGCGGTGGGTCGAAGGGTAGGGGCGGATGGCAGCCGACGACACGGCTCTGGACCCGCGGGCGGCACGCCGCTGGGCCGGGTACGCCACCCTGGCCGGAGCGGTTTTCACCGTCCTGGCGGCACTCGTCGTGTTCGGCTCCCCCGGCGTGGCCCGGGCGACCGCCACTTGGGGCCTGCTCGGCGCGGGCGCCGTCGCGGCGGCCGCCTGTCTGCGGCGCTCCCGGGGGCTGACCGGCCGGGCCCGCTGGGGCTGGACGCTGATCGCCGCGGGCCTGCTGCTCTGGGGCACCGGGCAGTTCTCCTGGTTCAGTTCGCCGGATCTGTTCCGGGCGCTCAGCGGGCCCGCCATGTTCGGTCTGGTGGTGTTGCTGCCGGCCGGTCTGCTGACCATGCCGCGGGCCTCCCAGCCGGTGGTGAACCGGGTCCGCAGTGTCCTGGACGGCCTGCTGATCGCCGCGTCGCTGGCCCTGGTCGCCTGGGTGTTCGTGGTGGACCATCAGCTGGCGGCCGGGGCCGGCGGCTGGGACTTCTACTCCACGCTGATCTTTCCGCTGATCGACGTCATGCTGGTCACGGTGGTCGCCTACATGCTGCCGGTGCGGCGGCTGCGCGGCGGGCACGGCATCGGGCTGGTGTTCTTCGGCGCCGGTGTGCTCGCCTTCGCGGTCACCGACATCGGGCACGTCTATCTCGAACTGACCGGGAACCACGGCGCGGCGCCGATGGTGCACCTCGGCTCGCTGGCCGGGTACGCGCTGATCACCGTCGGCGCGCTGCGGCCCCGGCCGAACGGAAGAGAACCCGAGAGTCTTCCGCCGGCGGTGTGGCACACCTCGATCATGGTGCCGTACCTGGCGGTGCTGGCCGCGCTGGCCGCCAGCGTCCTGTACCACCTGCTGAGCGGGCAGAACCACCCGTTCATGACGTACACCAGGTCGTTCCTGATCCTTCTGATCGTCGGCCGGCAGCTGCTCACCCAGCTGGAGAACCGGGCCCTCACCCGCAATCTGGAGACCCGGGTCGCCGAGCGCACCGCCGACCTGCACAACCGGGAGCAGTGGTTCCACGCGCTGATCCGGCACAGCTCGGACGTGGTGACGGTGATCGGCGCGGACGGGATGATCAGCTACCAGAGCGAGTCGATGCAGCGGGTCTTCGGGTACGGCCCGGAGGTGTTCGTCGGCCGCCGTTACACCGACCTGGTCGACGCGGAGGTGGCGGTCCGGCTGGCCGGGGCGATGCGGCGGGTGGCGGCGCGGCCGTACGCGACGGTCACCCTGGAGGTGGTGCACACCCATCGGGACGGCCGGAAACGCCCCTCCGAGGTGATCATCACGAACCTGGTGGACGACCCGCGGGTGGCCGGGTTCGTGCTGAACACCCGGGACATCAGCGAGCGCAAGGAGCTGCAGGAACAGCTGGTGCACGAGGCATATCACGATTCGCTCACCCAGCTGGCCAACCGGGCGCTGTTCCGGGACCGGGCCGCCGAGGCGCTGCGCCGCGGCACCGACGTGGCGGTGCTCCATCTGGACCTGGACGGGTTCAAGCGGGTCAACGACAGCCTCGGTCATCTGGCCGGCGATCAGCTGCTGGTGCGGGTCGCCGACCGGATCAGGGCGTGTGTCCGGGACGAGGACCTGGTGGCCCGGTTCGGCGCCGACGAGTTCGCGATCCTGGCCGAGGGCGCCGACGACGCCGAGGCGATCGCCCGGCGGATCCTGGACGACCTGGAGGAGCCGGTGCACGCCGGCGCCCGTCTGATCCATGTGCGGGCCAGCATCGGCCTGGCCGCCGCCGCGCTGCTCGACGAGACCGGTGGTGAGGACGGCGAGAGCCAGCGGGCCGAACAGCTGATGCGCAACGCCGATCTGGGCATGCACCACGCCAAGGCGGCCGGTGGCGGGGTGTTCGCCGCCTACCACCCGCGGATGCGGGAGGGCCTGGTCGAGCGCCTGGAGCTGGAGTCCGACCTGCGTGGCGCCCTGGACCGGGGCGAGCTGCGCCTGCACTACCAGCCCACGATCGACCTGGAGACCAGTCAGGTGGTCGGCTTCGAGGCGCTGGTGCGCTGGCCGCACCCGACCCGCGGCATGATCAACCCGCTGGACTTCATCCCTATCGCCGAGGCCACCGGCCTGATCGTGCCGCTCGGGAACTGGGTCCTGCACGAGGCCTGCCGGCAGGCGGTGGAGTGGTCCGCGGCGGCCGGCGGCCGGCCGCTGAAGATGTCGGTGAACGTCTCGGTGCGCCAGCTGGACCGGACCGACTTCGCCGAGACCGTCGCCCGGGTGCTGGCCGACACCGGGATGCCCGCCGACCGGCTGTGCCTGGAGATGACCGAGAGCGTCCTGATGACCGACACCGAGGCGAACCTGGAGCAGCTGCTGCGGCTCAAGGCGCACGGGCTCACCCTGGCCATCGACGACTTCGGCACCGGCTACTCGTCGCTGGCCTACCTGCGCCGGTTCCCGATGGACACCCTCAAGATCGACCGCTCGTTCGTGGAACGGCTCGGTTTGATCGCCGACGACACCGCGCTCACCGACACCATCGTGCGGCTGGGCAAGAGCCTCGGGATGGCCACCGTGGCCGAGGGCATCGAGGAGTTCGGCCAGCTCGCCGCCCTGCGGGAGATGGGCTGCGGCTTCGCGCAGGGCTACTACTTCTCCCGTCCGATCCCGGCGGCCGAGGCCGGCCGGCTCTTCCTGGAAGGAGCGGAGACCGCCGTCGTAGCCTGAACAGAACCGCCTCCCGTGCCGGTGGGCACGGGAGGCGGTTCGGTGTTCGGGGTGTCGCGGACCAGCCTGCCGGACGGCGGGTCGAGCGGCTAGGCGGTTTCGCTCTCCAGCTTGATCCGCCGGGTCGCGCCGATCTTGGTCACGTCCGGCACCGCCGAGAGAAGCGCCCGGGTGTACGGGTGGTTGGGCTTCTCGTAGATCTGCTCCCGGGTGCCGATCTCCACCATCTCGCCCCGGTACATGACCGCGACCCGCTCACAGAAGTGCCGGACCACCGCCAGGTCGTGGGCGATGAAGACGAACGACAGCCCGAGGTCCTTCTGCAACCGGCGCAGCAGGTTGATGACCTGAGCCTGGATCGACACGTCGAGCGCGGAGACCGGCTCGTCGGCGACGATAAGCTTCGGCTTGAGGGCGAGCGCCCGGGCGATGCCGATACGCTGCCGCTGGCCGCCGGAGAACTCGTGCGGGTACCGGTTGTAGTGCTCCGGGTTCAGGCCGACGGTGTCCAGCAGTTCCTGAACCCGCTTCTTCACCCCGCCGGGCGGGTTGATCCCGTTGACCTCCAGCGGCATCGCGACGATCTTGCCGACCGTGTGCCGCGGGTTCAGCGAGGAGTACGGGTCCTGGAAGACGATCTGGATGTCCTGGCGGAGGTTGCGCAGCCGGGTGCCCTTGGCGTGGGTGATGTCCTCACCCTCGAAGGTGATCGTGCCGGCGGTGGACTCCAGCAGACGGACCAGCATCCGGCCGGTGGTGGTCTTGCCACAACCGGACTCGCCGACCAGGCCGAGCGACTCGCCCGGACGAACGTCGAAGCTGACGTTCTGCACCGCGCGGACGACCTGCTTGGCGCCGAAGAAACCGCCCCGGACCGGGTAGTGCTTGGTCAGGCCCTCGACCTTGAGCAGCGGCTCGACGGCCGGCGTGGTCACGGTGCCCCCGCTCGCCGCGGAGTCTGCGAGATCTGTCATTGGGCCACTCCTGCGTGCGCGATGTCTTCAGCGTAGATCCGCTGGCGGTTCTCGTGAGAGAGGTGACAGGCAAGCATGTGCCCCGGCTCGCCGGCCGACCGCAACTCGGGCCGCTCGGTGAACGAGAGATTGCCGTTCTGGCCCGCGTACCGGCAGCGCGGGTTGAACGCGCAGCCGGACGGCAGGTTGATCAGGCTGGGCGGGTTGCCCTTGATCGGAACCAGGTCGACGCCCGCGTCACCGTGCAGTGACGGGACGCTGGCCAGCAGACCCCAGGTGTACGGGTGCTGCGGGCGCTTCAGGATCTGCTCGACCGAGCCGGTCTCCACCGGGCGGCCGCCGTACATCACCAGCACGTCGTCGGCGACCTGCGCGACCACACCCAGATCGTGGGTGATCATGATGATCGCGGAGTGGAACTCGCTTTGCAGGTCCTCCAGCAGCTCCAGGATCTGCGCCTGCACGGTCACGTCGAGCGCCGTGGTCGGCTCGTCGGCGATCAGCAGCGCCGGGTCGTTCACCAGGGCCATCGCGATCATCGCGCGCTGGCGCATACCGCCGGAGAACTCGTGCGGGTACTGGCCGGCGCGGCGCTGCGGCTCCGGGATGCCGACCCGGTCCAGCATCTCGACGGCGCGCTTGTTCGCGATCGACTTGCCGGCCGACGGGTGGTGCACCTTGTAGGCCTCGGCGATCTGCGCACCGACCTTGTAGTACGGGTGCAGCGCGGACAGCGGATCTTGGAAGATCATCGACATGTCCTTGCCGCGCATGCGCTGGATCTCCTTCTCCTTCATGCCGACGATGTTCCGCCCGCCGATGGAGATCTCCCCGCTGATGTTGGTGCGCTCGGGGTTGTGGAGGCCCAGAATGGACATGCTGGTGACGCTCTTGCCCGAACCGGACTCGCCGACGATGCCGAGCGTCTTGCCGCGGCTGACCGAGAAGGTCACGCCGTCCACCGCGCGAACCAGGCCGTCCTCGGTCGGGAACTGCACCCTGAGGTCGCGCACCTGCAAATAGGCTTCCGGGTCGACGGATGCCGCGGCAGGGCTGGTCGAGGTCGTCATCTCACTTCTTTCCACGTCAGCTCTGCTCAGCTCACCCGAGCCGTACGCGAGGGTCGATCACCGCGTAGAGCACGTCGACGATGATGTTCATGGCGACGATGAAGAACGCCGCCAAGAGGACGGTTGCCATGACAACCGGCAGGTTCAAGTCTGCCACGGCCTCCGCCGCCTCCCGGCCGATGCCACCGAGGCTGAAGACACTCTCGGTGATGACCACGCCGCCGAGGTAGGAACCCAGGTCGACACCGGCGATGGTGACGAGCGGGGTGATCGCGGCACGCAGCGCGTGCTTGCGATTGACCTTGCCGGCCGACAGGCCCTTGGCGCGGGCGGTCCGGACGAAGTCCTCCTGAAGCGTCTCGATCATCTGCGCGCGGGCCAGCCGCGCGTACATCGCCGAGTTGATCAGGCCGAGGGTGATCCAGGGAAGCAGCATGCCGCCCGCCCAGCCGAGGGGATCCTCGGTCAGCGGGATGTACCGGGGGTTGGGCAGGATGCCCGTGGCGTAGACCAGGAGCAGGAGCAGCACACCGCCGAGGGTGTAAGTCTGAGTGGAGGCGAAACCGACCGAGGCGCCGATGGAGACGCGGTCGAAGACGGTGCCCTTGCGCAGCGCGGCCAGCATGCCGAGCCCGATGCCGACGGTCAGGAAGACCACCATCGCACCGCCGACGATGCTGACCGTGACGGGCAGCGCGCGGGTGATGGTGTCGGTCACGGGCTCCTTGCTGCGGAACGAGTATCCGAGGCAGGGGGCGTCGCACTCCCGGATGGTCCCGGCGTCGTTGAACTCACGACCCTGGAAGACACCCTTGACGAAGTCTACGTACTGCGTGGTGATCGGCTGATCGAGGCCGAGGCTCTGCTCTACCTGGGCGATCCGCTCAGGGGAGCAGTTGCGCCCGCACATCACCCACGCGGGGCTGGTCGGCACCGCGAAGAACAGCAAGAAGGTGACGATCGAGATTGCCACCAGCGTTGTCGACGCCAGTAGCAGGCGCTTGATCAGGAATCGGAGCACGATTCTCTACATTCCTCGTGACTGGCCACGACCGGTGGGATGGCCGCTGTAGCGGTCATCCCACCAGGCGTGACTTGGAGAGTTGTTACGGCTTGACGAACATGGTGTTGAGGGTGAGGTGACCGTACGAGTCGCTCAGGAACGTCCCGCCGATCTTCGCACCGTGGATCTCGTAGTTGCCGATGTAGTACTGCGGGATCACCGGCGCGTACTTCTCCATGATCATCTTGTCGAGCTTCGCCCACTCGGCCGGGGACTCGGTGGCCTTGAGGCCCTTGATCCGGTCGATCTCGGCGTTGACCTCGTCGTTGTTGAAGTAGGCGAGGTTCATGTTGCCCTTGTCACGGATGCTGCGGCCGTCCAGGATCTCCGGGATGACGGTCGCGCCGGAGGGCCAGTCGGCACCCCAGCCACCGCGGATCAGGTCGTACTTGTTGCCCTTGGTGCCGACGCTCTCGTAGTAGGTCGCCGGGTCGAGGGGCGCGAGAACGATGTTGATGCCGGCCTTGGCGTAGAACTCCTTGGCCTTGGCGGCCGCCTGCTGGCGCGGCGGGATGTTCGGGAACGCGTAGGTGAGGTCGACGGTCTTGCCGCCGAGCAGCTCCTTGGCCTTCTCGATGTTGCCGGTGTTGCCACCGTCGTAGGCGTTGAAGTTCTGGTAGCCCGCGATGGTCGGCGAGATGATGGTCGAGCCGAACTGGTCCACGCCACCACGGAGCTTGATCAGCGAGTCGCGGTCGATGGCCCAGTTCAGGGCCTGGCGAACCTTGACGTCGGTGACGCGCTCGGTGTTGATGTAGGTGTACTCGACGTACTGCGACGGGCCGGCCTTGACCTGCTCGGCGAACTCCGGCGCGCGGGTCTTCGGCAGCACGGCGGCCGGGACGTTGGCCCACATGAAGGCGGCCTGGTCCTCAGCGGCGCCGGCGACGATCCGGTTGGCCGAGGTCTCGGCGGTCAGGCCGAACTCGACGCGGATGCCGTCCGGGTACGCGTTACGGATCGGGTCCGTGTTCGCGTCCCAGTTGGGGTTGCGAACGAACTCGATGAACTGGTCGTACGCGTGTTCCTTGATCATGTACGGACCCGAGGAGACCGGCTTGCGGTCGTAGTCGCCCTTGGTGTCCTTGGCCTTCGGAACCGGCGACGCGGTCGGCATGGCCACCGCGTACGGCGCCTCACACTGCGCCTGAGCGAACGTGAAGGTGATCACGTTGCCCTCGGCGGTCAGGCCGGGAACCGGGGTGTCGGGGCTCTGGAACGGGCCCTTGTAGGTCTTGTTGTACTCGGCCTCGCCGGTCAGCCACTTCTGCAGGTAGATCGGGCCGTCACCCCAGTCGGGGTCGAAGGACCGGGAGATGCCGTAGACCACGTCGGCGCCGGTGATCGGCGTGCCGTCCTCGAACTTCAGCCCGTCCTTCAGGGTGAACTTCCAGGTCTTGCAGTCGCCGTTGACGTCCTCACCGGTGTTGGTGGCGAGGTCACCCACGAGCTTCAGGTTGCCCTTGCCGTCCTCCTTGTACCCGGTGAGGGTACGGGCGAACTGCGTCGCGAGCGACAGGGCGTCGGACACGTAGATCTTCTGCGGGTCGAGGTGCCCGAACTCAGCTTCGTGAAGAAGCTTGACGACGCCACCCTTCGTGGCGCCCTCGACAGCCTTGGCCGGCCCCTGCGATTCGGCGGGGTCCGTTGAGATGGTGCCTGTCTGCACCCGGCTCTGCTGGTCGCCGCCGCTGGCGTTGTCCTCGGTCGTCGCTGAGCAACCGCTGGCAACAAGGGCAACAGCCAGAACGCCGACGGGCAGCGCTCCGAACTTGCGTCGCACTTAATTCTCCTTCTCTCAACCGGTTCGTGCCTGGGTCAGACGACCCGCCGCGGCACGGGCGGAGTCTTGATCGGTGCTACAGGGTCTCGGTGGTCACTTCGCGGACTTCGGGTCGAGCGCGTCGCGGAGCGAGTCACCGAGCAGGTTGAAGGCGAGGACCACGATGAAGACGGTCGCCGCGGGGATCAGGAAGTAGGCGAAGTCCGGGGTGCCGAGCCACTGCCGGCCGTAGTAGACCAGACGGCCCAGGTCGGGGGTGGGCTCCACCACACCGATGTTCAGGAACGACAGGGCGGCTTCCGCGGCGATGAAGCCGGGCAGCGCCAGGGAGAAGGCGACCAGGATGGGCGCCCAGATGTTCGGCAGCAGCTGCTTGAAGAGGATGTGCATGCTGCTGGCGCCGGCGGCGCGGGCCGCCTCGACATACTCCCGCTCGCGCAGCGACAGGACCTGACCGCGAACCAGACGCGCGGACGTCATCCAGCCGAAGAGCGCGAACACGCCGATGATGACGGCGATCCGGAAGGAACCGGGGATCTCCTCGTTCACGTCGAAGGCGGCGGTGTTGACGATCGGGATGATCGCCAGGGCGAAGACCAGGAACGGGAACGCCAGCATGAAGTCGGTCAGCCAGGTCAGCACGCTGTCCACCCAGCCACCGAAGTAACCGGCGGTGATGCCCACCACCACGCCGACCGTGATCGAGATGAGCGCGGCGAGGAAGGCGATGATCAGCGAGGTGCGCATGCCGAAGATCAGCTGCATGAACAGGTCGCGGCCGATGCCGGCCTCCAGGCCCAGCCAGTGCTCGCCGGAGATGCCGCCGAGGTAGCCGATCGGCAGGCCCTCGTAGTTCAGCTTGTCGCTGAAGCCCTCGGTCGGGCTCATCCCGTACAGCTTCGAGATCAGCGGCGCGGAGACCGACACCAGGATGACGAGCACCACGACGATGAAGCTGCCCAGGGCCGTCCGGTCACGCTTGAGACGCAGCCAGGCCAGCTGGCCGGGCGAGCGGCCGACGATGGCCTTCGCGGCGTTGTCGGGCGGGAGAACCGCGACGGCCGTGTCATCAGTGCCCGGGTCTCGGGAGTCGGCGGCGGCCGGGGTGTTGCTCATGATGCGGTTTCTCCTCGTAGCGGACTTGGACGCGGAACGAACCCGTACCTCGTTTGGGTGACGAGGAAGATCCGGCCGGGGATGTTACCTCGCGGCATCATGCACCACCCTTTCCCCGTTGGCCTAGCCCCACAGGAGCCGTATGCGGACCCGGGGGTATGTGAGCGGTATTCGCCTGCCGCGCTTGAAAAATGTAGTCGACAACCATTGGCCGAGAAATGTGTTGACGCATCGATCCGGTAACGGAACGGGTTCACCGCCATAAGACCTAGGTCATACCGCAAGCCCAACGGCAGGGTGATAAGGACTCATTTTAGCGATAAATACCAGCACTGATTCGGCAAAGTATCACCTTTGCCTCGTATGTCTGCTTCACCGCTCTTGAGCGCGCCCCCGGTAGCGGAGAGTCACGCTTTCCATCCACCCCGAACTTTCCAAGATCGTTTCTCGATTGTTTCGGATTTCGGCGATCATAGGCGTTTGTTGATGAATGTTTGACTGTGGCCCGATCGGGAGCGGCATCCACCATTATCGACCGCTGATTACCGGCGGGTCACCAGGTCGGGGCGCGCGGGGCGCACATCCGGCCCGCCGGGTCGCGAAGCCCGGCCGGAGCCGCGAGGGAGATCGACACCATCAGCTCAGCGTAACTCTCCGTGCTCGAACGAATCCGATTCCACGAGCGCCGCGCCGCACCCCGGTCCACGATACGCATCGAGGCCGGACCCCTGTCCCGGCAGGGCCGCCGGGTTGGGATGAGCTGACCCCAGAAGTCACCTTACGTAGCAGCAGCATCACCATAGGCATGCGATAACCGGCAAATCATCATATAGCGTACGCACGTCTGGTCAGGTTTGGGTAGTTGATCGTGGTTTTTGTCTGTTTAGGGGCCTAGTGGTGATATGACCTAATCAGTAGCTCTGAATCCACCTGTAACTATCCATTTCATTGTTTTCCGTGACCGGATTCCGGAGGTGAGTTCTCGCGTGCGACCACTGACCGGGGACGTGCCGGACACCGGCCGGTCCCCGACCCGGATGGCGCTGACCCGCCTCCGCCGCGATCGCACCGCCATGATCTCGCTGGGCGTCGTGCTGTCCTTCGTCCTGATCGCGCTCTTCGCGCCGGTGCTGGCCGGGCTCTCCGGGCAGGACCCGGTGACGCTGCACCAGGATCTGGTCGACGACTTCGGCTATCCGACCGTCGGCCCCACCACCGAGCACTGGTTCGGTGTCGAACCCCGGCTCGGCCGGGACCTCTTCGCCCGCTGGGTGTACGGCGCCCGGCCCTCGCTGATCGTCGCCGTCACCGCCACCGTCCTGTCCACCGTCGCCGGGGTCACCGTCGGGCTGGTGGCCGGATTCACCGGCGGCTGGGTCGACCGGGTGCTGTCCTGGGTGATCGACTTCGTGCTGAGCCTGCCGTATCTGCTGGTCGCGATCGCGGCCCCGGCGGTGGTCCTGGCCGTGCTGCACGGCGGGCCGGACGGCGCCTCCGCCGAGCAGACCTCGGCGGTCCGGTTCGGCGCGCTGATCGTGGTGATGGCGTCGTTCGGCTGGGCGACCCTGGCCCGGCTGATCCGCGGCGAGGTGCTGTCGCTGCGCGAACGGGAGTTCGTCCAGGCCGCCCGGGTGCTCGGGACGCCCACCCACCTGGTGCTGATCCACGAACTGCTGCCGAACCTGGTGGCGCCGATCGTGGTCGCCACCTCGCTGGCGCTGCCCTCCTACATCGTCACCGAGGCCGGGCTGACCGTGCTCGGCGTCGGGCTGACCGAACCGACCCCGTCGTGGGGGCTGACCATCGCCGCCGCGACCAACTACTACCGGGCCGATCCGCTCTACCTGTGGCTGCCCGTCCTCGGCATCACCGTCCTGGTGATCGCTCTGAGTCTGTTCGGCGACGCCGTCCGCGACGCCTTCGACCCGCGTACCCGTCGGCCGGTCTGAGAGGGAACACATGGCAGCAAGAACCGGGACGGCCGCCGCCACCGCCGTGGTGCTGGCCCTGGGCGTCGCCGCCGGCTGCGGCAGCCCGTCGGAGCACCGGGAGGTTGACCGGGACGGCTCCACCAGCCGGATCGCCACCGCGTTGCAGAGCGTCGACGCGAGCGCGACCGGGCCGGCCGAGGAGATCCCCGGGGCCCGCCGGGGCGGCACCCTCACCCTCTACGCGCAGACGACGCCGAACACCCTCGACCCGACCGACACCTACTACGTCGACTCGAACGAGATCGGCAAACTGCTCTACCGCACCCCCACCCAGTACGACATCCGTGACGGCCGGCCGGTGCTGGTCCCCGACCTGACCGATCTGGGCACCGCGTCCAAGGACGGACTGACCTGGACCTTCAAACTCAAACCCGGGATTCGGTACGCCGACGGCAGCGCGGTACGGGTCGAGGACATGGCGTACGCGATCAGACGGTCCTTCGCCCGGGACGTGTTCCCGAACGGTCCCGCCTACCAGACGTCGTACTTCAAGGACGGGGATCGGTACCGGGGCCCGTACCTGGACGGCGCGGACTTCGGCGGGGTCTCCACCCAGGGCACCGACACCCTGGTCATCCATCTGGCCACGCCGTTCCCGGATCTGCCGTACTTCATGACCTTCGCGATGTTCACGCCGATCCCGGAGGCGAAGGACACCCGGCAGGAGTACCAGCGGGCGCCGATGACGACCGGGCCGTACCGGATCGAGTCGTTCACCGCGGGCACCGGACTCGAACTGGTCCGCAACGAGAACTGGGACCCGGCCAGTGACCCGGTCCGGCACCAGTACCTGGACCGCTGGCACTTCCGGTGGGGCCAGGACGACCTCAAGACCCAGCAGCAGGTGCTGAACAGCAACGGGGCCGACGCCGACGCGCTGAACTACGGCAACATCGACGCCTCACTGATCCAGCAGATCCCCGGCCGGGAGCCGCAGCTGCTCCAGGGGCAGAGCCCGTGCACCGTCGCCTGGGGCCTGGACACCCGCAAAATCCCGCTGGAGGTCCGCAAGGCGATCGCGACGGCCTGGCCCAGTGACGCGATCTGGAAGGCGGCCGGGAAGAACCCGTACACCGCCGAGCGCGCGTCCACCTTCCTGCCGCCGAGCGTCCCCGGCTATCTCCGGTACCCGGCGGCCCCCGGACTGAGCGGCACCGGGCCCGGCGACCCGGCCGCGGCGAAACGGATGCTGGCGGCGGCCGGGCAGAGCGGCTTCACGGTGAGCTGGTACCACGACAGCCAGAAGCCGATCCCCCAGCAGGTCGCCCAGGTGATCGGCACCGCGCTGACCGCGGCCGGGTTCACCGCGAAACCGGTCGGCGTCCCGACCGCCGAGCTGCGGGCCCGGATCGGCGACTACGACGCCCCGGTCAACCTGGGCCAGTCGCCGCGCGGCTGGTGCTCCGACTGGCCGACCGGCACCAGCTGGTTCCCGGTGCTGTTCCGCAGCCGCAGCGTCGAGCAGGGCAAGAGCTGGGGCCAGCTCCAGGACCCGGCGCTGGACGCCCGGATCGACGCGGTCGCCGCGATGCCCGGCGACCGGGCGGCCGCCGAGTGGGGCGCGGTGGACAAGGAGATCATGGACCGGTACGTGGCCATCCCCTTCTACTACGACAAGATGGCGATCGTCATCGGGCGCAACGTCGGCCATGTGCCCGGCGACTCCACCATGGGGCTGCCGTTCTTCCCCGACATGCATCTGACGGACTGACCGGGTGCCGCTCTTCCTGCTCCGGCGGCTGACCGGCGCGGTCACCGTCGTGCTGGTCACGCTGATCGCCGCCTACTCGCTCTTTCTGCTGGCGCCGACCGATCCGGCCGGTGCCATCTGCGGCCCCCGGTGCACACCGGAACGGGCCGCGGAGATCACCCGGAGCCTCGGCCTGGACCAGCCGCCGGTCCAGCAGATCGCCGGTTATCTGCGGGGCATCGTGGCCGGCCGGGACTTCGCGGTCGGCGGCACCGTCCGGCACTGCGCGGCGCCCTGCCTGGGCTACTCGTTCAGCCTGGGCCGGCCGGTCACCGAACTGATCGGGGACGCGCTGCCGGTCACCCTCTCGATCGTGACCGGCGGCGCGCTCGTCTACGTCACCCTCGGGGTCCTGAGCGGCGCGATCGCGGCCCGGCACCGGGGCAGCGCGCTGGACCGGCTCACCGTCGGCGCCAGTCTGGCCGTGAACGCGGTCCCGTACTTCATCGTGGTCCTGATCGTCTCCCTCTACCTGGCCGGGACGGTCCTGCCCCGGGCCGAGTACCACCCGCTGCTGGACGATCCGGCCGCCTGGGCCGGCGGGCTGCTCGCCGCCTGGCTGACCCTGGGGTTCACCAACGCGGCCGCCTACACCCGGTACGCCCGGGCCGCCATGATCGAATCGCTGGGGCAGGACTACATCCGCACCGCGCGGTCCAAGGGCATCGGCGAGCGCCGGGTGGTCTACCGGCACGGGATGCGCGCCGCCCTCAGCCCGGTGGTCACCATCGCCGGCCTGGACATCGCCTTCCAGCTCACCAACACCCTGTTCACTGAGAGCATCTTCGGGCTGCCCGGCATCGGGCTGATGACCCTGCGGGCGTTCGACTCGTTCGACCTGCCGGTGCTGCTCGGTGGCGTACTGATCGGATCGGTGGTCCTGGTCTCGATGAACCTGCTCGTCGACATCGTCTACTCGCTCCTCGATCCGCGGGTCCGGCTCACGTGAGGCCTGGCTACCCTGGCCGGGTGGATCAAGCATCTCCGACCGTCTATCGCACCAAGTCCTGGCAGGCGCGCCGCCGGGCCCTCGTCGCGCTCGGCGGCCTCGGCCTGATCATGCTCGGCTACGCCGTCGGCCGGTGGCAGGACACCCCGGCCCCGGCCGCCGCCCTTCCGCCGGCGCCGGCCCCGGTTTCGGTCCCCGCCGTCGCGTCACCGTCGCCGTCCCCGTCGTTGAAGAAGGCCGGGTTCGCGCTGCTCCAGGCCGAATCGGCCACCGAACTGGCCGGGGTTGAGGTCGAGGACACCACCGACCAGGGCGGCGGGCGGAACGTCGGGTGGATCAACCGGGAGGACCACCTGCGGTTCGACGACTACGACTTCGGTGAGGTGCCGGCCACCCGGGCGGAGATCCGGGTGGCCTCCGACTCGGGCGCCGTCGGCCGGCTCCAGATCCGGCTGGACAGCCGGGACGCGGAACCGGTCGGCGAGATCTCGATCGGCGACACCGGCGGATGGCAGAGCTGGCGCACCGCCACCGCCGTCCTTCAGCCGGTCACCGGGGTGCACACCGTCTTCCTGACCTTCACCTCGGACGACGGCACCGAACTGGTCAACCTCAACTGGCTGCGGTTCCAGCACTGACCGGGATCCGGCGGGCTGGCCGCTCCAGCACCGGGATGATCAGGGTGAGCACGCCGTTGTCGTAGCGGGCCTCCAGCCGGTCGGTGTCCAGCCGCTCGGAGAGGTGCACCTGCCGGGTGACGGTGCCCATCGGGCGCTCGGCGACCACGAGCCGCCGGGTCCCGCCGTCCGGGCGGCGCCGCTCGGCCCGGACGGTCAGGACCCTGCCGTCCACGGTGATGTCGATCGTCGCCGGGTCCACCCCGGGCAGGTCGATGTCGATGTAGAAGGTGTCGTCCTCACGGTAGGCGTCCAGCCGGGCCCCCAGGGTGCGGGCGGAACCGTCGAGGACGCGGGCGTTGAGCAACATGGGTGGCTCCTCAGACTCTTGAGCGTGGGTGACTCAACTCTGGAAACCGAGAATCCCGCCACGGAATTCCCCGGCATTTTTCGAACATGTGTACTAGTCTGGCGGCGTGATCCTGCACGCCGATCTGGACTCGTTCTACGCGTCGGTCGAGCAGCGCGACGACCCCGCGCTGCGCGGCCGCCCCGTGCTGGTCGGCGGCGGAGTCGTGCTCGCCGCCTCCTACCAGGCCAAGGCCTACGGGGTGCGCACCCCGATGGCACTCGCCAGAGCCCGCGCCCTCTGCCCGCACGCGATCGTGGTGCCACCCCGGATGGCGGCGTACTCGGCGGCCAGCAAAGCGGTCTTCGCCGTCTTCCACGACACCACCCCGATCGTCGAGCCGATCTCCATCGACGAGGCGTTCCTCGACGTCGACGGTCTCCGGCGGATCCGCGGCGGCGCCGAGGAGATCGCCCGGCAACTCCGGGCCGACGTGCGCGCCCGCACCGGGCTGCCGATCACCGTCGGGGTGGCCCGCACCAAATTCCTGGCCAAGGTGGCCAGCGGAGCCGGCAAACCCGACGGCCTCCTGGTCGTCCCACCCGGCGGCGAACTCGCCTTCCTGCACCCGCTACCCGTCGAACGGCTCTGGGGAGTCGGCCCGGTCACCGCCGCCAAACTCCGCGACCGGCAGATCCACACCGTCGGGCACGTCGCCCGGATCGGCGAAGCCGCCCTGATCGCCATGCTCGGCCACCACGCCGGCCGCCACCTGCACGCACTCGCCCACAACCGGGACCCCCGACAGGTCCGCACCGGGCGGCGCAACGGATCCATCGGCGCACAGAGCGCACTCGGGCGCTCGGACACCCGCACCCCCGCCGACGTCGAGGCCGTCCTCGGCGCCCTGGTCGACCGGGTCACCGGGCGGATGCGGCGGGCCCACCGCGCCGGGCGCACCGTCACCCTGCGGCTCCGGTTCGCCGACTACCAGCGGGTCACCCGGTCCCGCAGCCTGCTCACCGCCACCACCGCCACCGGGGCCGTGCTGCGGACCGCGCTCGACCTGCTGCACGAGGCCTGGCCGGTCATCACGGTTCGCGGGCTCACCCTGGTCGGCGTCGCGGTCAGCAACCTCGACGCGGACGGGGCGGTGCAGTTGGAGCTGCCGTTCGAAGAACCCCGGGCGGACGGGCTGGACGCGGCCGTCGACCGGGTGCGGGACCGGTTCGGATCAGCGGCGCTGCGCCGGGCCGCGATGGTCGGCCGGGAGCTGCACCCGTCCGTCCCCCTGCTGTCCGACTGATCCCCTCCGGCCTGCTCGGTTCCCCTGGTCTCCCCCGGTCTCCCCCGTTTTCCCCCGGTTTCCCCTGGTGAGGAGCCAGGCCAGGGCGCCGCAGAGGGCGCCGACCGCCACCCCGGCAGCCAGGCTGGACAGGGACATCGCGGCCCGTGACAACAGGTTCTCGGCCACCGCCGGGAACCGCCCGGCCAGGTTGCCGCCCAGCACCGCCCCGCCGTCCCACAACAGGTTGTGGATCACCGCGAGCAGGATGCCGTAGACCAGGCCGGCCCGCAGCAGCAGACCGAACGGGCCGGCGCCGGAACGCACCGCCACCACGATCCAGACGATCAGAGGCACCGCCACCAGGGCCGCGTTCACGCCGGTCCGCGGCTCGATCAGGGCCAGATCGTGCAGGACGGCCCGGGGTGCGGCCAGCAGGCCCAGACCGAGCGGCAACCACAGTGTCGTCTTCATGCCCCGACGCTACGAATCCGTCCGCCCCACCGAATCCGGCGAGCGGCGGCGGCAGATGTCGCTTTCCGGCGTACCCGCACCCCGACAAGCCCGCCTACGGTGAGAGGGTGACGGAACGGCTGGTGGACATCGCGGTCGCGGCCAGCGTCGCCACGGTGCTGGCGCTGATCGCCTCCGCCGAACTGGGCACCCAGGGCGGGCCCCGCGCCTACCTCGGGGCCGTCGCGCTCGGCGCCCTGATGCTCGGCCGCCGGCGATGGCCCCGGACCGTGCTGGTGCTCACCGTGCTCGGGCTGTTCACCTGGTATGCCGGCGGCCTCCCGCCGATCGGCGTGGCCGTGCCCGTCGCGGCCGCCCTCTACTCGGCCGCCGAGACCGGGCACCGCCGGGCCGCGATCGCCGGGGCACTGATCGCCCTCGGCGTCTCGGTCGGCTTCCGGCTGCGGGAAGGACAGGATTTCGGGTACGTGGTCCTCTACGACGGCACCGCACACCTCGCGCTGATGGGCGCGGCCATCGCACTCGGCGAACTCGTCCTGGCCCGGCGACGGATCGCGGCCCTCACCGCGCGGCAGATCGACTGGGAAGCCGAACGGCGAGTGCACGAACACAACCGGGAACTCTCCCGCGAACTGCACGACTCCATCGGGCACGCACTGACCGTCGCCGCGATCCAGGCCAACGTGGCCCGGCAGGAGGCCACCCGCCGGCCGGAGGCCACCGTCGACGCGCTCGGGCACGTGACCCGGGCGCTGTCCACCGCACTGGAGGAACTGCGGGCGACGGTACGCGGCCTCCGCGCCCTGCCCCCGCCCTCCCCCGGTGACGTCGAAGCGCTGCTGAAAACCGTGCGGGCGGCCGGGTTCCAGGTCCGGGCCGACCTCGGGGCCGAACTGGAGCCGGCCGCCTACGCACTGGTCCGGGAGGCGGTGACCAACGTGCTCCGGCACTCCAACGGCACCCGCGTCGACATCACGGTGCGCGAATCCGGCGACGAACTGCTGGTCCTGGTAGACGACGACGGCACCCCGAACTCCGCCACCACCTCCTCATCGGCGGGCGCCGGCCTGGCCGGTTTGCGGGAGCGGGCCGCCGCGCTCGGCGGCCGATTCGAGGCCGGGCCGAACGGTCCCGGCTGGCGGGTGAGCGCGACCCTGCCGTCCGGCCGGTCCGGGCCGGGCACACCCCGAACCCGTGTGGTCACCTCCGGTGCGGATCGCGCCGGAAGTGACCACATCGAGTCGGGGCCGCGGCGATGAGCGCGATCCGGGTGGTCCTCGCCGACGACCAGGCGCTGGTCCGGGCCGGGATCACCGCGCTGCTCACCGGCGACGGCGACGGGATCGAAGTCGCCGGAGAAGCATCCGACGGCGCGTCCGCCGCGGCCCTGGTCCGCCGGATCCGGCCCGACGTCGTCCTGATGGACATCCGGATGCCCGGCACCGACGGCATCGCCGCCACCCGGGCCATCCGGGCCGACCCCGGCTGCCGGGACGTGGCCGTCCTCATGCTCACCACCTTCGACACCGACGACGAAGTGCTCGGGGCGATGCGCGCCGGCGCCGACGGCTACCTGCTCAAGGACACCGCGCCGGAACCGTTGCGGGCCGCCGTCCGAGCCGCCGCCCGCGGCGAACCCGTCCTCTCCCCCGGCGTCACCCGGCAGGTGATGGGCCACGCGGCGGCCACCCCACAGCCGGTCACCGACCCCCGGCTGGCCCGGCTCACCGCCCGGGAACTCCAGGTCCTGGCGGCCCTCGCGGACGGCGACGACAACACGGCCGTCGGACGGGCACTGTCACTGAGCCCGGAGACCGTACGGACGTACGTCCATCGGATCCTCGGGAAACTGGATGCCGCCAGCCGGGCGCAACTCGTCGCCATCGCCCACCGCTCCGGCCTGGCGGCGAACCACCACCGCCGGTAGGGCAGACTTTCAGCCGTGCGGAAGATATGTGTGATCGGCATCGGCGCGGGCGACCCGGACCACCTGACCCTGCAGGCGGCCAAGGCGATCGGCCGGACCAACGTGTTCTTCCTGCTCGACAAGGGTGAGACCAAGCAGAGCCTGATCGACCTGCGGGAACGGATCATCAGGGCCTACTCGCACCCGCACAAACGGATCATCGAGGGCCGGGACCCGGACCGGGACCGCAACCCGGCCGACTACACCGGCACCGTCGCCGACTGGCGGCACCGGCGCTCCCTCGTCCTCGAAGAGCTGATCACCGAGAATCTGAAGGACGACCAGACCGGCTCGATCCTGGTGTGGGGCGATCCGTCGCTGTACGACTCGACCATCGCGATCCTGGAGGAGATCCTGGCGCGGGGAGCGATCGAGTTCGAGTTCGAGGTGATCCCCGGCATCAGCAGCGTGTCCGCCCTCGCCGCCAAACACCGGATCGGCCTGAACCGGGTCGGGCAGCCGGTCCAGATCACCACCGGCCGGCGACTCGCCGAGGGCTGGCCGGACGGGGCGGACGACGTGGTCGTGATGCTCGACGCGCAGCAGGCGTTCACGAAGCACCCGGAGGCCGAGATCTATTGGGGCGCCTATGTGGGTACGCCCGATGAGCTGCTCGCCGCCGGCCCGGTGTCCGAGGTCGGCGACGAGATCGTGAAGACCCGGACCGAGGCCCGCGAACGGCACGGCTGGATCATGGACACCTATCTGCTCCGCCGCCGCACCGACTGATCCGCCCCTGCTGATCCGCCCCTGCTGATCCGCCCCTGCTGATCCGTTCACCCTGTCGCCGCGCTCGCTGCGCCCGCCGCGACCGGCCCGTCCATCCTGCCCGCTGCCTGTCGCATCGCCCGCCCCGCTCGCCCTGGCCACCCCGGCTCGCCCTCTGGCCACACCCGCCTGGCCACCCCGGCTCGCCCTCTGGCCACATCCGCCTGGCCACCCCGGCTCGCCCTTTTGGCCACACCCGCCTGGCCACACCGCTCGCCCTTTGGCCACCCCGGCTCGCCCTCTGGCCAAACCCGCTCGCCCTGGGCGCGGCGTCTGGGCGCCTGAGCGCCTGTTGATCGTCACAGGTCGTTGAAGGGCTCCGCGTAGGCGAATGTGCCGCGGATCTCCGGGTCGTAGGCGGTCAGCGTGCGGACCTGGAAATACGGCGCCCAATCGGCGACCGGCGGCTCGATCCCGTGCTCGGCGGCGAGCCGGAACCCGAACCGCGAGTAGTACGCCGGATCACCCAGCAGCACCACCATCGGCTCGTTCAGCGCGTCGGCCGCACCGAGCACCGCGTGCATCAGCGCCTTGCCGACACCACGGCGCTGATGATCCGGGTGCACGCTGAGCGGCCCCAGCCCGAGCGCGGGCACCGCACCGACCCGCCCACGGCTGCAGACGACGTGGCCGACCACCGCACCCGCGCCGGCCGTCCCGCCACCGTCAACCATCCCGCTCTCGGCGGCCGTACCGCTCTCGGCAGCCGTCTCGAAATCGGCAGCCGTCTCGAAATCAGCAGCCGTCTCGCAATCGGCGACGGCGACCAGGGAGAGGGCCGGAATCCAGCCATCGTCCGCCCGCAGCCGGTCCACCAGCCCAACCTCGACCGGCACCGGCACGACTTCAGAACCCGGCACGACTTCAGAACCCAGCGCGGCTACAGAACCCGACGCGACTTCGGGACCCGGCGCGGCTACAGAACCCGACGCGACTTCGGGACCCGGCGCGACTTCGGGACCCGAGGTGGCTTCGGGCTCCGGAGCTGCTCCAGGCTCCGAGACGGCTCCGGAAACCGGGGCGGTGAAGGCCGCGGCCGTCACCGCCCGGATCGCGTCGATGTCGCTGGGCAGCTCACGTCTGACGAACATCCGCCCAGCCTGCCATCAGGACTGGCCGTCCTCCAGATCACCCTCGGTCTCCAGGTAGAGCTGCTGGAGCGCGGCGAGCGTCTCCGGCTCCGGCGCCTCCCACAGGTTGCGGTCGGCGGCCTCCAGCAGGCGCTCGGTGATGCCGTGCAGGGCCCACGGGTTGGACTGGCGCATGAACTTCTGGTTGTCCGGGTCGAGCACGTAACTGGCGGCGAGCTGCTCGTACATCCAGTCGGTGACCACGCCGGCGGTCGCGTCGTACCCGAACAGGTAGTCGACCGTCGCGGCCAGTTCGAAGGCGCCCTTGTAGCCGTGCCGCCGCATCGCGGCGATCCACCGTGGGTTCACCACCCGGGCCCGGAAGATGCGCGCGGTCTCCTCGGTCAGGCTGCGGGTTCGTGCCTGGTCCGGGTTGGTGGAGTCGCCGATGTACGCCGCCGGAGCCTTGCCGGACAGCGCCCGCACCGTGGCGATCATGCCGCCGTGGTACTGGAAGTAGTCGTCGGAGTCGGCGATGTCGTGCTCGCGGGTGTCGATGTTCTTCGCGGCGACGTCGATGCGCCGGTACGCGTTCTCCATGTCGGGGCGGGCCGGCACCCCGTCCAGGCCGCGGCCGTAGGCGAAGCCACCCCACACCGCGTACACCTCGGCGAGGTCGGCGTCGTCCCGCCAGTTCCGGCTGTCGATCAACGGCAGGATCCCCGCACCGTACGCTCCAGGCCGGGAACCGAAGATCCGGGTGGTAGCGCGCCGCCAGTCGCCGTGCTCGTCCTGGTCGCGCAGCGCGTGCTCGCGCACGTAGTTGTCCGGCTCGTCGAGCGCGGCGATCATCTGGAACGCGTCGTCGAGCAGTGCCACCACGTGCGGGAACGCGTCCCGGAAGAAGCCGGAGATCCGGACCGTCACGTCGACGCGCGGCCGGCCCAGTTCCTCCGCGGTGATCGGCTCCAGGCCGGTGACCCGCCGGGACGCCGGGTCCCAGATCGGCCGGACCCCGATCAGCGCCAGGATCTCGGCGATGTCGTCGCCGGCGGTGCGCATCGCGCTGGTGCCCCAGGCGGACAGGCCGACCGAGCGGGGCCAGTCGCCGTAGTCGGTCCGGTACCGGTTGAGCAGCGACTCGGCCATCGCCTGCCCGGTCTCCCAGGCGAGCTGGCTCGGAATGGCCTTCGGGTCTACCGAGTAGAAGTTGCGGCCGGTCGGCAGCACGTTGATCAGGCCGCGCAGCGGGGAGCCGCTGGGCCCGGCCGGCACATAGCCGCCGTTCAGAGCGTGCAGCACGTGGGTCAGCTCGTCGGTGGTCCGGGCCAGCCGCGGCACCACCTCGGTGGCCGCGAACTCCAGCACCCGGACGACGTCCTCGTCGTCGGACAGCCCGGCGATCCCGTCGACCGCCCAGTCCCGCTCCTCCATCGCGGTGACCAGGGCCCGGGCCTGCTCCTCGACGGCGTCGGTCTCGGCGGTCGAGGCGTCCTCGGGCAGGCCCAGCGCCTCGCGCAGACCCGGCAGCGCGGCCACCTTGCCGGCCCACATCTGACGGGCTCGCAGCATCGCCAGCACCAGGTTGATCCGGGCCTCACCGGCCGGGGCCGCGCCGAGCACGTGCAGGCCGTCGCGGATCTGCACGTCCTTGACCTCACACAGCCATCCGTCGATGTGCATGATGAAGTCGTCGAACTCCTCGTCGTCCGGCCGGTTGGCCTGACCGAGGTCGTGGTCCATCTTGGCGGCCTGGATCAGGGTCCAGATCTGGGCCCGGATGGCCGGCAGCTTGGCCGGGTCGAGGGCCGCGATGTTGGCGTGCTCGTCGAGCAGCTGCTCCAGCCGGGCGATGTCGCCGTAGGACTCGGCCCGCGCCATCGGCGGGATCAGGTGGTCGACGAGCGTGGCGTGCGCCCGGCGCTTGGCCTGGGTGCCCTCGCCCGGGTCGTTGACCAGGAACGGGTAGATCAGCGGCAGGTCGCCGAGCGCGGCGTCGGTGCCGTCCGAAGCGGACATGCCGACGTTCTTCCCGGGCAGCCACTCCAGGTTGCCGTGCTTGCCGACGTGCACCACCGCGTGTGCGCCGAACTCGTCCGCCAGCCAGCGGTAGGCGGCCAGGTAGTGGTGGCTCGGCGGCAGGTCGGGGTCGTGGTAGATGGCGACCGGGTTGGCCCCGAACCCGCGCGGCGGCTGCACCATCACCACGACGTTCTCGTCGCGGAGGGCGGCCAGCACGATGTCGCCGCGATCGGTGTACAGCTCGCCGGGCGGCGGGCCCCAGTGCTGCTGGACGCTCTCCCGGAAGTCCTCCGGCAGGGTCGCGAACCACGCCTCGTAACGCTCGCCGGAGATCCGCACCGGGTTGCCGGCCAGCTGCTCCTCGGTCAGCCAGTCCGGGTCCTGCCCGCCGGCCGCGATCAGGGTGTGGATCAGACCGTCACCGTCGTACGAGCCGAAGTCGCCGATCCGGTAGCCCTCGTCGGCCAGCGCGGCTAGCAGCGCGACCGTCGACGCCGGGGTGTCCAGGCCGACCGCGTTGCCGATCCGCGAGTGCTTCGTCGGATAGGCCGACAGCATCAGCGCGATCTTCCGCTCGGCGGGTGGCACGTGCCGCAGCCGGGCGTGCGCCACCGCGATCCCGGCCACCCGGGCGGCCCGCTCCGGGTCGGCCACATAGACCGACAGCCCGTCCTCGTCGATCTCCTTGAACGAGAACGGCACCGTGATGATCCGCCCGTCGAACTCCGGGATCGCCACCTGCGTCGCCGCGTCCAGCGGGCTCAGGCCGTCGTCGCTGGCCTCCCAGGCGGCCCGTGAGCTGGTCAGGCACAGCCCCTGGAGGATCGGCACGTCCAGGTCGGCGAGGACACCCACGTCCCACGCCTCGTCGTCGCCGCCCGCGCCCACCGTGGCCGGCTTGGTGCCACCGGCCGCCAGCACCGTCACCACCAGGGCGTCCGACTTGCGCAGCTCGGCCAGCAGCTCGGGCGGCGCGGTCCGCAGCGACGCTGTGTAGATCGGCAGGGCCCGCGCGCCCTTCGCCTCGATCGCCCGGCTGAGCGCCTCGACGAAGGCGGTGTTGCCGGCCATGTGGTGGGCCCGGTAGTACAGCACCGCGACGGTGACCGGGCCGGCGGCGGCATCCGCCTCGCGGGGCAGCGGACCCCACTCCGGGGCGGCGACGGCGGGCGCGAACCCGTTGCCGGTCAGCAGCACCGTGTCGGAGAGGAAGTCGTGCAGCGACGCCAGGTTGTCCGAGCCGCCCTGCGCCAGATAGACGTGCGCCTCCGCGGCCACCCCGGCGGGCACCGTGGACAGTTTCATCAGATCGGCGTCGGGTGCCTGCTCGCCGCCCAGGACCACCACCGGCACGCTGCCCGCGAGCAGCGTGTCCAGGCCCTCCTCCCAGGCCCGGCGCCCGCCGAGGATGCGCACCACGACCAGGTCAACCCCGTCGAGCAGGGCGGGCAGGTCGGCGACGCCGGTGCGCGCCGGGTTGGCCAGGCGCCACGGGGAACCGCTGGCCCGGGCACTGAGCAGGTCGGTGTCGGATGTCGACAGCAGCAGGAACATGCGCGCGCTCCCCCTCGGGGTCCGCGCCCCGGGTAGACGGATCGTGGCGACCGGAGTTCCTGGCTCCCAGGGGGAAAACCCCTGGTGACAGTGGCGGGACCGCGCCGGACTCACACCGGCTTCCTCCGCGGCGTCGCCGCTCGTTAGGCCTTTAACCTTCCGCGAACCCGGTGTCCCGCGTCAAGGCGAACCCGGTGCTGTGACGCTCCCGACCCGAGGGCGGGCGAAGGTGAAAAGGTGTCGGAGGGCGGCCGTAGTATCCGGGCCATGGCTCCCCGTCGAACCTCCGAGACCGACGCCTGCCCCGGCGCGCTCCGGCTGCATGCCGCGGCCGACGGCATGCTGGCCCGGGTGCGGCTGCCCGGCGGGATGCTGTCCGGGGCTCAGCTGCGGTCGTTGCGCGAGCTGGCCGAGGAGTTCGGGGACGGCGCGCTGGAGCTGACCTCCCGCGCCAACCTCCAGCTCAGAGGCCTGGACCCGGGCGACGCGACGACCTTGGCGGCCCGCTTGCGGTCGGCCGGGCTGCTGCCGTCCACAACCCACGACAATGTACGTAACATCGCCGCCCCGCCCCTGCCCTCCGCTTCGGTGCGCGCGCTGGTGGCCGAGCTCGACCGGGCGATCCTCGACGATCCACTCCTGCCGTCACTGCCGGGCAAGTTCCTGTTCGCCGTCGGCCAGGTCCCACTCTCCGCCGACGTCGCCGCGGTCCCACTCGTCGCGGCCCCCCACGCCTCGCACCCACGCGACGCGGTCCCTCCCACCACGACCACTCCCATCGCGGCTCCTTCCGCCGCGGATCCGGTGGGGGGTTCGGGCGGTGAGTCCGCCGCGGATCCGGTGGAGGGTTCGGGCGGTGAGCTGTTCGCGATCCGGTTCGGGGGGCACGACACCGGGGTGCGGGTGGCGTCCGGGCTGGTGGTGCGGGTGCTGATCGCGGCGGCGCACGCGTTCCTGGCCGAGCGGGACGAGCAGCGGGGTGACGGGGCGGCGGCGTGGCGGTTGCGGGAGCTGAGCGACGGGCCGGCCCGGGTCTCGGCGCGGGTGGTGGCCGAGCTGGGCCTGGTGACCGTGCCGGTGGAGGTGGCGGTTCCGGTCGACACCGCCGACCCGGGTGACCTGATCGGGGCGGTTCGTCAGGAGGACGGGCTGGTCGCGGTCGCCGCGCTGGTGCCGTTGGGGCGGTTGTCCGGCGTACCGCTGCGGGTTTTGGAGGAGGCCGCCGACCTGGTCGTGACGCCCTGGCGTGGGGTGGTGGTGACCGGTCTGCCGCCGGAGGCGGTGCGGTTGTGGGCGGATCGCCTGGCCGCGGCCGGCCTCGCGGTGAGTCCCGGCTCGGCATGGTCCGGAGTGACCGCGTGCGCCGGGCGGCCCGGTTGCGCCAGATCGCTCGCCGACGTGCGCGCGGACGCCACCGAGGCGGCTCGGTTCGTGGACGGGCTGCCGGTTCACTGGGCCGGGTGCGCCCGTGCGTGCGGCAGTCCCGCCGGCCGGCATGTCCTGGCCGAGGCCACACCGGACGGCTACCGGATCACCCGTCTCCCGGACGGTGGTCACCGCGCCACCTGGCATCGCGAGCCAGCCGGGCCGCACCGAGTGACCGAAAGGGACCAGGAGGATGATTCTGTTCCCTCCGATTGTTCGGGCTCACCCAACGGGCCGGGCCAGACCGGCGGGCCGGGCCGGGGGCACGAGGACCTGAGCGGCGAGGGTCGCGGAGTGGGCGGGGAAAGCGGACTGGTCGGGCCATCGACTCCGGCGGCGGGATCGCCCCGGATCGGCGGAGCCGCACCGGTCACGGCCGGCGCCCGGGCTTGGGGGCTGGCCGACGTGGTGGCTGTGGCTAGGAGGGCCTGAGAGATGGAGTACGTGCGCGACGGCGCGGAGATCTACCGGCGGTCGTTCGCCACCATCCGGGCCGAGGCGGACCTGTCGGGGCTGCCGGAGGACGTGTCGCGGGTGGTGGTTCGGATGATCCACGCCTGCGGGATGGTGGATCTGGTGGAGGATGTCCGGTTCAGTCCGGGTGTGGTCAGCTCGGCCAGGAAGGCGCTGCTCGGTGGCGCCCCGATCCTGTGCGACGCGGAGATGGTGGCGTCCGGGGTGACCCGGACCCGGCTGCCGGCCGCCAACGAGGTGATCTGCACGCTGCGGGATCCGGCGGTTCCGGGGCTCGCGACGCGGATCGGGAACACCCGGAGCGCAGCCGCCCTGGACCTGTGGGGTGACCGGCTCGGCGGCGCGGTGGTGGCGATCGGCAACGCGCCCACCGCACTGTTCCGGCTGCTGGAGATGGTCGAGGCGGGCGCGCCCCGGCCGGCCGCGGTGATCGGTGTCCCGGTCGGGTTCATCGGTGCGGCCGAGTCGAAGGAGGCGCTGGCCGAGTCGGATCTGGAGTATCTGATCGTGCGCGGACGCCGGGGCGGCAGCGCCATCACCGCGGCCGCGGTGAACGCCCTCGCCTCCGAAGCGGAGTGACCACGACCGGACGGCGCCGGCGAGGACGATGACGACCGGTCCGGCCGTCCGGGCACCGCGACGTGACGTGTCAGTGGGCGCCGCGAGCCGGGCGATGGGCGGCGCGACACGGGACGGCGCGACACGGCATGGCAGTGGGCGGCGCGGGCCGGGTGAAGGGATCAGGCCGTGGAAGCGGCGGCGGGACAGAGCAGTGGGATAGAGCGGAAGAGCATGACAGAAACGCGTAAGGCCGGGCGTCTGTACGGGGTCGGGCTGGGTCCGGGGGATCCGGAGCTGGTGACCGTCAAGGCGGCACGGCTGATCGGGTCGGCCGACGTGATCGCCTACCACGCGGCCCGGCACGGGCGCAGCAACGCGCGGGCCATCGCGGCCGGTTATCTGCGTGCGGGGCAGATCGAGGAGGCCCTGATCTATCCGGTCACCACCGAGACCACCGATCACCCGGGTGGTTATCAGGGGGCGATCGACGAGTTCTACGCCGAGTCCGCTGCCCGGCTCGCCGCGCATCTGGACGCCGGCCGGGACGTGGTGGTGCTGGCCGAGGGGGATCCGTTCTTCTACGGCTCCTACATGCACATGCACAAGCGGCTGGCCGGGCGCTATGAGGCGACCGTCGTGCCGGGGGTGACCTCGGTGAGTGCCGCCTCGGCGGTTCTCGGGCGGCCGCTGATGGAGCGGGACGAGGTGCTCACCGTGCTGCCGGGCACCCTGGACCCGAAGGATCTGGCGGCCCGTCTGGCGGGCACCGATTCGGCGGCGGTGATGAAGCTGGGCCGTACTTTCGAGGGGGTCCGGGACGCTCTGGAGCAGGCCGGGCGGCTGGACGCCGCCTGGTATGTCGAGCGGGCCACCACCGGGCGGGAACGGTCGATGCCGCTGCGGGAGGTGGATCCGGCCACGGTTCCGTACTTCTCGCTGGCCCTGCTGCCGAGCCCGGCGGCGACCGCGTTCGGCAAGGCGCGGGAGGACGCCGAGGGGACCGCACCGGAGGTGACGACGGGGACCGCCCCGAAGGTCACCACGGGGACGGCAGCAGGGGTCACCATGCGGACGGTCACCACGGGGACGGCACCGGGGGGCACCACGCGGACGGCACCGGAGGACGCCGCGGGAATCCCGCGGCAGGATGCCGGCTTCGGGACGGTGGTGGCGCCGGGCGGGGCCGACGGTGGAACGGTCAGCCTGGAGGACGCGGGTGCTGGGACGGGCGGGGCCGAGGGGCGGGCCGCCGGTGGGTTGGGCGGGGCCGAGGAGCGGGCCGCCGGCGGGGTGACCGTGGTCGGGCTGGGGCCGGGTGCCCGGCACTGGCTGACCCCGGAGGCGCAGGAGGCGCTGGCCGACGCTGACGACCTGGTGGGTTACGGGCCCTATGTGGACCGGGTTCCGCCGAACCCGCGGCAGCGCCGGCACTCGTCGGACAACCGGGTGGAGGCGGAGCGGGCCGCGTTCGCGCTGGACCTGGCGAAGCGGGGGCGCCGGGTGGCGGTGGTCTCCTCCGGGGATCCGGGGGTGTTCGCGATGGCGGCCGCCGTGCTGGAGGTGGCCGACGATCCGCAGTGGCGGGACGTGCCGGTCCGGATCATTCCGGGGCTGACCGCCGCGCAGGCGGTGGCCAGCCGGGCCGGGGCGCCGCTCGGGCACGACTTCTGTGTCCTGTCGCTGTCCGACCGGCTCAAACCGTGGTCGGTGATCGAGTCCCGGCTGGTGGCGGCGGCCGGCGCCGACCTGGTGATCGCCCTCTACAACCCGGCGTCGAAGAGCCGCCGTGAGCAGCTGGTCCGGGCGCTGGAGCTGTTGCGCGCGCACCGTGCGGCGGGCACACCGGTGGTGGTCGGCCGGGATGTCGGCGGGCCCACCGAGACGGTCCGGATCACCACGCTGGGCGCGCTGGACCCGGAGACCGTCGACATGCGCTGCCTGCTGATCGTCGGGTCGTCGCAGACCCGGGCGGTGACGAGGGGCGACGGCACCACGACGGTCTTCACGCCACGCCACTACCCGGGCTGAGCGAGCGGCGAAAGAAGGAGCGAGCGGCGAAAGAAGGAAGCGAGCGGCGAGGAAGGCCGGAGCGGGCGGCGAGGAAAGCGGGGAGCGGGCGGCCAGGAAGGCAGAAACCGGGCGGCGGGAGAAGCAGAAACCGGGCGGCGAAGGAAGCAGGAACCGGGCGGCGGAAGAGGCGGGAACCGGGCGGCGGAGCGCCCCGGAGGGAGCAGAGCCGGCCGTCGGAGACCGGGAAGCAACCGCACTGCATCGGGTCGGCACTGACGGCGGCGTCGGATCAACCGAATGGAGGGGTCACCACCTGACCAGAAAGTGAAGGGCGACCTCTGTGACCTCTGCTCGCACCAGCGCGGCGATCCTGGCGTCATCGCTCCTGCTCGCCGTCGCGGTACCGGCGTTCCAGTCGATGGCCGCGGCCACCGGCACCCGGTCTGTCACGGTGCAGAGCGAGACGGCTCTGCTGCAGTCGCGCCTGGCCCGGGTTCAGGCCGCCAAGACCATCAACTACTACCCGTCGAACGCGGGCTGGTCGGCGATGTGGACCGGTTTCGACGCGGCCCGGATCGACCAGGACATGGCGAAGGCGGCCGAGCTGGGCGCCGACAACGTCCGGGTGATCGTCTTCCCGCAGGCGTTCGGCTACCCGAAGCCGAAGCCGGAGTTCGCCGAGCGGCTGCGCAAGTTCATCAGCATCGCCGACTCGCACAACCTGACGGTCAAGCTGACCCTGTTCGACTGGTGGGCCGCCTACTCGGACGCGGCCGGCAGTGCCGCCTGGGCGAAGGCGGTGCTGACGCCGTACGCCGACGACCAGCGGATCCTGTCGGTGGAGTTGAAGAACGAGTTCGTGTCGACTGATCCGGCGGCGGTGGAGTGGGTGCGGCAGCTGATTCCGGCGGTGCGTGCCGCCGTACCGCAGATGCCGTTGACCCTGTCGGTGGACGGGCAGAGCGGCGCGTCCGGTCTGGCCCGGATCAAGGCCTCACTGGTGGACACCCCGCTGGACTACTACGACTTCCACTTCTACGGGAACTCGGAGCGGGCGCTCGCCGAGATCCGCAAGGCGCAGGCGGCGGTGGCGCCGGACCCGATCGTGATCGGGGAGACCGGCTTGAGCACGGCGGCCGCCGGCAGTGAGGGTGAGCAGGGCGCGTACCTGGCCCGGGTGTTCCAGGCCGCGCGGGTGGCCGGGGTGGGTTCGGTGGCGCCGTGGACGCTGTACGACTTCGCGGACGGGGCGATCCCGTCGAACTCGCAGGTGTCGAAGGTGCCGGCGCAGTACAAGTTCGGCCTGTACCGGGCGGACGGCACGCCCAAGTTCGCGGCTCGTGTGGTGCGCACCGCGTGGACCGGTGGGGCGCTCACCGGTGACCTGCTGGATCTCGGTTTCGAGGCGGGTGCGGACGCGTCGCCGTGGCGGCCGTACCTGACCGACGAGGGGGTCGCGGGGGTCGCGGTGCGGGCCCGGGACGCGGCCCGGACCGGTGAGTTCTCGGCCCGGTTCTCGCAGACGGGCCGGGACGGCTCGAACCTGCCGTCGATCCGGACCGCCCCGATCGCCCCGGTGGCCGAGGGCCAGGCCTGGCATGCCGAGGTGTGGGCTCGCGGGACCGGTGTGACCGGCTCCAACGAGATGGCGCTGAGCTGGTTCGACACCAACGGCAAGTGGCTGGGCCAGAACAGTTCGAAGCAGGTGGCCAAGGGTGCCAGCGACTGGACGCTGCTGACCGTGGACGCGGTCGCCCCGGCCGGGGCGACCGGTGTCCAGCTTCATCTCAAGTCGGGTGACAACAAGGGTTCGGTCTGGTTCGACGACGTGGTGCTGACCTCGCGGTCCTGACCGGCGATCCCGAGCCGGGCGAGCAGACGGGCGTACGCGTCGACAGTGCGTTCCCAGGAGGAGGGATCGGCGTGCCGCCGGCCGGACAGTCCGGCGGCACGCACGATGCCCTCGCGGAGTTCGCCCGGTTCACCGGCCGGCACGAACACCGTTCCGCTGTAGTGTTCGGCGGCTTCGACCAGGCCGCCGACCGCGGTGACCACGACGGGCAGGCCGTGGCTCATCGCGATGTGCAGCGGGCCGCTGGCGGAGCTGCGCCGGTACGGCAGCACCACCACGTCGGCCTCCGCGAAGAACTCGTTGACCTCGGTGTCCGACACGTAGCGGTTGACGAAGACGATCCGGTCCCGGACCGGCGATTCCTCGATCATCGTGCCCGGTTCGGTCCAGCCCTCCCAGGTCTCCCCCACCACCGTCAGGTGATATTGCGGGCCCAGGTCGGCGAAGGCCGAGACCAGGTCCTCCAGGCCCTTGTACGGCCGGATCGTCCCGAAGAACAGCAGCCGGCACACGTCGTCCCCGGCCGCCCGCACCGGCCGTTCCGGCAGGTGGTGGTCGAACGGCCCGTGCAACGCCACTTCGGAGGGCAGATCACCCAGCCGGTACGCCTGATCCAGCGCCGCCAGGTCGAACCGCGAGTGCACCACCACCCCGTCGGTGCGGTTCAGCAGCGGCCGGATGCAGCGGCGCACGTACCGGGCCGCCCATCGGTGCCGCGCCTCCCCGGTGTCCTGCACCTCGTGGAACTCGACGATCACCCGGATCCCCAGGCGACGGGCGGCGAACACCAGCACCAGGTACGAGTGCAGCACCGCACCGGTCCACCACTGCAACACGAGTGCGTCGGGGCGGAATCCGCGCAGGAACCGGACGGCCCGCCACAGGCTGGGGAGGGCCCACCAGTCGATGCCGTCGAATACCCGTACCCCGTCGGTGTAGGTGAGGTCCGCCAGACGGTGACCGACCCGCTCCCGGCCGGGATAGAGCCGGGCCGGCAGCAGTCGCCGCATCAGGACCGCGCCCACCTCGTAACGGTCCCGCAGGGCGTTGCTGAGCCGGCAGGTGTAGTAGCTGATCCCGGACAGGAAGTGCCATCCGGAGCCGACCACCACGATCCGGGGCCGCGGGTCCGGGGCCGCCAGGTACGCCGCGTGCGCCCGGTCCTCGGCATGTCCCGCCCGGTCAGTGGGCGGCGGCGATGCAGGCACGGTAGACCTCCTCGATCTGGGGTACGACATGGGCCGCGGTGAATTCGAGCCCTCGCCGGTGGCCGCCGGCCCGCAGCCGGGCCGCCAGTTCCGGGTCGGTGAGCACCCGGCGTAGCGCGCCGTGCAGGGCCCCGGCGTCACCGGGCGGAATCAGCAGGCCGTGCACGCCGTCCTCGCGGACCACGTCGAGCAGGCCGCCGGAGGCCGAGGCGATCAGCGGGGCACCGGCCAGCATCGCCTCCACCGCCACCTGGCCCATGCCCTCCAGCAGCGACGGGACCACTCCGGCGGCCGCGTGATGCCAGGCCGACATCACCTGTGGATGGGGTACGTCGGTCCGCAGCAGCACCCCGTCCGGGATCGGCGGGGTGTCCTCCCGGCGGGTGCCCAGGCAGACCAGCCGTGGCGGATCGTCCGGCCCCGGCCAGTCGGCGCACAGCTTCTCGTAGGCGTCGAACAGCACGTCGATGCCCTTGTGCGGGCCCAGTTGGCCGACGAACAGCAGGTAGGGACGCTCCGGCAGCCACTGCGGCCGGGGGGTGGCCCGGGCCAGCGCGTCCAGGCCGTCCGGCACCAGACTGGAGATCACCTGGACCGGCAGGTCGCCGGGCAGGCGGGCGTACTCCAGCGCCTCACCCACCGACCGGGAGATCGCGGTCAGGCAGTCGATGCCCCGGTGCCGCTGGGCGCGCAGGGCCGCGGTCAGCAGCGCCGACTTGGGGGTGCCGTACTGGGCGGACGCGCACGGCACACAGCGCGCCAGGCTCGGGCCGTCACACCGGCGCCCGCCCCGGGCGAACGTCTTGCGCACGCACGTCAGCCCGAAGTCGTGCGCGGTGTGCACGTGCGGCAGGCCCAGTGGGGTGCGATGCAGCGGCAGATAGCTGTACATCAGCCAGTCGTGGCTGTGCACCAGCTCGAAGTCGCCGCCCCGCAGCACCCGGGCGATCTCGGCGGTGGCCAGCGGGTCGGCCGTCGTCGGGTGAAAAGGCTTGCCCGGATCCCGGTTCATCCCCGGCATCAGGGAGTTGACGCTGCGGACGCGGATCACGCGTACCCCGTTGATCGTCTCGTCGTGCGGCGCCGCCGGCGTCGCCAACGTCAGCACGGTGATCTCGTGCCCGCGCCGGACCATCTCCTCACCGCTGGTGGCGATGCTGCGCTCCAGGCCGCCGATCACCGGGGCGTAGAGGTTGGACAGATGCAGGATCCTCATCGGTTGCTCCCGGTGGGTGCCTCGCCGGCGGCTTGCCGCCGCTTCTCGACCCTTGGGGGTACGCCCACCCCGCGCCCCCGCCGATCACCATTCCCACACCCGCGACCGGGCTCGGCCGAGGCCCGCGTCGTCAACCCGCCGACAGATCCCCCTCCCGGGGTACGCCCGGCGGAGTCCTCGGCCCGTCTCGGCCCGCGCCCGGCACCACGGCCGGCCAGGGTGAACACCGGCACCAGGAGTGCCGCGGCGAACTGCCCGGTCAGCCAGGCCACCCCGGCGCCGGTCACCCCCGAACCGGGCAGCAGCAGCCAGGCCAGTGACAGACAGGTGATCGCCCGCACCAGGTTGAGACGCCGGCACCGGCCGAACCGTCCCGCCGACCGCCAGTGCGCGACCGCCAGGTTCACCACCGCGTCCGGCAGCGCGGCCAGCACCAGGATCCGCAGCAGAAGACCACCCTCGACGGCGTAGTCCGGGCTGAACAGCGCCAGGATCCGGTCCCCCGCCACCAGCAGCACCAGGGCCGGCAGCCCGACCATGGCGGCCACCACCGCCGCGGCCCGGGAGACCGGGACGGTGGCGGCGTTGGCCCGTTCCGCGTAGAGCGCCGACGCCACCGCCGGGGAGACCATGAACAGCATCGAGGCGGTCATCCACGCCAGGTAGAAGTGCGCGTTGGCGTCCGGCCCCAACCGGGCGGTGACCAGGACCGGCAGAATCGCGGCCGGTCCGGCCTGGGTCAGGTTGATCAGATGATGCCCGGTGAGCGCGGCCCGCAGATGCGGAAGCTCGGCACGCAGCCCGGCGAGCCACCCCCGGTCGTCCGCCGTCCCCGGCTCCGTCCCGGTCTCCTTTCGGGGACGGAGGGTGCGCCTGGCCACCGCTACGGTGAGCAGGCTGATCAGCAGGGTGGGCAGTACGAACGAGAGCAGTACCGCCGGGGCGCCGGCGCCGCCGGTGGCGAGCACCGCGACCAGGGTGGCGATCTTGGTCAGGGCCACCGCCAGATTGCGGATCAGCATGCCCTGGCCGGAGCGGTGCGCCACCCACAGGTTGTCCAGGAGGGTGGTCAGGGTCACCGCCAGCGCCCCCGTCACCAGGGCGATCGTGCCGCCGGGAGCGGTCAGGAAGGCGAAGTTGCCGGAGAGCACGGGGACCACCACCGCCGCCGTCGCCGCGGTCAGAGCCGTCGCCGCCGAGCTCGCCAGCAGGCCGGAGGTGACGATTCGCGACCAGGTGGTGGTGTCGCTTCCGGGCAGGCGCTGGATGAACATGTGACCGGCGCCCAGATTGGCGATCATGCTGACCGCGGTGGCCGCGGAGATCACCGCGGTCGCGAAGCCGATCCGATCCGGGGGTACCGACCTCGCCGCCACCATCCAGTACAGGTATCCGAGCGCCCCGTTGCTCACCGTCGTCGCCATGATCAGCAGGCTGTTGCGGGCCAGGGAGTCCCGGGACAGCCGCCGGGCCGCGCCGATCAGCATGAGACCGGCTCCCACACGTCGTGATCGCAGGCCCAGTCGCCGGCGTCGGACCACCAGAAGAAGTCACCGTCCGAGTCCCACACGTAGTGGACCCCACCGCCGTCGGGGAAGTCGCGGAAGCCGGAACCCGGATGCCGGTCCCAGCCCGGCCCGCTGGGCCGATGTCCCTTCGACCCGCTGGGCCGCGGTCCCTTGGCACCGGCGGGCCGCTGCCCTTTCGAACCCGTGGGCCGGTGGCCTTTGGAACCCGTGGGCCGGTGGCCTTTGGCGCCGGCGGGCCGGTGACCCTTCGAGCCGGTGGGCCGAGTGCCCTTCGAGCCGGTGGGCCGAGTGCCCTTCGAGCCGGTGGGCCGGTGGGCGTTCGGAGACGCCGGGCGGTGGTGCGGGGTGCCTTTGGTGCCGGTGGGACGCTGCCCCGGACCGTCGGGCCGGCCGTCGCCCGGGACGGAGCCCGCCGGCCGGTCACCGCCGGAGGGATGATCCGAATCGGACCGCAAGCCGAATCCGGCCGAGCGGTCATCGTCCGCGCCGGAGTCACCGGTGGAATCGCCGCCGGTGTCCGCGGAAACCCCGGGCGAACCAGCCGGGCCTCCCGAACCGGAACCGGAACCGGGACCGGGACCGCCGGACGTGCCGGAGTCCGGACCGGGGGCGCCGGTGCCGGAACCGGGTGCGGTGCCGGGGTGTCCGGGGCCGGGAGTGAGCGCGGGTCCGGTTCCCGAGCCGGGAGCCGGACCGGCCGAAGCGGATGCTGGACCGGCCGTCCCGAGCGGGGACCCGGCGGGATCGGCCGTTCCGACACCGACACCGACGTCCACACCGACGCCGGGGCCGGTGTCCCCGATGTCGGTACCACTGATGCCGGTGCCACTACCGCTGAGACCACTACCACCGAGAGGGGTTCCGCCGAGGCCGGCGATACCTGTCGCGACGGTTCCGGGCATCGGACCGTCGTCGCCGGGCCGCACCGGGCCCTGCCAGGCCGCGCTGGGGCGAGGACCGGGCCGCAGGGCGAACGGCCAGGAGGAACCGGACGGCCCACCGGCGAGGGAACCCCGGTCACCGGCGCCCGGAGCGAGCGCGCCGAAGGAGCCGGCGCCGGAGGAATGGGGACCGGAGGAATCAGCGCCGGAGGAGGAACCGAGCCCTCCGAACGGAACGCCGGGAACGCCCGGAGCACCCGGAACGTCGAGACCGGTGCCGGGGGCCTCCAGCGCGAGACCCGCAGTGGTGCGGGAGGACCGGGTGCCCGCGACCCCGCGGGCGTAGAAGCCGGTGCTGGTACTGCCCAGACTGATGTCGACGGCACGCAGCAGGCCGTCGCCGGGCAGGGCGGGCAGATAGACCGAGAGGTCCCGGACGGTGTCGGCGGCCACCGTCATCTGCCGGCTGGCGACCGTCCGGCCGCCGACCCGCAGGCTCAGCAGCCGGGTCACATCGCCCAGGCCCGAGCTGGTCACCTGGACCGGCACGGTCAGGCCGCGGGCCGGTACGGTGACCGGCCGTTCGATGCCGGCCGCCCAGCCGTTCAGGGCCAGGCTGAGATAGCCGGGTTCGGCGGGGCGGGGGCCGTTCAGGTAGCCGTCGACCGCTACCGCACCGCCCCCGACGGCGAGCACCACCGGGATCGCCACGGCCGCCGTGCTCCGGGCGTACCCCGATCGGGTGGGAAGTTGATCTTCGACCGAATCGGCGCCGGACGGAGGTGGGACCGGGGCGAACGGGCGGCGCCGGGCGGTCCCGGGCTGGCCGGAGGTGGGCAGCAGCCCCCAGGTCGGCAGCGTGCTGCGGGCACTGGGCACCGGCCGGGCGAAAGGTGCCGACACTCGCCGGGCGAAAGGCACCAGGCCCCTGGACCGCGCGGAAGAGGCAGATGAAGCGGCGAGGCCGGTGGACCCGGAGGGCGCGGTGGAGGCGGCCGGCGGACTCCGGCGTTCGCGGAGGAACGCGACGGCGGCCAGCACGGTGGCGAGCGCGGCGCACACCACCACCAGGGGAATCAGGCGGATCAGGACGCCGGCCGCGTGCAGCAGCAGGGCCGCCACCGGGAGGGTGACCAGGCCGGCCAGGGCGGTGAGGCCGAGGCGTACCGCGGGGATCGGGGTTTCGGGGAGGTGTCCGGGGAGGGCGCGGACCCAGAGCGCGCCGATCGCCGCGAGGGCGATCAGGGTCAGTGGTACGGCGAGCCAGGGGCGGTCCGCGGCGGGGAGGAGGCCGCCGAGGGCCGCGTAGGCGACGAGCAGGTGAGGAATCATCGCGCCTCCGTGTGGATGCGCTGCTCCAGGCTGGTGAAGTCGAAGCGGTAGATCGCGATGTGCGGGCCGTCGTAGACCTTGATCAGCCAGGGCAGGGTGTCGAACTTGGTCAGCTGGGCCCGGGTGAATCCGGGTGTGCCGTCATGCGGGATCGGCTCGTTGTTCTCGAAATAGATCTTGATCTCGGGAACCTGCTCGGACATCCGGCGATCGACGACCAGGTATTCGAAGCGCCAGTCGCGGAGCTGCCGGATCAGGCCCTCGGGTGGTGGGCTGCCGGGTTTCGCGATGTAGAGGTCGTAGGCGGGGAAGCTCTCCGATCCGGTGGTCGGCTCCTGTTCGCCGTACGACCCGAAGATCAGTCCGGAGTAGCGGTCGGCGACGAGGCGGGCCCCGCGCCCGTGGGTCCGGCGCAGCCATTCGGCGGCGGCCAGCACCTCGGGGGTGGAGGCCCGGGTGTCCGAGCCGAAGACCGGCGGCCCGGGGAAGCGGTACGACGGGTTCATCCCGGCCGCGGTGTTGCCGACCATGACCAGCCCGCATCCGGCGAGCAGAAGTGCGCCGGAACCGCTGATCGGGCGGCGCGCCCGGTCCAGCAATGCGATGATCAACGGGGCGGTGACCAGGGCGATGCCCAGGTAGCTGAACGCCCAGGACCGCCGTGCGCCCTCGGCCCCGGACGGGGTGAGGATCAGCAGGGTGGCCGGAAAGTAGAGGGCGCCGAGCAGCAGCATCGCGGCCGAGGCGGCCTTGGTGACCGGTTCCGCGGTGTGCCGGCGCTGCCACCAGAGCACCGCCGCCCCGGCCGTGGCCAGGGCCGCGCAGCCGGGGGCGGCGAACGCGGCGTACTGCTCCCACCAGGGCGCGACCGACTGGTTGAACAGGGTGCGCCCGCCGGAGCCGCCGGAGCCGGCCATGCCGCCGAACTGGTCCAGGGCCCGGCCCAGATACGGTTCCAGATACTTTCCGGTACGCGGTGACACCGAGGCCATCCACGAGCCCACCGACAGCACCGACATCGCGGTCAGCGCCCAGGCGGTCCGGGACGGCACCCGCAGGACCGTACCGGCCAGGGCGATCAGGAAGAGCATGCCGGAGAGCCACAGCGCGGTCAGGTGATGGGTGGCGGTGATCGCCACGGTGAGCAGCAGGGTCAGCGCCGACCAGCCGAGCCGGGCGCCGCGGGTGCCGGCCCGGATCGCCCGCATCGCGCCGACCAGCGCCCACACCAGCACCCCGATGGCCAGCGACTCGTAGCCGAGCTGGGTGTCGAAGTAGAGGTAGGAGCTGTTCAGGCTGTAGACGACGGCGGCCGCGGCGGCGATCCGGGCGTCCGGCCAGAGCTGGGCGGCCAGCACCGCGACCCCGAGGGTGACCAGGACGTGCGCCACGATCAGCACGAACACCGCGGCGTGCCAGACGGTGACACCGGTGAGGATGGCCAGCGAGGCGACGGTGGCGTGCAGGCCCGGGTAGTCGCCGATCACCCGGACGATCGGGTTCTGCTGGAACAGCACCCCGTCCAGGACGATGTCGTGGGCCTGGCCCCAGTGGGCGTACTCGTCGTGGTAGAGCGGCCCGGCCGGGTTGCGCAGCAGTTTCGGCAGGTAGGTGAAGCAGGCGTAGCCGATCAGGACGGCGAGGCGGAGCCGGGCGCTGGTGCCGCGCCGGACCGCCCACCAGGCGGCGGGCAGGCTGAAGATCAGCATGCCCGCCCAGAACCAGGTGAACGCTCCGTCCTGTCCCCATTCGGCCCGCCGGTACGCGGTGACCAGGGCGGTGGCCCCGGCCGCCCCGGCGATGGTGAGGCTGGCGGCGGCCGCGACGGCGAACCGGGTACGGCCGGCCGGCCCGGTCCCGGCACCGCCACGCCGGCCGACGGTGGGACTGGCCGTGGCGGCAATCATCGGCTGACGGCCCCCACGGGTGCCGTGCGGTGGGCCACCGCGGCGTAGATGTTGCGGGTCGCGCCGACCACGTCCGCCCAGGTCGGCAGGATCGCCGGATTCGTCCGCCCGACCGTGGTGGCCTGGGCCAGCGCGGCGGCCAGCGCGGCCTCGTCCTCCGGGTCGGCGAACCGCAGCCACGCGCTGTCCCCGGCCAGCCCGGCCACCTCGCGGTGGGCCGGGATCGGGGTGGCGACGGTGGGCAGGCCGGCGGCCAGGGCGTCGGCGACGGACATGCCGAAGGCCTCGTGGGCGGAGGCGGAGACGGCCGCCGACGCCTGGGAGACGCACGACGCGAAGGCCGCCTCGTCCAGCCGCCCGTGGAAGACCACCCGGCCGGCCAGCCCGAGACCGGCGGCGAGCTGGCGCAGGCGCTCGGCGGCCGGGCCGGTGCCGATCACGTCCAGGCGGTGTTCCGGGCCGAGCCGGGTCATCGCCCGGATCACCCGGTCGACGCGCTTGTACTGCTCCAGCCGCCCGACGCAGAGGATGCGGCGGGTCTTGCCGGTGACACCGCGGCGGGCCGCCGGGCGCGGGTCGGTGCCGTTCGGGATCACCACGGCCCGGGTGCCGACCTCGGGGAAGTCGCGGAGCACCAGCTCGCGTTCGGCCGAGGTGACGCAGACGACGGCGGAGGCCCGGTTCATCACGGCCCGGCCGAGCGGACGGTAGAGCGGGTGCAGCGCGGCCCGGAACCGGGTGTGCCCGGTTCCGTGGTAGTGCGGTGTGAACACCAGCGGGGCCCGGTTGCCCAGGGCCGCGCAGAGCGCGGCGAGGGCGTGATAGCTATGCGCGTGCAGGACGTCGTAGTCGCCGGCGTGCGCCCGCAGCCAGCGCCAGAGCGGCACCGACAGCCGGTAGTTGCCGGCCGGGACGGTCAGCGGGAAGCGGCGGACCAGCACGCCGTCCACGGTCTCCACGGACCGGGTGGGGTGCTGGGTGATCACCTCGACGTCGTCGCCGGCCGCGGTGAGGCCGGCGCACAGGCGCTTCACATGGGTCTCCACCCCGCCGATGTCGGGGTGGTAGGCGTTCGAGACGACACCGATCCTCATCGGGCGGCCCGCTCCACGGCCCGGGTGGCCTGTGCGCGCCGGGGCCATTCCCGGGCGATCGTCCGGAGTACGCGCATCCCGTCGGTGAGCGCGTTGAGGTTGCTGACGCCGTGGATCCGGTTGTGTTCGAAGCTGGCCACCTCGGTGATCTTCAGGTCGGCGCGGGCGGCGCGCAGGTTGAGCAGGGTCTCGATCTCGAACCCGTCGCCCCACAGCCGGCCGTCGGTGTTGTCCGGCGCCGGGGAGGTGCTGTCCAGGTCGAACACGTCGAGGCAGTGTGCCCAGAAGGCGTTGTAGCCGTAGCAGAGGTCGCTGTACCGGGTCCGGAACAGCACGTTGACCAGCAGGCTGAGGCACTTGTTGCCGGCCCGCCGCAGCCGGGTGATGTCGGCGCTGCCGCCCTTCGGCCGGAACCGGGAGCCCTTGGCGAAGTCGGCGCCGTCGAGCAACGCCTCGACGAAGGCCGGGATCTCCATCGGGTCGGTCGACCCGTCGGCGTCGATCATCACGATGATGTCGCCGGTCGAGGCGGCGAATCCACAGGCCAGAGCGTTGCCCTTGCCCTTGCGGTTCTGCCGGACGACGCGGATGTCGGGACGCAGCCGGCGGGCCACGGCCACGGTGTCGTCGGTGGACCCGCCGTCCACCAGGACGATCTCGTCGACCTTCGGAAGCCGTGCGAAGACGTGCGGAAGATTCCGGGCCTCGTTGAGCGCCGGCACGATGACGCTGATCCGGGGCTCGTTCACGCCATCGTTCCCGGCCGGCCCGGCCGGGATCTGGATGTCGGTGGTGCGCAGGGAGGTGATCATGTCGTCGGTCTCGTCGGGAAGCACACGGTCGACCGTGGGCATATCTGTCTCCGTTCGGGCAGGGAGCGCCGGCCCGGTTCAGGGCCGGAGCACGGGAAGGAGCCGGGATAGGTGGCCCGGCCGGCTGGGGGCGCTCAGTCCTCGGGCTCGCCGACCGACCACTGGTAGACGTCCTGGCGCGCGGACAGCTCGCCGGTGGCGCCGGTGAACCCGACCCAGGCGGTGTCCACACCGGTCGCGTCGGCCAGGTCGACCTTCTGGTTGAGCACGAGCTTCTCGGCCGCGCCTTCGGCGGTGGAACGCACGTGGACGGTCAGCCGCTCGCGTTCGGCGTCGTATCTGACCCGGGCCCGGAACGGTTTTCCGTGGAGCGGAATCGGGGAGTTCGCCACCGAGGCGTGTTTGTCGGGGTTGCCGCCGAGCACGACCGCGAGGTGGTTGTTGTTCGGGTCGGGCGAGTTCTGGTAGGTGTCGAACTCGATCGCGACACTGCGGCGGATGCCGCGGTAGCCGAGGCCGCCGCCCCATCCGCCCAGGGCGCGCGGGCCGGCGCCCTGGATCAGGAAGGCGATGCCGTCGGCGCCGGACTTTCCGTTACGGATGTGGGCGGTGAACGTCGATTCGAAGTCGTCGTAGAGGCCGACCCGCAGGGTGCTCCAGGCCGAGCCGGTCTGCTTGTAGCCGCCGTCGGTCAACCGGATCACACGCTCGTCGTCGCCGGCCCGCCACATCAGCGAGGCGGTGCCGTTCAGGGCCAGAGGCGGTGTGTACCGGGGTTCGGCGCTGGCCGCCGACGCTCCCCCGGGGTTCACCGCGGCCAGTATCGACAGCAGGGCGGAGGCCCAGAGCCCGGTCCGGGCCGTTCTGGGCGCGCGAGTAGAGCGCACGACTGACTCCATTTCGACGGGTTTGCCCGACTTAGACCTGGCCTAAGCTAAGACAGTCCGCGAAGCCGCGTGAGCGAGTCGCGCTATTTACCCCGGACGGATGGCGCCGACGCTCGGGAGTCCACCGATCGTAGGCACAGCCGGGCCACTTTCCGCTGGAAAATCCGTATTTACCGCACCATGCGGCGATCACCGGCAGCACCCGGACGGACCAGCGGCTCCGCCGACACCGTCGCCGGCAACCGGCTGTCGAAACAGCCGACCTCCACCATCGTGCCCGGCCCGGACAACGCCGACGGTAACCATGCGTAGGCGACCGGAGCGCCGACCGTCCACCCGTACGCCGCCTCGGTCACATAGCCCACCGCGAACCCGCCGGCGTACACCGGCTCTCCCCCGGTCGGCGCCCCACCACCCTCGGACAGCACCAGACAGGCCAGCCGGCGATCCGGATCAGCCCGGTCCCCGGCCGGCGGCCCGGCCCGGTGACCGGCCTCCAGACGCAACCCGTCCAGAGCCACCTGACCGGCTGCCACCAGCCCGAACTCGGGACCCGCCGCCCAGATCGTGTCCCAGAGCCGGGCGCCGTACCCGGCCTCGGTGTAGATCTCCCAACCCGCCTCACCGGCCAGCGGCACCCGCAGCATGACCACCGGGACCATGCCCAGCCGGCCCTCCCAGACATCCCCGGACACCGGGCCGGTCAGCCGGGCGACCAGCTCGTCGGCGACCGGGCCCCACACGCCGAGCCCACACGTACCGCCGGTGATGTCACGCACGGTGACACCCGACGGAGCCTGGCGGCGCAGCAGCACCCGGTCCAGCGGCCCACCGACCGCCAGGATCCGGTCCTCGGCCGGCCGCGCCACGGTCAACCCGGCGTCCCGGATCAGCCCACCCACCGGCGGCCCCGGCATCGGGCCGAGCACCTCCACCCGGGTGCCCGCGGTCAGGTCGAACAGCGCCACCTTCCGCCGGGCCGCCCGCGCCTCGGTTCCGGCGATCGGCGAAGCGAACCGGGACGACCACTCGTCCCGTGCGGGAGCGTCGTCCGGCGGTGGGTTGGAGGCGTACCACAGGGGACGCTCCCAGCCGCCGGCCTCGCCGAACACCGCGCCCAGCTCGGCCTGCCGGGAATGGAACGGCCCGATCCGCAGATCACGCAGGGCCGGCGGCGCGTGCGGATGGACGATCGCGCTCGCCGCGGTCAGATTCCGCCTGATGTACGCCGGAGCCAGCTGCCCGTCCACGAACCGGTTCACATCCAGCTCGCGCAGATCGATGCCGGGAGTTCCGTCCACGATCCACTCGGCCAGCGCCTTGGCCACCCCGGCCGAGTGCGCCACCGGCACCGCCGCCGCGGTCCACAGCCCCCGCGGCCCGGAGTCCCCCTCGCCGAGCACCGGGAATCCGTCCGCGGTCGCCGCGAGCACCCCGTTGAAGGCGTCGTCCAGGGCGGTGCCGCGCAGCGCCGGGAGCAGTTCGGTGGCCGCCGTCCACGACTGCCGGAACGCCTCCGGAGCGAACGGCAGCATCGCCGGATGGCCGTCACCGGGCAGGTCGTCGAGGTCGGCCGGGCCCGGCTCGTGCCGGTAGGAGCCGATGCCGAGCCGGTCGCCGTGCGCCCGGAGATAGAGGTCACGGTCCGGGTGGCGCAGGATCGGCAGGGCGTCCGAGGAGCCGGCCGCGGTGGTCCGGACGTACTGGTGGACGGTCGGGATCAGCGGCCGCCCGGCCGTCCAGAACCCGGTGCACTCGACCACCAGATCGGCCGGGAAGGTGTCGCCGTCGGCGGTCTCCACACCGGCGACCCGGCCATTATTCGATAAGACATTGTCGACTCGCCTATTTCCGATAAACCGGGCGCCGTGGCTCGCGGCCCTCGCGGCCTGGATCTCCGCGGCCCGGACCGCCGGGATCAGACCGTCCTCCGGGACATGCAATCCACCGAGTACGAGTGACTTGTCCAGCATCGGGAAGAGCGCCGCGCAGGCGGCCGGGTCCACGATCGCCGACGCCACGCCCCAGGAGCGGCCGAACCCGAACCGGCGGTGCAACTCGGCCAGCCGCTCCGGAGTGGTCGCCACCTCCAGACTGCCGACCGCCTGGTAACAGCCGAGACGCGCGTACTTCTCCGCGGTGTACCGGGCGAGACGTGTCATCGTCCGGGACGGATCGATCCGGAAGACCAGGCCGGGAGTGTGCGAGGTGGAGCCACCGGTGACGAAGAGCGGGCCGCGATCCAGCACGGTGATGTCGGTCCAGCCCCGTGCGGTCAGCTCGTCGGCCAGCGCGCAGCCGACGATCCCCGCGCCGATGATCACCACGGTGGGACCGGTCATCGCTCAGCCTTTTCTCACGTCCGGGCCTCTTCCCACGTCCGGCTGCCCACCGGCAGGGACGGCCAGCGTCGACTCGGCCAGCGCGGCACCGCCCGCAGCCGGGCACGCCGCCGGGCCCCGAACCGCCGCGTCACCAGGCGAATCTTGAGCGCGCGTGAACGCAGCGGCCGCCGGACCGCCACGTCCTCCTCGATCGTGTCCAGTTCCGTCGCCACCTTCCACCGCCCGAGGCCGTCGCCGCTGTCGTGGCACTCAGGATCAACAGGTGGCAGGCCCGGGTCAATGGGCCGTGAGGTCTTTTACGGCTGTGCAACAACCCCGGCATACTGCCCCGGTGGATCATCCGTACCTGGACGCGCCCCAGCCCCTGGCCTTCGCCCATCGCGGTGGGGCCGCCGACGGCGACGAGAACACCGCCGCCGCCTTCGGCCGGGCCGTCGCCATGGGCTACCGGCACATCGAGACCGACGTGCACGCCAGCGCCGACGGGGTGCCCGTCGTCATCCACGACCCCGACCTGCGCCGGGTCGCCGGGCAGGACCTCCGGATCGCCGATCTGACCTGGGCCGACCTGCGCACCGTGCGGATCGCCGGGGAGTCGGTGCTGCCCCGCCTCGACGAGGTGCTCGGCACCTGGCCGGAGACCCGGTTCAACATCGAGGTCAAGGCCGGCGCGGTGGTCACCCCGGCGATCGAGGCGGTACGCCGGGCCGGCGCCGAGGACCGGGTGCTGATCGGATCGTTCGACGACGCCCGGCTCACCCGGGTCCGGGCCCTCGGCGGCCCCCGGATCGCCACCTCGATCGGCATGCGCGAGGCCACCCGGCTGTTCGCCGCGTCGTTCACCGGGATCCGGCTCCGGCCGCACCCGTCGGTGGTCGCCGCCCAGCTCCCGGTCCGGCACGGCCGGATCACCGTGCTCACCCCGCGATTCGTCGGCTACCTGCACCGGCTCGGATTGGCCGTTCACGTGTGGACCGTCGACGATCCCGGGGAAATTAATCGGTTACTCGACATGGGCGTCGACGGCATCATGACGGACCGTATCGGGACACTTCGCGACGTCTATACGGCGCGAGGATTATGGGTAGCACAGGGCGACTAGGCGGTCACCGGTCCGATCCGCTACGCTCCCTGCTCATCTCCCTGGTCAGAGACTTTCTTCCAAGATCTGGTGAACTCCGGGCATCAGCCGAACGGATGATGCCGGGGGTTCGGCCCCACTCTCATAAATCTTTTTTAAGTGGGCTGTAAGAACTCCCTAATTCACGTTCCGGAATTGCTTTCTGTAAGGCTTCCTCCTAACGTCTGGTCGTCGGTCGTCCACCTTCCACCCCATCGGGACGGCCGGGGTCCGGGAATTCGGAAGAAGAAGGTTCCGTCATGCGAAGCTCGGGTCAGCGACGTACCCGGCTGTTGGCCGCCGGCGCGGTGCTCACCGCCCTCGGCGGTGTCATCGGCTTCACCCAGTTCGCCAACGCCGCGGACACTCCAGGCGCCTCCACCAAGGCCGCCACCGAGAGCGGCGCCGGCAAGGTGGTCGGCAACAACCTGACCATCCTCACCGACACCTGCATCGACAGTGATCTCGCTCCGCACGACGGCTTCCAGCGTGGCGAGCGTTGCGTGTCCACCGAGTTCGGTGAGGTCGGCGCGGCCGGCAACAACCCCACCCTGCTGATCACCGACGCCCCACGCAACGTCGAGGTCGGCCAGGCGTTCCAGCTTCGGATCAGCACCCGCAACCTGATCCGGGACCGCTTCCTCGCGGCCGGCCAGGGCGGCTACTACGTGGAGAGTTCGGTCCTGCAGAACGGCCTGGTCCGCGGTCACTTCCACACCGCCTGCCGGATCCTGGACAGCAACGACTCGGCGCCTCTGCCCGAGCCGGTGCCGGCGTTCTTCGTCGCCACCGAAGACAGCCGTGGCGGGGCCGACCCCGACACCGTCGTCATCCAGGTGCCCGGACTGCAGCAGGAGGGCGACTTCCAGTGCTCGTCGTGGGCCGGTGACGGTTCGCACCGCATCCCGATGATGGAGCGCGCCAACCAGACGCCCGCCCTCGACTCCGTCCGTGTCACCGTCCGCGCCGCCGGCAACAACAACGGTGGGGGCAACAACGGTGGCGGCAACAACAGCGGCGGCGGCAACAACAACGGCGGCGGCAACAACAACGGCGGCGGCAACAACGGTGGCGGCAACAACAACGGTGGGGGCAACAACCCCAACACCGGTGAGGTGACCCCGACCGCGCCCACCCCGACCGCGACCAAGCCGAACAAGCCGGCCGCGACCATCACGCCGAAGGCGGACGAGACCGAGTTCACCGCGACGCCGAAGACCACCGTCACCCGGAACTCCGAGGACGACGACGAGAAGGCGACCGGCAACTCGGGCACATCGACGGGCACGCCCAAGTCGGCCACCACCAGGTCCACCGAGTCGGCGGAGGAGGCCGAGCCCACCCAGGCCGCGCCGAAGCCCACCAGGAAGGCGACCACCGCCGCCGAGATCGACGAGCCGGAGCCCGAGCCCACCGACACCGACGGCCCGGTGCTGGCCGACGACCCCGGTAACGGCGCTCCCGACGACACGGCGGGCACCTCCGACAACCTGGCCGAGCCTCCGGCCGCCCAGGACGGCGCGCTCAGCCTGGTCAGCAACAACCTCGCCTGGATCGGCGGTGGCGCGGTGCTGGTCCTGGCCGGCCTCCTGGTCGCGTCGTTCATGCGGTCCCGGCCGCGCAACAACTGGCGCTGACCCCGCCACACCCACCCGCGAGGATGATGTGGGCAGGACCCGGACGGGTCCTGCCCACATCGCCGTTTCACCGGCGGATGTTGCCCGGTCGTGTCAGAATTCCAAGAATCCCGAGGCGGAGCGGTAGATCCCCCGGAATAAGGGTAGCCTTACCTGCCGTATTACCCTTTCCACCGGCAGTGAGGTGCAGCTATGGCGAACAAACCCGCGCGACCGGCCCACGAGGGTGTGGTCCTCCGGGTGGAGCAGCTCACCCCACACATGGTGCGTGTGGTCATCGGTGGTGAGGCTCTGACCGATTTCGAGGCCGGGGAGTTCTCCGACCACTACATCAAGGTGCTCTTCCCGCAGGACGGCGTCGACTATCCGGAGCCCTTCGACATGGGCGTGATCCGCGAGACGCTGCCCCGGGCGGTCTGGCCGGTGGTCCGCACCTACACGGTCCGCAAGTGGCTGCCGGAGATCGGCGAGATGTGGGTGGACTTCGTGGTCCACGGCGACGAGGGCATCGCCGGCCCGTGGGCCCGCGGCGCCCGGCCCGGCGACAGGTTCCGGTTCATCGGCCCCGGCGGCGCCTACCTGCCGTCCGCGGAGTCCGGCTGGCACCTGCTCGCCGGGGACGAGAGCGCCATCCCGGCCATCGCCGCCTCGATGGAGCGGATGCCCGAGGACGCCATCGCCCGGGTGTTCATCGAGGTGTCCGGCCCCGACGAGGAGCAGAAGATCGAGACCGCCGGCCACGCCGAGATCGTCTGGCTGCACCGGGGTGCCCGGCCGGTCGGCGAGCTGCTGGTCGCCGCGATCCGGGAGCTGGAGTTCCCGGAGGGGCGGGCGCAGGCGTTCGTGCACGGCGAGGCCGGATTCGTCCGCGACCTGCGCCGGCACCTGCGGCTGGAGCGCGGCCTGACCCTCGACCAGCTGTCGATCTCGGGTTACTGGCGCCGCGGCATGAACGAGGACGGCTGGCAGTCCAGCAAGCGGGAGTGGAACGAGCAGGTCGAGCGTGAGCAGGAGCAACCCGCGGCGGCCTGACCGGCGGTAAGGAGTGTAACCCCGGTCACCCAATACCATGATGGTCGTGGTGATCGGGGAGAAGACACGTTCGAACAGCCTGTTCGCGTTGACGGCGCTGCTGCTGGCCGCCGTCAACCTGCGGCTCGCGGTCACCAGCATCGGCCCGGTCCTGACCGAGATCCGGGCCGGCCTCGGGATGAGTGCCACCGTCGCCGGGCTCCTCACCTCCGTGCCGGTGGTGTGTTTCGCCGCGATCGGCCTGGCCGCGCCCCGGCTGGCCGCCCGATTCGGTGCCGCCCGGGTCATCCTCGGCGGGCTCCTGCTGCTCACCGCCGGGCTGACGATCCGGCCGTACAGCGGCGGCTCGGTCCTGTTCCTGCTCTTCAGCGCCGTGGCCATGGCCGGCATCGCCCTGGTCAACGTGCTCCTGCCGTCGATCGTCAAGGACCGTTTCCCGGACCGGGTCGGCACCGTCACCGGCCTCTACTCGGTGGCCCTCAACATCGGCGCCACCACGGCCGCCGCCGCCACCGTCCCGATCACCGGCGCCTTCGGCGGCGACTGGCGGCTGGGCCTGGCCTGCTGGTCCCTCGCGGCGGTCCTCGCCCTCCCACCGTGGTTCCTGCTGGCCCGCGACCGCCAGGCCACCGGTGGTGCGGCCACCGACGACCCCCAGCCGGTACGCGTGAGCCGCCACCCGGTCGCCTGGGCCCTGGCCCTCTACTTCGGCATGCAGTCCACCTCGGCGTACGTGATCATCGGCTGGCTGCCGGAGATCTACCGCGACGCGGGCCTGTCCTCGTCCACGGCCGGCCTGCTGTTCGCGGTCACCTCCCTGCTGGGCGTGCCACTGTCGTTCCTGCTCTCGGCGTACGCCGGCCGGCTCCGCTCGCAGAGCGGCATCGCGCTGGCCCTGGGCCTGTTCGGCATCGCCGGCTGGGCCGGGCTGTGGGCCTCCCCCGCCGCCGCGCCGTGGCTGTGGGCGGTGCTGCTGGGCGTGCTGAACGCCGCTTTCCCCCTGGTCCTGACGATGATCGCGCTGCGCGGCCGGACCCCCGCCACGGTGGTCCGGCTGTCGGCGTTCGCGCAGAGCGTCGGCTACCTGATCGCCATCCCCGGCCCGATCCTGGTCGGCGCCCTGCACGACTGGTCCGGCGGCTGGCGCCTGCCGCTGGGCTTCATGGCCGCCCTGATGCTCCCCCAGATGGCGGCCGGCTTCCTGGCCGGCCGCAACCGCCAGATCTGATCCCACGCGGGGACAGCTCGGTGCGCCGAGACCGAGGAGTGCCGGCGCACCGAGCCCGTTCGTGGCCCGCGGGACGGGCTCGAAGTTAGGTTAGGCTAGCCTACGAACTGCGGAACCGCCAGGGGCTCACTCCCCCGCGCACAGGGGTGAGACGGGTCTACCGTCGTTCCTGCTCAACGAGACCGCGATGGTGCACAGGTGACGGACCGCGGCGGCCGGGTCCAAGGTCCAGAGCAGGACCCGGGAGTCGAGGCCGCCGCTGGCCAGAGTCTGGCCGCCGGGGGCGAAGGCCAGCGCCGCCGGGGACGCCTGATGGGCGCTCAGCTCGGCGGTGAGCCGGCGGGTGCCGGTGTCCCAGAGGCGGAGCGGGCCGGCCCGGTCGCTGACCGCCAGCGTGCCGCCGTCCGGGGACCAGGCGATCCGGTCGATGCTGTCGCCCTGCTCCCGTGTCTGCCACAGCGAGACCGAGCCGTCGCCGGTGCGGATGTCGACCAGGCGGTTGGTGCCGGTCACCGCCATCGACCGGCCGTCCGGGGCGACGGCCAGTTCCAGGACCTGGTACGGGCCGAGCGGGCGCGCCTCACCGGTCTCCGACAGGTCGCCGATCCGCCAGGAGCGCAGCAACGACTGCTGTCCGGCCGCGCCGGGTTCGATGCTGGTGACGGTGACCGCGGCGAACAGGGTGGTCCCGTCCGGGGTGACGTCGATCGCGAAGCCCTCCTGGTCGCCGAGGGCGATCGGGGCACGCATCCGGCGGGCCGCCACGTCGTACACGTGGATCAGCCCGGGGGCGGTGACGATGTCGGGGGCGTCGACACAGCCGCCGGTCGACACGAACAGCAGATCGCCGCGCGGGGTCGCCGCCAGGTCCTTCGGGCAGTCCGGCAGCGGCGCCGACGCCTGCCGTTCGCCGTTCTCGTCCCACAGTTCCAGCGTCTTGGCCCGGGTGGTCACGCCGAGCAGGCCGCCCGGGGTCCAGGCCAGCCCGCTCACCGAACCGGCCGGCCGGAACGTCCGGACCCGCTCGGACGAGGTGGTGTCCCAGATCCGGACGATGCCGTCCGACCCGCCGGCGGCCACCCGGCGACCGTCCGGCGAGAACCGCACGTCGAACACCTGGCCGTCGGTGTTGAACGCGTTCACCACCCGCCGGTGGACGACCGTCGGGCCGGTCGGGGCGGTGATCACCACGACCTGGCCGTTCGCCGAACTCGCCGAGGCGAGGTAGCCGGAGAGCCCGGTCCGCAGCTCCGCGGTGATGTCGCTGTCGATCGACCAGAGGATGGCCCGGCCCTCCGGCCCGGGGCCGAGGATCATGCCGTCGCCGGTGGCCGTGACCGCCGCGATCGATGCCGGGGCGCCCTCGGCCGGGGTGATGTCGCGCAGCCGGCGGCCGGTCGGCGCGTCCCACCGCCGGAGCCGGCTCCGGTTGCCCGCGATCTTCTCGTTGGTGATCAGCGAGCCGTCCGGGGCGAAGGCGAGGTATTGCGGGCCGGATGCCGACATGGTCATCCGGCCGTCGCGCAGCCGCCAGACCTGGACGACGGTCCGGCCGTCGTCCTCAGCCGCGCCGAGTTCGGCCACGTGGGCGCCGTCCGGGCTCACCACCAGCGCCGATCCGGCCTGTCTCCCCACCGGCAGGGTCCGCAGTGAGCGGCCGGTCGCCGCGTCCCAGAACCCGAGCGCCATCTGCCCCTCGACCCGGGTCTGGCCGGTGGCCACCACGGTGCTGGTTCCGGGCAGCCAGGTGACCGCGCCGAAGGCCGGGAGGACGTGCAGCAGCCGGCCGGTGGCCACCTCCCAGATCCGCACACCGTCCGGGGAGAACACGCCACCGGCCAGGTAGCGGCCGTCCGGGGAGAACGCCACCGAATGGATCCAGGCCTTCTCCGTCTCGTCCCCGCTCGTGGTGTCGGGGTAGGTCAGCGGCGGGGTGGTCTCGGTCAGGGTGGCCGCGTCCCACAGCCGGACGGTGCCGACGTTGTCGCCGATCGCGATCCGGGTGCCGTCCCCGCTGACCGCCGCCGAGACGCCGCCCGGCCCGGTGCCGAGCCGGCCGGCGAACCGCACCATCCGGGTGGAGAGCAGGGCGCCGCGGGCCTGCACGGTGTGCGCCTCGTGCCAGCCGTCCAGGGCCCGGCGGACCGCGGCCGTCTCGTCCATGGCGAGCAGGCCGAGCGTCTCCGCGGCGTACTGACGGGAGAGGGCGTCCCGGCCGACCGCCTCGGCGGTCCGCTGCCGGTCCAGCGCGACCAGGCCGGCGCCCGCGGTGAGCAGCAGCGCGGCGGCCAGTCCGGCGGCCAGCCGGCGCAGACGTCCGGTGGTGCGATCGCGGGCCAGCTGTTCCCGGGCCGCCGCGGCGCCACCGGCGGCCAGGTAGTCGGCCACCACCGGGGGTACGCCGTCGCCGGGCGGGATCCGCTCGCGGGCCGCGGCCAGCCGGGAGCCGCGGGGCAGCAGGTCCGGGTCGCGGCCGGACCGATCCCAGTCCCGGGCCGCCTCGGTGACCGACTCGCGCAGCAGCAGGTCCTCGCGGGCCGCGGCGACCCAGCCGGCCAGCCGGGGCCAGCTGGTCAGCAGCGCCTCGTGGCTGATCTCCACGGTGTCCGCGCCGACCGTGACCAGCCGGGCCCGCACCAGCCGGCGCAGCACCCGGGAGTCGCTGGCGGCCCGTTCGCCGCGACGGCGGACCGCGGTACCGTCGGCGGTGACGGTGACCAGTGCGAGCAGGGCGTCACGGAGCCGGTTCCGGTCCTCCGGGGTCTGATCGAGATAGATCTTCTCGGCGGTGTCGGCGATCGCGTGCCGGATGCCACCGGTGTCCTGGTACGCCTTGACGGTGAGCCGGATCCCCTCGCGCCGGTCCCAGGTGGCGCGCAGCGCGTGGGCGAGCAGCGGCAGCGCCCCGGGCTCGTACCCGTCTCGGGCGTCGGCGCCCAGGTCCTGCAGGAGCAGGCCGGGCAGTCCCGGTTCGACGGTGAGGCCGGCCTGTTCGGCGGGTTCCACGATGGCCCGGCGCACCGCCTCGGCGTCCAGCGGGCCGAGCACCACGTGACCGGCGGCGAGCACCCCGGCGAGTGGGGGCAGGGCGATGCAGGCCGGATAGAAGTCGGAGCGCACCGCGATCACCACGATGGCCGGGGCCGCGCTGGTCAGCGCGGTGGCGTAGGCGAGCCGCTCGGCCGGGTCGGGGCACTGGGTGAAGAGTTCCTCGAACTGGTCGATCACGATCAGCGGCCGGTGCCCGGCGGCGGTCGCCTTGCCGGCCAGGTCGCCGAGCAGGTGCGGGCTGTCCCGGATCCGGCGGATCAGCGATCCGGCGCTACCGTCGGGGGCGGGTTCCGGGCCGGTGCCGGTCAGGTGGTGCAGCCGGGTGACCAGGTCGGCGAGGGGGCGTTCCCCGGGGCTGGTCAGCACCCACGCCCAGTCCCGGGCCCGCGCGCCCAGCGTGCCCAGGGTGATCGCCGGCAGCAGCCCGGCCCGCAGCAGTGACGACTTGCCGACGCCGGAGACTCCGGTGACCACCAGCGGCGGGCCGCCCAGCGCCTGTTCGGCGACCCGGCTCAGCAGGTGCAGGATCTGGGGTTCCCGGCCACGGAAGCGCACCGAGTCCTCCGGCTGGAAACTGACCAGGCCGGGGTACGGCGGAACGGCCCCGCCCGGCACGTCGGCGGGCACCTCGTCACCGGCCGGGAGCTGCTCGCCGGTCAGCTCGATCAGCCGCCGGCGCATCTCGTCGATGCGGTTGTTCAGTTCGATGGTGTGCTGGGCGATGGTCTGGCTCAGCCCGTCCACGCTCTGTTTGACCTCGGCGACCATCCAGTTCAGTTCGCCCACCCCGAGGCCCAGGGCCTGGAACGCGCCCTCGAAGGTGCGCCGCAGATCGTCGTCGGCGAGCGCGGCTTCGGCGATCGCCACCGACACCGCGTCCACCTCGCGCAGCACCCGGGAGATCTCATCGTGCAGCGCCCGGCCCCGCTCGTCGGCGGCGGTCAGCCGGGGCAGCAGGTCGGCGGCGATGGCGTCCCGCCACTGTGCCTCGGACCAGCCGGCCGATTCGGGTTCCCGGTCGCGCATCCGGCGGGCCGTGTCGGCCAGGGTGTCGGCGAGATAGTTGGTGCCCAGGCCGCCGACCTGATCCAGGGCGGCGGCGAAGGCGTCCGGGGCGCCGAGTCCGGCGCCGGCCACCGGAGCGACCACCGAGGCGGTCAGAAAGGCGAGGATGGCGTACGGGCCGGCGGTGCGGATCCGGTCGCCGGTGCGCCGGCCGGTGTCCCGAACCCAGCCGCGAACTCCGGCACGGGCCTTCTCGGTGGGCTGGATCTCGTCGTCGGACGGGTCTTCCGAGAGCTCGGTTCCGGTCACCACTCCTCCGTGTTCATCGACACGCTTCGCGGTCTCATGATGTCACCGTCGATCCACGGGGAGTGCCGCCCGAACAGCCGGGACTTTCGGCCCACGACCGGGCCGGGGGTCCCGTGAGCCAATGGAGTCATGACCACGACCGTTAAGGAACAGCCCCGACCGGCCGAGCCGGAGCGCCGGTACGCGACGCCGACCGGCGAACCGTGCCCCTACCTGCTGCGGGCCGACGGGAGCGTCGACGGGGACGGCGCCTGCCGCGGGTGCGGCACCTGTCTGCTCGGGGCGGGCTGGTCGAGATGACATTGGCGGCGGGCGGCGGGTTGCCCGTACGGTGGGGCTCGTGGTCGATGCCCTCAGTGACATCTCGGCAACGCAGCGTATGGAGTCCGCCCGTCGTCCGGTCGCGTGGTGGCCGGTCGGCCTGACCGCCTCCGCCGCGACGCTACTGCTTCTGATCACCTCCGGCGGGTATGACTACCACCGCGACGAGCTGTATCTCCGGCTGCTGGCCGAGCACCTGCGGTGGGGTTACGCCGATCAGCCGCCGCTCACCCCGATTCTGGTCCGGTTCGGGATCGCCACCTTCGGCGACACCGTCTGGGCGATCCGGGTGGCCCCGGCCGTGCTGCTCGGGCTGACCGCGATCGTGGCCGCGCTGATCGCCCGCGAGGCCGGTGGTGGCCGGGCCGCCCAGTGGATCGCCGCGGCCGCGGTCTTCAGCACCTTCCCGCTCTCCGCCGCGCACGTCACCTCCACCGCGGCCGTCGACCTGCTGATCTGGCTCGGGGTGATCTTCTTCGTGGTCCGGGCCCTGCTCTGGCGGGATCAGCGGGCCTGGATCGGTGCCGGGGTAGTGGCCGGGATCGGGCTGTGGAACGAGCATCTGGTGGTGCTGCTGCTGGTCTGCCTGGCCGCCGGGCTGCTGCCGGCCGGGTCCCGGTGCTGGTCGCCGGCGGTCAGCCGGACCATCCGCTGGCTCTGCTCCTGGGTGTCTTCGCGATCGGGGCGGTGCCGGTGGAGCGCTGGATCACCGGGCGGCGCGGCCGGCAGGCACTGGCCGGTGCGGCGGCGGTGGTGGTGTCCGCCGGGCTCGGCGCGGTCACCGCACTGCCGATCATCCCGGAGGACGAGCTGGCCGGGACGCTGCCGGCCCGGCTGAACGCGACCATGGTGGACCAGGTCGGCTGGCGGCAGTACGTGTGGCAGATCGGCGCGGTCTACGCCGGGCTGTCCCCGTCCGACCGGCGGCGGGCGGTGCTGCTCACCGGCGACTACGGCGAGGCCGGGGCACTGGACCGGTACGGCCCGTCGCTCGGCCTGCCCGAGGTCTACAGCGGACACAACGAGCTGCACGCGTTCGGGCCGCCGCCGGAGTCGAAGCGTGTGGTGGTGGCGGTGCTCGGCGGCCCGCCGGACCGGGCTCTCGGGCGCTGCCGGGCGGAGGGCACCCTGCACAACACCCCGGGTGTGGCGAACGAGGAGGTCGGCGTGCGGGTGTTCGTGTGCCGCCCGGCCGAGCCGTGGACCACGATCTGGCCCCGGCTGCGGCACTACTCCTAGAAGCCGCCGGAGGCTTTCGGCAGGTTCGAGAGCACCTGGTACGAGTCGCCGTCCGGATCGTGGCCGGCCCGCGGGCGGGTGTACTTCGCGGTGAAGGTGTAGGTGCCCGGCTCCAGGGTGTCGGCCGCCGACATGACGAACCGGTAGAGCAGGACGCCGTCCTCCTCGGTGACGGTGGTGCTGACGCTGGCGCCGGGGGTGCTCTTGGTGCCGCCCCGGGAGGCCAGGCCGTCGGTGCGGGCCACCCGGACGACCACCTCCAGCGCGGTCAGCTTCCGGGTGGTGGTGACGGTGACGATGTTCGCGCCGTCCGGGTCGACGGTGCCGGTGGCCCGTAGCGGGTCGGCGGCGGCGCTCGGGGACGCCGACGGGGACTTCGGCGGCGGCGGCGGCGCGGTGGTGGTGGTGGTGGTCCGGGTGGCCGACGGCGACGGCGCGACGCTCACCGGGGCGGTGTCCACCGGGCTCGGTGTGACGGTGGGCGACGGGGTGGTGGGGGCGGGCGCCGCCGTCTCCCGGCCGGGCGAGCCGGTCAGCGCCCAGGTGCCCACTCCACCGCCGCCGAAGAGCACGGCCACCGCGGCGACCACGGCGGCGGTCCGCGCCCGGGGACCCCTGCGGTGGGTGGCCGGCTGCCCGGAGTCACGCATCGCGGCCGTGGTGATCCGGTCGAGCATCGCCTCCCGGTCCGGCTGGTGCGCGGCGGCCTCGGCCCGCAGCGCGGATCGGATCCGCTCGTTCATCGCGCCGCCTCCCAACCGTCGATGCGGACCTGGTCACCCAGCAGTCCGGCGAGCTGTTTCGCGCCCCGGGAGGTCGCGCTCTTCACCGCGCCCACCGATATCCCCAGGATCCCGGCGACCTCGCGTTCCGGCAGGTCGAACGCGTATCGCAGGACCACGCAGGCGCGTCTGCGGTGCGGCAGCCTGCGCAGGGCGGAGCGCACGTCGAGGACGGCGGGTACGTCGGTGTCCCGCCGGCCGGCCGTCCCGAACGACAGCAGCCGCTCGCGGGCGCGGCGGCGCACCCAGTTGCGGGCCAGGTTCATCACGATGCCGTGCCCGTAGGCGGCCGGGTCGTCGGCGGCGGTCACCCGGTCCCAGTGCCGCCACACCTCGGTCAGCGCGTCGGCGGCCAGATCGTCGGCCACCTCGTGCTCGCCGGTCATCAGGTAGGCCATCCGGGACAGGGAGGCGTGATGCCGTTCGAAGTAGGCGCGGAACGCGTCGTCACGCAACGGGGCACACCTCCTTTCGGATATCAGGCAGACCGGACGACGGTAGAGATCCTCGGGCGGCCGGGCAAGGGCCGGCCGCCTGGTGAGACGCGACTATCACCGGCCACATATCCCATTCAGTTGATGGGCAGGGTAGGTTCCAGAGGTGACGACGGGGATGGAGACCGGGCTGGCCGGGTTCGCCGCCGGGCTGCTCATCTCCCTCGTCACCGCGCCGGTCGGCGTCTCCGGGGCGGTCTTCCTGCTGCCGGTCCAGCTCAGCGTCCTGCACGTGCCCAACCCGGCGGTCACCCCGACCAATCTGCTCTACAACGTGGTCGCCGGGCCCGGTGCGCTGCTGCGCTATCTGCGGCAGGGCGGCTTCGACCGGGCACTGACCCGGCTGCTGGTCCTCGGCACCCTGCCCGGGGTGGTGGCCGGCGCCTTCCTGCGGGTCTTCGCACTGCCCGGCCCGCGGGTGTTCCGGCTGGTGGTGGCCGCCGTGCTACTGCCCCTCGGACTGTGGCTGTGCCTGCGCGCGATCCGCCCGGACCACCGGATCCGGCCACCGCTCGCCGCCCGGACGGTGGCCGCCCTGGGTCTCGCGGTCGGCACCGTCGGCGGGATCTACGGCATCGGCGGCGGCTCGCTGCTCGGCCCGATCCTGGCCGGCCGCGGCATCCCGATGGCCACCGTCGCACCGGCCGCGCTCGCCGCCACCTTCGTCACCTCGATCGCCGGTTCCGCGACGTACGGCCTGATCGCCCTGGCCACCGGTGGCACCGAGATCGCCCCGCACTGGGTGCTGGGGCTGCTCTGCGGCCTCGGCGGCCTGATCGGCGGCTATCTTGGCGCCCGCCTGCAACGGCACATCCCGGAGCGGGCGCTGCGGTTCCTGCTCGGCGCCCTCGCGGTCGCCCTGGCCGTGTCCTACCTGTAGGCCTGCGGGATCCACCACACCGGGCCTAAGTCAGATATTTCAGGAATCGTGCCGGATCGGACAGGAAGGCACGGGTCGTCATCACCGCGTCGGCCTGATCGTAGGGCACCTCACCGATCGCGCCGCCCTCACCGATCTCCAGGATCGTGGCGTCCGGGCAGGCCAGCAGGATCGGCGAGTGGGTGGCGATCAGGAACTGGCTGCCGGTCGCGACCAGATCGGCGATCCGCACCAGCAGCGCCAGACAGCCCCGGACCGACAGCGCCGCCTCCGGCTCGTCGAGCAGGTAGAGCCCGCCCGGCTCGAACCGGTGCGCGGCCAGATCCAGGAAGGACTCGCCGTGCGAACGTTCGTGCGGGGACACCCCGCCGTATGAGCCGACCACCCCGAGACGCTCGATCTCGGAGGCGACGTTGTAGTACGACTCGGCCCGCAGGAAGAACCCGGACCGGGGCCTGCGCCCGGCCGTGCGGACCAGGGTCAGGTGCTCGCCGAGCGGCGACTCGGTGGCCCGGGTGGCGAAGTTGAACGCGGTCGTGCCGCCCTCCGGGTTGAACCCGGCAGCCACCGCGATCGCCTCGATCAGCGTCGACTTGCCGCTGCCGTTGTCGCCGGAGAACAGCGTCACCGGGGTCCGGAACCGCAGCTCACCACCCTCGACGAGGCCGCGCACCACGGGCAGCGAGAACGGATGGCCCCGCGTCGGCGGCGCGTCGAGCCGGATCCCCCTGATGAACACGGCATCACGCTACCGCCGCGCGGCCACCGTCTCCACGCGCTCACGCCCGGCGGTCGCGGCACGGCCCGGGCCCACCGCCCGCCTCGCGAGGACGAGGCGGGACGGGTGGATCGGTGTGGGGCCGTGGATCGTACCGGCGGAGGGGTTCGGTCAGTCCTCGCGCGGAACCGGGACCGGCGCGACCCGCCAGATGCGCGCGGCGTAGTCGGCGACCGTGCGGTCGGAGCTGAAGAATCCGCTGTACGCGGTGTTCAGCACCGACATGCGGGTCCAGCGGTCCCGGTCGCGCCAGGCCTTCTCCACGTCGGACTGGCAGTCGACGTAGGAGCGGTAGTCGGCGAGGGTGAGGTACTCGTCCCAGCCGAGCAGGGAACTGGCCACCCGGTGCCCGACGTCGCCGAAGGCACCCGAGCCGAGCGCGTCGACGGCGGCCCGCAGCTCCTCGTCGTGCTCGTAGAAGGCGCGCGGGTGGTACCCGTTGTCGCGGGCCCGCGCGGCCTCGTAGGCGTCCAGCCCGAACAGGAAGAAGTTGTCCTCGCCGACCCGGGCCCGGATCTCGATGTTGGCGCCGTCCAGCGTGCCGATGGTGATCGCGCCGTTGAGGGCCAGCTTCATGTTGCCGGTGCCGGACGCCTCCTTGCCGGCCAGCGAGATCTGCTCGGACAGGTCGGCGGCCGGGATGATCCGCTCCGCCAGGGTGACGTTGTAGTTGGAGGGGAAGACCACCTTGAGGTACGGCGACACCACCGGATCCGCCGCGATCGTCGCCCCGACCGTCGCGATCAAACGGATGATGTCCTTGGCCGCGTGGTAGGCCGGGGCCGCCTTGCCCGCGAACAGCACCGTGCGCGGCACCCAGTCACCCGACGGGTTCGCCCGGATCCGCTGGTAGAGCGTGATCACGTGGAGCAGTTTGAGCTGCTGCCGCTTGTACTCGTGGAACCGCTTGATCATCACGTCGGTGAGCGAGTCGGGGTCACCGACGGCCAGGTCGACCTTGTTGGCCCGCTTGATCGACTGCCAGCGCTCCCGGAACGACGCGTCGTCGGCGAGCGTCTCCAGGCCGGCCAGCTGCTCCAGGTCGCGCAGCCAGCCGTCGCCGCCGAGACCCTCGGTGATCAGGTCGGACAGCCGCGGGTTCGCGATCCGGATGAACCGGCGCGGGGAGATGCCGTTGGTGACGTTCTGGAACTTGGCCGGCCAGAGCTCGGCGAAGTCGTCCAGGACGGTCTCCCGCAGCAGTTTCGAGTGCAGCTCGGCGACCCCGTTGACGGCCTCGGTGCCGACCACCGCCAGGTGTGCCATCCGGATCCGGCGCTCCGGATCCTCCTGGATGATCGACATCCGCTTGATCCGCTCCTGGTCGCCCGGGAACCGCGCGCCGACCTCCCGCAGGAAGAACATGTTGATCAGGTAGATGATCTCCAGATGCCGGGGCAGCAGCTTCTCGAAGAGCCGCACCGGCCAGGTCTCCAGCGCCTCCGGCAGCAGGGTGTGGCAGGTGTAGGCGAACGTCTTGCGGGTGATCTCCCAGGCCCGCTCCCACTCCAGCTCGTACTCGTCCACGAGCAGGCGCATCAGCTCGGGGATGGCGATCGTCGGGTGGGTGTCGTTGAGCTGGATCACCGTCTTGTCGGCGAACTCGTCCCAGCCCTCGTTGCGCAGCCGGAACCGGCGGATGATGTCCCGCAGCGAACAGGACACCAGGAAGTACTGCTGCTTGAGCCGCAGCTCCCGGCCCAGCTCGGTGCTGTCGTCCGGGTAGAGGACCTTGCTGATGTTCTCGGCGCGGACCGCCTCCTGCACGGCCTCCGCGTACTGCCCGGCGGAGAAGCGGCTCAGGTCGAAGGAGGCCTCGCTGGCCTTGGCGCTCCACAGCCGGACGATGTTGACGGTGTCGGTGCCGTACCCGGGAACCAGCATGTGGCTGGGCTCGCCGAGCACGATCTCGCCCGGCACCCACACCTTGCGGGTCGTCGAACCGGGAACCGGCTCGGTGTGCCCGTAGAAGCCGACCGTCTGCCGGTCGTCGGGCGCCGGGAACTCCCACGGATTGCCCTGGAAGGCCCAGTCGTCGGGCAGTTCGGTCTGCCCGTTCTCGGTGATGATCTGGCGGAAGATGCCGAGGTCGTAGCGGATGCCGTAACCGACCGCCGGGATGTCCCGGGTGGCCAGCGAGTCGACCAGGCAGGCGGCGAGACGGCCCAGGCCGCCGTTGCCGAGGCCCGGCTCCACGTCGAGGTCCTCGATGTCCTCGAGACTGAAGCCGAGCGCCTTGACCGCCGCGGCGGCGAGGTCGCCGGTGCCGGAGTAGAGCAGGTTCTGTTCGAGCTGTGCGCCCAGCAGATATTCCGCGGAGAGGTAGTAGACCCAGCGGGGGTTGCTGGCGTAGTGCGCGGCGGCGGTGCGGGCCCGCCGCTCGGCGAGACGATCCCGGACGGTCAGGGAGAGCGTCTCGTACGCGTCCCGGGCGCTGGCCGACTCCACGGTCGTGCCGCGCCGGTAGTAGAGGTTGCTCAACAGGTCCTGCTGGAACTCATCGGCGGTCTTGCCCAGTTTGCGTAGACCGATGCCCTGTCGAAGATCCATGCCGCCATTGTGCCTCTCCGAGGTTTCCGGCGACCCCTCTTCCCGCTTCCGGGGGACTAACCGCCTGGATGTCCCGTTCCTTCGTCCCGGCGTGGTACGGCATCATGGCGTCTTGTGTTGGGAACACTGCTGCCGTCGCCGGTGATCACCGCCGAGGCCTTCGCCGACGTGCCCGGTGAGCCCTGTTTCCCCGGCGAGGAGGACCTGGTCGCCACGACGAGCGCCGGGCGCCGCCGGGAGATCGTCACCAGCCGCCGCTGCGCCCGCGAAGCCCTCACCGGGCTCGGGCTGGCCCCGGTCCCGATCCGGCGCGGGCCACGCCGGGAACCGCTCTGGCCGGACGGGGTGGCCGGCAGCATCACCCACTGCGACGGGTACCGGGCCGCCGCCGTGGTACGCACCGGTGCGGTGGCGAGTGTCGGCATCGACGCCGAACCGCACGGCCCGCTCCCCTCCGGGGTGCTGCGGGTGGTCACCGCGCCCGGCGACGCCGAACATCTGGCCGCGCTCGCCGCCGAGGATCCGTCCGTCCACTGGGACCGGTTGCTGTTCAGTGCCAAGGAGTCGGTGTACAAGGCGTGGTACCCGGTGACCGGGCGATGGCTGGGCTTCGAGGACGCGGCCCTGGAGATCGACCCGGTGGGCGGCGTGTTCACCGCCCACCTGCGCGTCGACGGCCCCTTCCGGTCGCTGACCGGCCGTTACCTGGTCGACCGGGGCCTGGTGCTGACCGCGGTGACTAGTTCTCCCTGACGTCGGTCAGCGGGTTCAGCTTGCTCAGGTTGGCCGGCGCGTTCCACTTCTGCAGTTCGGAGCTGCCGCACTTCTCGACCTTGATCTTGCTGGTGCCGTCGGTGTGGGTGTCCTTCGGCGTGGCGTTCAGGTCGGTCGGCTGCAGACAGAAGCCGTTCCGGTCGAGGATCCGGAAGCCGGTCTCGTACTTGTCGGTCTTACCGAAGACCGTCCACATCAGGGACGGGTTCGACGCCGGGTTGGCCGGGCAGGTGATCGTCGTGACGTAGGCGTCCGAGGCGGTGCCCCGGTCCGGGGTCCGCAGGCAGTACCTGGTGCCGCTCCGGGTGACGGTGATCGCACCCGTCGACTTGTTCTCCGGGCCGGCCACGCCGGGCGGGGACGGCTGCGCCCAGATCTGGTTCCAGTCGACCGCGCCCTTCGGGCTCTGCTTGCAGAACCACGCGATCATGTACGAGGACCCGGGCTGCTGGTTCGTCACGTCCAGACAGCGGCTGAACTGGGAGTAGTTGACCAGCTGACTGGTGCCCGCCCCGGCCATCCCGGCGCCGACCCCGGCGTCCGAGCGCCACACGTTCGCCGGGTTGCTGACCGAGCAGGACCCGAGGATGACCGCCGAGCCGATGGTGTTGGGGTTACGCAGGTTGATGCAGAGGTTCTCGATGTTCGACGTCGAGCCGGTGGAGTGGAACAGGCTGTTGCCGTCCAGGCTCCACTGGTAGGTGGTGGTCCGGGCTTCGGCGTCCGCGCACTTCTGGAAGACCAGCGGGTTGTTGGTGGAGTGGGTGGCGCCGGCGTACAGGCACATGCCGGCGTCGTTGTCGTTCGTCTCCGAGTTGACCAGCTTGAGGTACAGATCCCCGGTGTAGCCGAACTGCTGGGTGGTGCTGCCGTTGCAGGTCTGCACGGTCAGCGCGGTGCCGGCCGCCGGCGTCTTGGTGCCGGCGTCGAAGCACAGGCCGCCGGCGGTGGTGGTCGAGGCGATCCGGATCGAGCCGCCCGGGATGTTGGTGTTGTTGGTGGAGAAGACGTAGGTGGCGCTCAGGCTGCGCGAACCGGCCAGGTCCGCCGTCCCCCCGGTCCCGCCGGAGATCACCGCGCTGCCGCGCAGGCCCCGCGAGGTGACCAGGGCGGTGGTCGGCACCTTGCTGAGCGGGCAGCTCAGGGTGTTGCCGTCCTGATCCCGGTATTCGATGTCGACGATGTAGCGCAACGCCTCACCGGTGCCGGCCACCCCGGCGTCCCCGGTGATCCGGCACGCCGGCATGTCCTCCAGCTGGCCCCGGACCGTCTTCTCCTTGTTGTCGTCGACATAGGACGCCGCCCGGACCCGGGCCATCACCACGTCCAGCCCGATCTGCGCGCCGTTGAGGGCGGTGTTGCGGTCGACCAGGGTACGGGTGGTGGTCACCTGGCGGACGATCACCGGCAGCAGCATCGACGACAGGGCCAGACCGATGGTCACCACCAGCATCGCCATCGGCAGCGAGCCTCGGTCGTCCCGGAAGATGCGGTGTGGGCTCATGAGGTCGGCCTCCCCTGGCTGCAGACACTGGCGCTGTTCTGGTTGTTGCGGTCGATGTTCTGCGCGGTGAAGACGCTGTCGAAGGGCAGCGACACCCGGCCGACGGTCACCGTGAACTGCACCCGGACCTGCTTGAACTGGGTCTCGAAGGCGGAGCCCACCCCGGCGCCGCCCGCGCTGGCGGTGGCGTACGGCTTGTCGCCGACGTCGTAGACGGTGACCGGCCCGGACGAGCCGCTCACCGTCACGTCACTGGCCAGCACCGACTGCGAGGTGGGCGCGCGGTCCGGCGAATCCCACGAGGCCAGGATCAGCTGGCCGTTGCGCAGGATGATCTGCCGGCAGGTCTGCTTGCCGGTGTTGTCGGTGGGGATCGCGTACTCGGTGTACCAGGTGGTGCCGACCTGGCCGGGTTTGGCGACCCAGACGGCGTAGCGAAGTTCCCGGTCCAGCCGCCGAAAGGTGTTGTCCAGCTGGTCGCGGGTGTCCGAGGTCTGCTGGGTCTGGTTGGTGCCGTTGTAGACCTGCAGGATCGCGGTCATCGCGATCGCCGTGACGAACGCCATGATGGTGCTCGCCATGATCGTCTCGGCCAGGGTGAACCCGTGGTCCCCGGCGGCCGCGCGGCGCAGGCGGGTGATCAGCCGGCTCATACGATCGTCCAGACGAAGTTGTAGATCGTGGTGGACACCGGCACCACGCTGACGCTGGTCAGCCCCACCTGATAGGTGCCCGGCGTGGTCGGGGTGCCGCTCAGGGTGCTCTGCCCGTTGTTCCACCGCACCCCGGGCGGCAGGCCCAGGACCGTGGTGGTGACACCCGTGGCCTTGACAGCCGAGGCGTTGGTGGCGACCGGGACGGACACCGGCTGACCGGCCGGGGACGTCACGTCGTTGCTCGGCGAGGTGAAGTTCAGGACGTTCAGCGCGTTCACCGTGATGACGAACCGGTCGGTGACGGCCGGCCCGACACCGTCGGTCACGCTGATCGTCGGCACGTACCGGCCCGGCACGATCGGGGTGCCGCTGATCACGCCGTTCGTCGAGTTGATCGCCACACCGGCCGGCAGCCCGGTCGCCGACCAGGTGAACTTCCCGTCACCGCCGGACACCGACGGGGTGGCGATCACCGACTGGCCCAGGTTGATCGTGACGTCGCCCGGCTTCGTCAGCGTGACCACCGGGAACACCGTGTGCGTGAAGGTGCCCTCGGCGGAGTAGTCGTTGCTGTCGACCACCCGGACCACCGCGGTGTAGGTGACACTCGCGGTGCCGGTGATCGCCCCGGTGGACTCGTCGATCGACAGGCCGCTGGGCAGCCCGGTGGCCGACCACTTGAGCGAGCCGTAGCCACCGGTGACGGTGGGTTGCAGCGCGACGGTCTCGCCGACGTGGTTCTTCGGGGCGTTCGGGACGGTCAGCGCCGGCGGCTGCACCACCGTGTAGCTGATGCCGGTCATGGTGTCCGACCGGCCGGCGCTGTCGGTGACCTTCGCGGTGGCGCCGCTGAACGTGCCGAGCTTGGTCGGGGTCCCGCTGATCACGCCGGTCGTGCTGCCGGTCAGCCCGTCCGGCAGCTTGGTGAACACCCAGGTGTTGGGCAGGGTGCCACCGGTCGCCCGGTACTGGTACGAGACCGTGTCCCGGCCCAGGTAGAAGACCGGGAGTGGGTTCAGCGTGAAGTTCCGGATCACCGGCGCCGGGCGCTTGATGTCGAACAGCGGCTCGTCGGCCCGGGAGATCAGCGTGGAGGCGAGGTAGCCGCACTGGTCGGAGGCACAACCCTGCTGGGCCCAGGAGAGGAGGACGACCACCCGGAAGTAGAGCAGACGCTGGGTCGGGTCGGCCGGGACGTTGGTGGCGGTGGCCGGGTTGACGCACTGGTCGGTCCGGGCGAAGTACACCTCGCAGGCGCCCACGAACATCGTCTGCTGGAAGTCGGTGCCGTTGACGTTCAGAGTCTGGGTGCTGGTGGAGATCGGAGCGTCGGCACCCGCCGTCGGCGACAGCCCCTCCTCACTCCCGGAGGACATCTCCATGCTTTCCAGGTACGGCTTGAGCCGGTCCTTGAACGGGCTCTTGGTCAGCGCGTCGTTCCACTGCGTCTGCACCGCGGTCTTGCCCCGCCCGGTCAGCAGCGCCGAGTTCTGCAGGGCGCGCACCTGCTCGATCGCACTCGCCGCCAGCTGGGCCGCCTGCCGGTGGTCACGCTGCTGATCGACGGCCCGGGAGCCGTTGACGAAGAACGCGCCCAGCCCGGCCATGGCGACGCTGAGCACCGCCATCGCCACGATCAGCTCGACGAGTGTGAAGCCGTCGTCGTCCCTGCGCATGGCGTTCCCCCGTGGTGCTCCGGCCAATCGCTCGCACCGGCACCATCGGCAGTCTCACCGACGAGTGAAGGAAATCAGCCGGTGCGATCGGCGATGAAGTGGCAGAGCGACTCCAGGGTGCGCCGGGCCGCGCCGTCCGGCAGGGTGCCCGCGCTGCGCCGGGCCGCCGCCGCATAACCGTGCACGGTCTCCCGCGCCTGCTTCAGGGCCGCCGACTCGCGCAGCAGCCCGAGCGCCTCGGCGTGCAGCACGTCGTCGACGATCGGGCCGGCCGACAACAGCTCCTTGAGCCGTCGCACGTCAGCCCCGGTGTCGTCGGCGGCCAGCGCGTACAACATCGGCAGGGTCGGCACGCCCTCGCGCAGATCGGTGCCCGGAGTCTTGCCGGACTGCTCCGACTCCGACGCGATGTCCAGCAGGTCGTCGGAGAGCTGGAAGGCGATCCCGATCGCGGTGCCGAACTCGGCCAGCGTCTCCACGTGCCGGGCCGGCAGCCCGGAGAAGAGCCCGCCGAACCGGGCCGAGGTGGCGATCAGCGAGGCCGTCTTGTCCTCCACCGCCCGCAGATGGAACCGGATCGGGTCGGCGCCGCGCGGGCCCACCGTCTCCGCCAGCTGGCCGCGGACCAGCTGGGACAGGGTGCGGGCCTGCAACCGGACCGCCTCGTCACCCAGGCCGGCGGCCATCTGCGCGGCCCGGGCCAGCAGGAAGTCCCCCACATAGACCGCCAGCTTGTTGCTCCACCGGGAGTTCGCGCTGGCCGCGCCGCGCCGCAGCGGGGCCTCGTCCATCACGTCGTCGTGGTAGAGCGTGGCCAGGTGGGTCAGCTCCATCAGCACCGCCGACGGCAGCAACTCGGGCCGGCCCGGATCACCCAGCTGCGCGCAGAGTGCCACGGTCAGCGGCCGGAACCGTTTGCCACCGGCGTGCACCAGATGCGCGGCCACCTCGCCGACCAGCGGATCCGGGCTGGCCACCGCGACCAGCAGCTCGGTCTCCACCGACGCCAGGAACCCCGTCACGGAGTCCCGGACAGCCGGATCGATGAAATCGGTCAGCGTGGGAGCCGTCATGATCATGAGGCTAGATCACCCGGCTGAGAGGACGCTGACGAGGCCCGCGGTGCAGAATCGACGCCATGACGCTCACCGATCCGCTCGACCTGCTGGACTTCGACAGCCTGCTCAGCGAGGAGGAGCGGCAGATCCGCGCGACGGTGGCCCGGTTCGTCACCGATCATGTGCGGCCCCATGTGGCCGACTGGTTCGAGGAGGGCACGTTCCCCCGCGAAATCGCCCCGGAACTCGGCCGGCTCGGGGTCCTCGGCATGCACCTGGACGGATACGGGTGTGCCGGGACGAGCGCGGTGGCGTACGGGCTGGCCTGCCTGGAACTGGAGGCCGGCGACTCCGGGCTGCGCAGTTTCGTCTCGGTGCAGGGTTCGCTGGCGATGTTCTCGGTGTGGAGATACGGGTCCGCCGAACAGAAGGCCGAATGGCTGCCCCGGATGGCCGCCGGTGAGGCGATCGGCTGCTTCGGCCTCACCGAACCCGACTTCGGCAGCGATCCGGCGAACATGCGCACCCGGGCGGTCCGCGACGGCGGCGACTGGATCCTCGACGGCACCAAGATGTGGATCACAAACGGCAGCATCGCCGACGTGGCCACCGTGTGGGCGCAGACCGAGGACGGGATCCGCGGCTTCCTCGTCCCCCGCGACACCCCCGGCTTCACCACCCGCACCATCAAACGCAAACTGTCCCTGCGCGCCTCGATCACCGGCGAACTCTCCCTCGACGGGGTGCGCCTGCCCGACTCCGCGCGCCTGCCCCTCGCCGAGGGTCTGGGCGCGCCGCTGAGCTGCCTGGGCGAGGCCCGCTTCGGCATCGTCTTCGGCTCCACCGGCGCGGCCCTGGACTGTCTGCGCACCGCGATCGGCTACGCGAACAGCCGGATCCAGTTCGGCAAGCCGATCGCCGCCTTCCAGCTCACCCAGGAGAAACTCGCCGACATGGCGGTCGACCTGAACACCGCCGCCCTGCTCGCCCTGCACCTGGGCCGCCTCAAGGACGCCGGCCGGCTCAAGCCGCACCAGATCAGCGCCGGCAAACTCAACAACGTGCGCCGCGCTCTCGCCATCGCCCGCGAATGCCGCACCATCCTCGGCGGCAGCGGCATCACCCTCGACTACTCCCCGCTACGGCACGCCAACAACCTGGAGTCGGTCCTCACCTACGAGGGCACCTCCGAGATCCACACGTTGGTGATCGGCCAGACGCTGACCGGACACGCGGCCTACCGATAGAACCCGTTATCCGGTACGCCCCAGAAGCCCACAACCGCAACGCCCAGCCCCGCTTCGTCCCCGCGACGCCCGCGTCACACCGGACCGCCCAGCGCCCGCCGGGCGAATGCGGTGGCTTCACCCGCGTGCCGCGCAGCGGCACGACCCGCACCACAACGCGCCACACGAACCGACGACGCAACCCGCGTGCCGCGCAGCGGCGCGCTCCGCGCCGCAGCGGGCCACACGAAGTGGCGGCGCGACCCGCGTGCCGCGTTGCGGCGCGGAGCGCGCCGGAGCGGGCCACACGGGGCGGTGGTGGGGGTTGCGTGCCGCGTGGCGGCACGGAGCGCGCCGCTGCGCGGCACGCGGGGTCGGCCACCGCATTCGCCCGGCGGGCGCCGGGCGGTCCGGGGATGCGCGGACCTCGCGGGGATTCCCACAGGGAGGGTCCGTTGCGTTTGGGGGGTGCCGCTGATCCCGTACAAGTGAATATGTTTATGATCTTGCCGCGTGATCCACAGAAAACTGTCCATAGTGACAGCGACGGGATTGATCGCGGCCTCCGCCTTTCTCGGCGCCACCCCCGCGCACGCCGACGAGCCCGTTCCTGAGACCGAACCGCCCGTGGTGGAACTGGTCCTCGACGTCAGCGGCTCGATGAGGACCGCCGACATCGACGGCACGACCCGGATGGCGGTCGCCAAACAGGCCTTCAACGCGGTCGTCGACGCCCTGCCGGAGACCACACAGCTCGGCATCCGGGTGCTCGGTGCCACCTACGGCGGCGACAACAAGAAGCAGGGCTGCCGGGACACCCAGCAGATCGTCAAGGTCGGCCAGGTCAACCCGGTGGCGGCCAAGAACGCCATCGCCACCCTGAAACCGACCGGGTTCACCCCGATCGGCCTGGCCCTGCGCTCGGCCGCCAAGGACCTGGAAGGCACCGGCTCGGCCCGCCGCATCGTCCTGATCACCGACGGCGAGGACACCTGCACCCCGCCGGACCCCTGCGACGTGGCCCGGGAACTGGCCGCCCAGGGCACCGACCTGGTCGTCGACACACTCGGTCTGGCCCCCGACGAGAAGACCCGCAAGCAGCTGGTCTGCATCTCGCAGGCGACCGGCGGCACCTACGCCGCGGCGCAGAGCGAGGAGGAGCTGACCGACCGGATCAAGCAGCTGGTGGACCGGGCCGCGGTCCCGCCGCCGGTCACCCCGGCCACCGTCGAGGGTGCGAAGGACTGCGCCACCGCGCCGCTGCTGGCCGCCGGTGTCTACACCGACCGGGAGCTGATCGGCGAGCACCGGTTCTACCGGGTGGCCGTGGACGCCGGCAGCGAACTGCGGGCCAGCGTCAGCATCGCGCTGGACCGGCCGCTCAACCGGGACTACGGGGTGCTCGTCAAAGCGGCCACCGTGGACGGCCGGGAGCTGGTCCGCGGCCTGGACGCGGGCAGCGGCCGCGCCGACGTGATCTCGGCGGGTCTGCGCTGGTCCGGTGACGAGGAGCCGGCCCTGGCCGCCACCTCGGACATCTGCCTGGTGGTGAGCAACTCGTTCGCCTCGTCGACCGCGGCCGGCGCCCCCGGCATGCCGGTCGAGCTGAGCATCGACCTGGTGCCGGCTTCGCAGAGCCCGGACGCGCCCGGTCTGGGCCGCGGCTGGCTGCTGCTGTTCGTGCTGGCGATCGCCGGCCTGGTCGCCGGTGTGCTGGCCGGCTGGCTGACCCGCTGGTGGGTCGCCACCTGGAGGGAGAACTGATCATGCGGAAGCTCCTCCTCACCCCGGCCGTCCTCGGCCTGGTTCTTCTGGCCACTCCCGCCTACGCCGCCGAGCCGACCGGCGGGCCCACCCCGTTGCAGAGCATCACCTCGGCCGGCACGTCGTTCCTGACCGCCGTGGCGATCACCCCGGAACAGCAGGTCAAGGTCGACGCGGTGACCGGTGACTACCTGTACTGGCAGTTCCCGGCCACCGCCGGGCAGCGGCCGGAGGTGACGATCGACGTCGCCCTGCCGCAGTCCGGCCGCAGCGGCGACCACTCGTGGACCGTGGAGGTCTTCGACGGCCTGCGCCGCCGCCAGGCGTGTGTCGGCGGCGAGCAGAGCCCGGTCGCCGCCACCACCGACACCGCGATCACGCTGGGCTGCCGGCTGCGGCAGGTCCGCTCGTGGGCCGAACCGTGGGACGGCGACCCGCTGCCCGGCACCTACTACGTGCGCCTGTCCAGCACCGAACTGCCGGAGAAGGACCTCGGCCTGCCGCTGGAGGTGTCCCTGGCCCTGCAGTCCCCGACCGGCGACACCGGCGCCGACCAGGGTGAGCTGGCCTCGCCGCTGGTGCCGAACAACCGGCCGGGCAAGCTGCTGACCGCACCCGAGACGACGACCGTCGAGGAGGAGGCGGAGGAGTCCGTCTTCGACTTCTCGATGGACTGGCTCCCGGACTTCTCGTCCCGCTGGGTGTGGACGGTGACCGGCGGCATCCTCGCCGCGATCACCGGCCTGATCGGCTTCTCCTGGACCCGCCGCCGCCGGGTCTGACGGGTGGATGCCCGGGCCGGCCGGCCCGGGCATCACCTCACAACCGGTCGAGCTGGGTGACGATCATCGCGACGGCGAAGAAGCCGTAGAAGCCGATCGCGACGAGGAGGCCGCCCAGGCGCCAGCCGCGTAGTTTGATCGGGGCCGGGAGGTCCCGGGTGTTCAGGCGGACCAGCAGGATCGAGTAGAGCAGGGTGACCACCGAGGCCGCGCAGGTGGAGACGATCAGCAGGCCGAGCGGCTGGGTGAATCCGGCCAGCAGGATGGCCGAGCCGAGCACGATCTCGATCCAGACCACCAGCAGGTAGAGGCGGGACTCGGTCCAGCGGGTGGAGGTCTGCAGATAGTTGCGGCGCAGGAAGTCCGAGGCGACCCGGCCGATGATGTCCAGCAGGCCCATCGCCGCCGCCCACAGGGATACCGCCGCGACCGCCAGGAACAGCAGTTTCAGCCATTCGCCGACCTCGGCGGCGAAGATGTCGCCCTGGATGCGCAGGAACGACGGGTCGTTCTTGAGGTCGTCGCGGCCGAACAGGGTCTCGTAGGCGAGCAGGCTCATCACGCCGATCGTCACGAAGCAGACCGCCACGAACGTGACCAGGTGTTCGGCGTTGGCCCGTTTCCACCACAGGTTCCAGCGGCTCAGTGAGGTCTCGTCGAGCGGGAACGTGTACCGGTCGGCGCCGGCCGCCTCCTCCTGGCCGGTGATCGGGGAGATCAGGCGGGGTACGTGCGCGCCCATGCCGTACCGCTTGTCCCGGATCCAGTTGCTCAGGACCAGATTGTGTACGCCCCCGGCCCCGGCCGCCCCGATCGCACTGAGCAGCATGGTGAACGTGATGCCGGCCGGGATCTGCCCGAACTCGGTGACGGTGGCCTTGGCGCCCTCGCCCCAGGTGCTCAGCGAGATGACGAAGACGACCACGACGGCGAGGAAGAACAGGGTCAGCGCGACCTTGACCGTCTCCACCCGTTCCACCGTCTTGTAGATGACCTTGGAGAAGGTGAGGAAGACGCCGATCGCGGCGAGCACCGCCACCGTGATCCAGGTGGCGTCGCCTCCGCCGACCAGGTAGGTGAAGACGGCCGATCCGCTGGTCGCCCAGCCGGGCCAGACGTACTGGAAGGCCCCGGCCAGGCAGATGATGATGCCCCAGCCCTTCCACCAGCGGGAGAACCCGGCGACCACGGTCTGGCCGGTGGCCAGCGTGTACCGCTCGATCTCCATGTTGATGACGAACTGCACGGCCAGGGTGGTGAAGGCCAGCCAGAGCAGGCCGAGTCCGCCGAGCGCGGTCAGGTACGGCCAGAGGATGATCTCGCCGGCCGCCATGCCGATGCCGACGGCGACGACGCCGGGCCCGACCATGCGGCGTAGTGAGGGGGGTTCGGGGAGTTCACGGGTGGTGGTCTCGGTCAGCATTGTCGCGCTCCAGGAGATGGGAGAGGTGAAGCAACATCCGCGCGATATCGGGGGTACGTCCGGTGAACAGCTCGAACGCCGCGGCGGCCTGGTAGGCGCACATCGCGGCGCCGCCGATCGCCCGTAGTCCGGCGGCCCGGGCGGCGAGCAGCAGCTCCGTGTCGACGGGCATGTAGACGATGTCGGCGACCCACAGGCCACGGTGGAGCAGCTCTGCGGGCAGCGGGATGCCGGGGTGGTGGCGCATGCCGATCGGGCTGGTGTTGACCAGGCCGTCGGCGGTTCTCAACGAGGTGATCTGCACCGTGGAGGAGGCGCCCAGGCGGGCGGCCAGCGCGGTTCCCCGGGCACGATCGGGGTCCACGATGGTCAGACTGGTGACGCCGAGCTCACGCAGCGCGTGGCCGCAGGCGGCTCCGGCACCGCCCGCGCCCAGCATCACCACGTGGCCGGTGGCGGCGCCGGGCAGGCCGGTCCGGAACGACTCGGCGAACCCGAGGGCGTCGGTGTTGTGGCCGTGCCGCCGCCCGTCCCGGAAGATCACGGTGTTGACCGCGCCGATCTCCCGGGCCTGTGGGGACAGCTCGTCGAGATGCTTGATGACCTGCTGTTTGAAGGGATGGGTGATGTTCAGCCCGGCGAATCCGGCGCTCTCCGCCCGGTCCAGGCAGCGTTCCAGGTCCGCCGGGGTGTCCACGTCGAACAACTCGTAGCTGAGCCCGAGGTGGTGGTGGCTCCCCTCGGCCTCGTGCAGTGCCGGTGACAGCGACGCGCCGATCCCGGTCCCGATCAACCCGCATCGACACGCTGCCATCATCGAACTCCTTGCTAATGTACGAACTGGTACGTTAGTTATGAGGTGTGACGGCGGACACTGTCAAGGCCCACGGCAGACTGGCGTTCATGACGCAGGAACGGCAGCGCGACGCCGAACGCACCCGCACCGAACTCCTCGACGTGGCCACCGAGGAGTTCGCCGAGCGGGGTTACAGCGGCGCCCGGGTCGACGAGATCGCCGCACGCACCCGCACCACGAAACGGATGATCTACTACTACTTCGGCGGTAAGGAGCAGCTCTATCTGGCGGTTCTGGAGCGGGCGTACGCGGAGATCCGGGCCGCCGAGCGCACCGCCGACGTCGACCACCTCGATCCCCCGGCGGCCGTCCGCAGGCTCGCCGAGGTCACCTTCGACCACCACGAGGCGCACCCCGCGTTCATCAAGCTCGTCGGGGTGGAGAACGCCCAGCACGCCAAGCACATGACCCACGTGGCCCGGCTCGTCGACCTGAACAGCTCCGCCGTCGACCTGCTCCGCGGTGTCCTCGACCGCGGGGTGCGCGACGGGGTGTTCCGCGACGACGTCGACGCCCTCGACGTCCACATGATGATCAGCTCGTTCTGCTTCTTCCGCGTCGCCAACCGCCACACCTGGAGCGCCCTCTTCGACCGGGACCCGCTCGATCCGGAGCGCCGGGGGCACTACCGGACCATGCTCGGCGATCTGGTGACCGGCTACCTGCGAAAGTGAGGCCCCATGCGCCGGTCGATCGCCACCGTCTGTGTCTCCGGCACCCTCGACGACAAGCTGACCGCGGCCGCGGCGGCCGGGTTCGACGGCATCGAACTCTTCGAGAACGATCTCGTGGTGTCGCCGTGGTCCCCGGCGGAGGTCCGGTCCCGGTGCGCTGATCTCGGCCTGAGCATCGATCTCTACCAGCCGTTCCGGGATCTGGACTCCAAGATAGACGGACATTTCCAGAAAAATCTGGAACGGGCCGCACGCAAGTTCGACGTGATGGCGCGACTAGGGGTGGACACGGTGCTGGTGTGCTCCTCAGTGGCCCCGGACGCGGTGGACGACGACGATCTCGCCGCCGCCCAGCTCTCCGCCCTGGCCGATCGGGCGGCCGGCCACGGCATGCGGATCGCCTACGAGGCCCTGGCCTGGGGCCGGCACGTGTCGACGTGGGACCACTCGTGGGAGATCGTGCGCCGCGCCGACCACCCGGCACTCGGCCTCTGCCTGGACTCCTTCCATGTGCTGTCCCGCGAGGTCAGCCCCGCCGGGATCGCCGGCATCACCCCCGGCAAGATCTTCTTCCTGCAGCTCGCCGACGCGCCCCACCTGCGGATGGACGTCCTGCAGTGGAGCCGGCACCACCGGCTCTTCCCCGGTCAGGGCGCCTTCGATCTGCCCGGCTTCGTGGATCTGGTGCTCGCCGCGGGCTACCCCGGCCCGCTCTCCCTGGAGGTCTTCAACGACGTCTTCCGGCAGGCCGACCCCACCCGGACCGCGGTCGACGCCATGCGGTCCCTGGTCGCCCTTGAAGATCAACTGCCGATTGCGCCGTACGGCTCCAGCCGCCCCGCCCTCCGCTCACTCCCGCCCGCACCGGCGCTGACCGGGCACGCCTTCACCGAGTTCGCCGTCGACGGCCGCTCCGGTCCCGAGCTGCGGGCCGTCCTGCGTGGTCTCCGGTTCACCCACACCGGCCAGCACCGCACCAAACCGGTGGAGCTCTGGGAGCAGGGCTCCTGCCGCGTCATCCTGAACAGCGCGGTGACCGGCCCCGGTCCGGCCGCCGTCAGCGCTTTCGCGGTCACCTCCACCGACCCGGAGCTCTCCCTGGCCCGGGCCGGTGCCCTGCGCGCCCCGGCACACCCCAACGTCCGCGAACCGGGCGAGGCGGAACTGGCCGCGATCACCGCCCCGGACGGCACCCAGATCTTCGTCACCGCCCCCGGTGACCCGTGGCGAGCGGACTTCCTGCCCACCGGCGCACCACCGGCCGACGCGACGGCGACCGGCGCGCTGCCGACCGGGAGCGGCACGCCCGGCGCCGGGCTGCTCCACGTCGATCATCTCGGCCTGGCCCAGCCGTTCGACCACTTCGACGAGGCCGGGCTCTTCTACCACTCGGTGCTCGGGCTGGACCATCTCGCCGCCGAGGAGTACGCCGCCCCGTTCGGGCTGATGCGCTCCCGGGCGCTGGCCGACCCGGCCCGTACCGTCCGGGTCGCTCTGACCGTGGCCCTGCTGCGCCGCGGCGAGTGGGCGCCCGCGGTCGCCGACCCGCAGCACGTCGCGTTCGCCACCGCCGACATCGTGGCCACCGCCGCCGCCCTGGACCTGCCCCGGCTACCGGTCCCGGACAACTACTACGACGACCTGGCCGCCCGGTTCGCCCTGGACGGCGAGTTCACGGCGACGCTGCGCGCGCACGGCATCCTCTACGACCGCGACGCCACCGGCGGTGAGCTGCTGCACCTCTACACTCCGGTGATCGGCGGCCGGGTGTTCTTCGAGATCGTCGAACGCCGCCACGGCTACGACCGTTTCGGCGAACCCAACGCCCCGGTCCGGATGGCGGCCCAGCGCCACCGCCGCCTCACGGCGCCGGCCGGCGTGCGGCCGGACCGCGGTTCCACCACAGGGACAGGGTGACCGCGGCGGACACCAGCAGGGTGCCGAGCAGCAGGAACCAGACGCTGATCTCGACGTTCTGCTTGGTGAGGCCGAACTCGCGGGGCAGGTCGGCGAGCACGTCGGTGAGCTGTTCGGCGTCCTCGGCCTTGAAGTAGCGGCCGCCGGTCAGGTCGGCGACCTGGGTCAGCGCCTCCTCGTCGATCTCCCGGTTGCCACCCCGGCCGCCGCCGAAGCCCCCGAAGCCGCCGCCGAAGCCGTTGCCCCGGCCGAAGGAGTCGCCGCCGACCTGGTCGGCGGTGCACACCATCTGCTGCGGGTCGGTGGTGCCGAAGCCGATCGTGTAGACCCGCAGGCGGCGGGCGGCGGCCTGTTCGGCGGCGGTGACCGGATCGACGCCCGTGGTGTTGGAGCCGTCGGTGAGCACCACGATGGTGTCCGGCTGGTAGTCGACCGGGGTGCCGTCGGTGGCCGGCGCGGGCAGTTCGACGCCGGTGCCGGCCACCTCCGGGTTGATCTCGGCGATGGCGTCGATCGAGGTGAGGATGGACTGGCCGATGGCCGTACCGCGGGCGGTCTTGAGGCTTTCGATCGCCTCCAGCAGCGGCGCCTTCTCCTCGGTCGGCGGGACCAGCAGGCCGGCGATGCCGGAGAAGGCGACCAGCCCGATCCGGGTGTCCCCCTCCTGCGCCTCGACGAACTCGCGGGCCGCCTCGGAGGCGACGGCCAGCCGGTTGGGGGCGATGTCGATGTTGCACATCGAGCCGGAGACGTCGATGGCCAGCAGGATGGTGGTGTCGTTGGAGGGGACCGCCACCGACGCCTGCGGGCGGGCGATGCCGCCGGCCAGGGCGAGCAGCCCGGCCAGGAAGAGGGCGACCGGGACACGCCGGCGCCAGGCGGTCCGGCCGGGCAGGGCGGCCCGGATCAGCGCGACGCTGGACACGGTGACCGCGGACCGTTTCCGCCGACGGTTGAGCCACCAGCGGGCGGTCAGCAGCAGCGGTACGGCCAGCAGCGCGAGTAGTGCCCACGGCCAGCTCAGCGACATCAGAGGATCCTTCCGTGCCAGCGCGTGCCGAGCAGCCCGCCGAGGGTGAGGAGCAGCAGGGCGACCGCGGCGAACCCGGCGGTCAGCTCGATCGGCTCCTTCTCGGTGGTCAGCCGCAGGTCGATGGACTTGGTGCTGTTCACCAGGGCGGCGGCGTCACCGGCCTGCTGGTAGGCCCCACCGGTCACCTGCGCCACCGAGGTCAGCAGCGTCTCGTCCAGCCGGGTGCCGAGCTGGAAGCCGTCCACCTCGACGGTGGCGCCCTTGGCGGTGCCGACGCCGACGGTCTGGATGCGCACTCCGGCGGCGGCGGCGAGTTCGGCGGCGGCCGGCACGTCGGGCCCGCCGGTCTCCTCGCCGTCGGAGAAGACCACGATCGTCGCCGACGGCCAGTAGCCGAGGTCCGGTGGCGCGGTGGCGCCGCTCTCCGCCGACGGCAGGCTGACCGGTTTGCCGGTGATGGTGCCGAGCGCGACCAGGATGGCCTGCCCGAGTGAGGTGCCACCGCTGGGCGTGACCCGGCCGATGGCGGCGATCGCGGCCGGGTGGTCGTCGGTCGGCGCCTGGGTGAGCAGCGCCTGGTCGCCGAAGACCAGCACACCGACGTCGACGGAGTCCGGCTGGTCCTCGACGAACGCGGTGGCGGCCTCCTGGGCGGCGGCCAGCCGGGTCGGCGCCACGTCGTCGGCGGACATGCTGTTGGAGATGTCGAAGGCGAGCAGCACGGTTCCGGCGGCCCGGGGCACCGCCACCTCGGCCTGCGGCCGGGCCAGGCCCACCAGCATCACCGGGAGGGCGGCGAGGAGCAGGGCGTACGACAGGTGCTTGCGCACGCCACCACCGGTCAGGGACTGGAATCCGGCCGCCCGCAGAGCGGCGGAACGTCGTTTCTGCAGGGCCACGTAGCCGGCCACGGCCGCCGCGCCGAGCAGCACGGCGACGGCGATGACGGCCGGGTAGAGGAAGGTCACCGGCGCCTCCGTCCGGAGCGGCGGACCATGTCGACCAGGGTGGCGAGCATGTCCTGGTCGGTGGTGATCCGGTGGGCGTCGACGCCGGCTCTGCGCATGCCCGCGGCCAGTTCGTCCTCGCGGGCGCCGACCTGCTCGGTGAGGCGGGCCCGCAGCAGTGGGTCACTGGTGTCGACGAGCAGTTGCTCACCGGTCTCGGCGTCCTCGACCAGGATCAGGCCCAGGTCGGGCAGGTCCAGTTCGGACGGGTCGACGACGCGGATGACGACGACCTCGTGCCGGTGGGTGAGCCGGGCGAGCGGCCGGTCCCAGCCGGGGTCGCCGATGAAGTCGGACATCACGAAGACGAGGCTGCGCCGGCGGTTCGTGGTGGTGGCGGCGAGTTGGAGCATGGCAGTCAGATCAGTAACCTTGTCCGACTTTTTCGGTGTAAAAGATGAAGTCAGATCTCGCGCGATCCGCAAGATCTGATCCCGCCCGGTCCGGGGCGGGATCACCCGATGCGTCTGATTGTCGAACAGGATCGCCCCCACCCGGTTCCCGCCCTGGGAGATCAGCCGGGAGATGGCGACGGCCAGCTCCGCCGCCGTCGACTCCTTGCCCGCCCCGCCACCGAAGCGCATCGACGCCGACCGGTCGATCACCATCCAGGCGGTCATCTCCCGGTCCTCGGTGAACTGCCTGACGAACGGCTCGTCGAGACGCGCCGTGACGTTCCAGTCGATGTGCCGGACGTCGTCCTCCGGCGTATACGCCCGCAGGTCGGTGAAGTCGAGACCGGCACCGTGCCAGACGGTCCGGTACGAGCCCTGCAGACGCCCGTCGAGACGGCGCCCCAGTCTCCACTCCAGACGCCGCAGCAGCCGGTCGGGGGCGGTGGTCATCTAGCGGCCCCGGCCGGCGGGCTCCGGGAACGTCAGGTTCGCCAGGATCTTCGCGATGATCAGGTCAGCGGTCACCTCGTCGGACAGCGCCTCGTAGGAGAGCACCAGGCGATGCCGCAGCACGTCCATCGCCAGGTCGGCGAGGTCCTCGGGCACCACGTACTCACGGCCGCGGATGTACGCCAGGGCCCGCCCGGCGAGCACCAGGCTGATCGACGAGCGTGGGCTGGCGCCGAAGGTGACGTATTTCGCGAGGTCGGTCAGGCCCACCCGGGACGGGTCGCGGGTGGCGTGCGCGAGGTTGACCGCGTACTCGATCAGAGAGGGGTCGACGTAGACCCGGTCCACCTCCTCCTGGAGGCCGGCCAGGGTCTGCGGGTCGATGATCCGCTGGATCGCGGCGGTCCGGGCGAGCGCCCGCTCGACCACCACGAACTCCTCGGTCGCCGTCGGGTAGCCGACCACCACCTTCATCATGAACCGGTCGACCTGGGCCTCGGGCAGCGGATAGACGCCCTCGTTCTCGATCGGGTTCTGGGTGGCCATCACCAGGAAGGGGGTCGGCAGCTGGTGGGTCTCCCGGCCGATGGTGACCTGGCGTTCCTGCATGGTCTCCAGCAGCGCGCTCTGCACCTTGGCCGGCGCCCGGTTGATCTCGTCGGCCAGCAGCAGGTTGGTGAAGACCGGGCCGAGCTGGACCTGGAACTCGGCCTTCTGCTGGTTGTAGACGCGGGTGCCGACGATGTCCGCGGGCACCAGGTCGGGGGTGAACTGCACCCGGTGGAAGTCGCCGCCGATCGCCTCGGCCAGGGACTTCACCGCCAGGGTCTTGGCCAGGCCGGGCACCCCCTCGACCAGGATGTGCCCGCGGGCCAGCAGCGCCACGATCAGCCGTTCCAGCAGGACGTCCTGGCCGACGATGGTCTTCTTGACCTCGTACAGCACCTTCTCGATCGGGCCGGCGGCGGAGGACGGGGCGTCGGTCCAGCTCATGTAATCAGTCGCTTTCTCTCTCTGGGGGGCGCTCACAGAGGCGGGGACTGGCCGTCGCCCTCGCCGCCGCCGAGCGCCGCGCCGATCGGGACGGCGAAGCCGATGCCGATGAAGGTGCCCGCGCCGCTCGGGTTGGCCAGCGCGATGACGATGCCGACGACCTGGCCCTGATCGTTGATCAGCGGGCCGCCGGAGTTGCCCGGGTTGACCGCGGCGTCGAACTGGATGAGGCCCTCGATCTTCTCGCCGCCGCGCTCACCGTTCATCTCGCGCTCCAGGCCGGAGACGACCCCGCTGGAGGTGCTGAAGGTCAGGCCGAGCGGGTTGCCGATGGCCACCACGTCGTCGCCGACCGCGGTGCCGCCGCCGAGCACGGCCGGGACCAACGTCTCCGGCAGCTGTCGCGGGGTGAGGGTGGCGATGTCCTGCGAGGGGTCGGCGCTGGCGATCTCGGCGGTGGAGCGGGTGCCGTCCGCGTAGACCAGGCGGATCGTCTCGGCGCCGTCGACGACGTGGTTGGCGGTGAGGATGGTGCCGTCGGCGTTGGCGATCACGCCGGTGCCGGTGCCGGCCTCCAGCCGGTTCTGCGAGTCGTGGCCGGTGGTCTGGATCAGCACCACCGACGGGGTGAGCGCCTGGTAGACCTCGGCCACGGTGAGTGGCGCGTCCGAGGCGGACGGCGCGGGCGCCGGAGTGGCCGCGGCGGGGGTCTCGCCGTCGCCGCCACCGCGGACGGCCACCAGCGCGGTGATCGCCACCGCCCAGATCAGAACCGCACCGATGAGAACCTTGCGGCGCAGCTCAGGGGTGTTCCACCGCCTTTTCGGCTCCTCCGGAACGGGCTCCGGCGTCTCCGCCCCGTCCGGGCGGAGCACCGTCATCACGGCACGACCGCCACACTCTGCATCCATCGACCCTAGAAGCGATTTCTAGGAATTGCCCATGAGAGTTCTGACCGTTTCCGGGACGCGAATTCCTCCATTACCTGCAAAACGACTCAAACCGAGGTGGCTCTTAATGTCTTCTTAGAAGCCAGGGGTGTCCCGGCGGGGACACCCCTGGCGAAGGGTCAGCTGGTGACCGGCTCGCCCGGCACCACGAACAGTGGCTTCCACGGATCGTCCGGGCTGATCGGATACTCCGTCGACGGCGCGTCACCGGTGCTGGACCAGCGGGCCTCGTACGGCAGATCGTTGAAGAGCACCCGGTCACCGCGGCCGTAGACGGTCTTCGGGTTCCACTCGGTCTTCACGCCGGTGACCGTCGGGCTGGGTGACGGCGCCACATCCGTCTTGCTGACCGGCCCGATCACCGACCAGGGGGCGGGCGTGCCGGAGTCGGCGGCAGCCGACGGGTCGACACCCGAGTTGGCCCACTTGGCCTCGTAGACCACCCCGCGCCAGACCACCTTGTAGCCGCGGGTGTACTGCGCGGTGAGCCGCCACACCGGGTAGGGGCTCTTCGCCGGGTCGTCGGTGATCGACGAGCGCTCCGGGATGGTCACCGCCTGCCGGGCCGACTCGCCGACCGAGCCGCCGGGCAGGTCCATGAACACCTTGGAGAAGGCCAGCGCCTCCTGGGAGACGCCACTGCACGTGTTGGAGTGCACCACCACGTTGGTGAAGGTGCCGGTGCACTGCGCGTCCCGGTTCAGCGACCACATCGACACCCGGCCCAGGCCCTTGTCGATGGCGTAGGTGGCCAGCCCCTTGGCGTCCTCGACGGTGAACCGTTCGGCGTCCACGTCGTTCTGCCCGATCATCGGGGTGGCGCCCATCCGCGACCACACCTGCGGGGCGGTCAACTGCACGCCGAGCTGCAGGTAGAGGTCGGAGAGCTGCTTGTGGGTGGACTCCAGGGCGTCCTGGGCCAGCTCCAGCATGTCCGGGTTCGTGCTGCCGGCCGAGCCGCCGTAGTCCATCGTCATCACGTTGACCCCGCGCAGCGAGACACCACCCTCCAGAGTGGTCCGGACGGCGGCCACCCCGTCGGCGGTCAGCCCGGTCGGCGCCACCGGCAGCGTCATCCACACGTCCAGCGGGCTGCCGGCCGCGGTCCGCTCGGCCTGGACGGTCTTGAGCGCGGCCGCCCGCCGCTCCAGCGAGCCCTTGTCGGCCACCGCGGTGCCCTCGATGTCCAGATCCAGGGTGGTCAGGGAATAACGGCGGACCAGTTGCCGGTACGCGTCGGTCAGGCGCGCCTGGTCGGTGCAGGTGACCGCCAGCTCGTTGTTGATCAGCCCGCCGACACTCAGCATGATGTCGCCGCCGGCCGCCCGCAGCTGCTCGATCCGCCGGTCCAGTTCCAGCGAGGCGGCCGCCTCGTCCGGGGTGTAGGCCCCGCCCCAGCTGGGCGCGCACCCGTCCTGCGGGTCGGCGACCACGAACGCCAGGGCCACGTCGTTGGCCGGGTTCATCGCCGGGTCCTGGAACTCGAAGGTGGGGGTGAGGGTGACGTCGACGTACGGCACCGCCCAGGACTTGGCGGTCGGGCCGGCCGTCTCCCGGTAGTGCACCACGGCCGCGGTGCCGCCGGCGCCGATCCCGGCCACCACCAGGATCAGGAAGCCCAGCCGGAGCCAGGACAGTCTCTGTGCCGGGCCGTCGGGCTCCTCCCAGTCCGGCTCGGGTTCCGGCCGCACCAACTGCTCGGTGGCGCTCTGCATGGATTGACCTCTCGTTCACGGGGTCTCGTCGGGACCAGTGATCGGCAGAGTCCCGGCGGGCTGTAGGCAACCCGGCGGAAACCTTCAAGCGACCGGGCGGCGCGGCCGATGGGCACGGTCACGGGCACCGGTGCGTCAGGCCGGGCCGGCGTCGCATCCTCCTGAGCGAGAGGCAACCCCCATGCAGCGCAAACCGGTGGACCAGCACCGGCCCGACTCCCCACGCCAGTGGGGTGCGGACCGGCGTACGGCCCCCCATCCGCTGGTCCCGCCGCCGGTCTCGGAGGGCCGGATCGCCCGCGGGCGGCTGGCGATCGTCCTGACCATCGCGGTCTGGGCGGCTTACATCGCGTACACGATCTTCGAGCAGTTCGTGGTCGGTAAGGCGCACAGTCCGAAGCTGGTCACCGAGGCGATCGTCTACATGCTGGTGGTCACCGCGCTGATGGGCTCGGCGATGGCCTACCTGATCACCCGGATCGGCTTCTTCTACCGCAGCCGGGGTCATCACCGGGCGCCCCGGATCGCGCTCGACCCGTTCCTGGCCGGGGCGACCCCGTCGGTGACCGTGCTGGTGCCGTCCTATCAGGAGGACGAGCGGGTGGTACGCACCACGCTGCTCTCCGCCGCCCTCCAGGAGTACCCCGGGTTGCGTGTCGTGCTGCTGATCGACGACCCGCAGAAGCCGAAGAACCGCGCCGCCCACCGGCTGCTCACCCAGGCGCGCGCCCTGCCCGGGGCGATCGAGGCCGAGCTGGCCGTGCCGTTCACCCGCGCGCAGGCCGCGTACGACCGCTTCGAATCGTCGCTCGCCGACCGGGCCACCCGCACCGCGACCGTGGACGACATGCGGGTGCTGGCCGCCGAGTACCAGGCCGCGGTCGGCTGGCTGTACGGCCTCGGCCACCGCCAGGAGATGGTCGACCACACCGACGTCTTCTTCGTCGAGCACATCGTCAACCGGCTGGCCGGCGACCTGGGCACCATCGCCGAGGCGCTCGACCGGGGCGCCGCCGAGCAGGCCGTCCTGCCGGTGGAGCGGCTGGTACAGCTCTACAAGCGGCTGATGGCGATCTTCGACGTGACGATGACCGGCTTCGAGCGCAAGCGGTACGTGTCGCTGTCCGGTGAGCCGAACAAGGCGATGAACCTGAACAGCTACATCGGCCTGATGGGTGGCAGCTACCAGGAGGTCAGCACCCCGATGGGGATCGCGCTGGTCTCCGCCGGGGCCGGCCGGGCCGAGCTCACCATCCCGAACCCGGACTACGTGCTCACCCTGGACGCCGACAGTGTGCTGCTGCCGGAGTACGCGCTGCGGCTGGTGCACCTGATGGAGCAGGGCGCGCACGCCCAGGACGCGGTGGCGCAGACGCCGTACAGCGCGTTCCCCGGCGCGGCCACCCGGCTGGAGCGGATCTCCGGCGCCACCACCGACATCCAGCACATCGTGCACCAGGGGATGACCCACTACGGCGCGACGTTCTGGGTGGGGGCGAACGCCGTACTGCGCAAGAAGGCCCTGGACGAGATCTGCGAGGTCGCCTACGAGGGTGACTGGGAGATCAAGCGCTACATCCAGGACCGGACTGTCATCGAGGACACCGAGTCCACCATCGACCTGGGGGTGCGGGGCTGGACGCTCTACAACTACCCGGAGCGGATGGCGTACAGCGCGACCCCGCCGGACTTCGGCTCGCTCGCCATCCAGCGGCAGCGCTGGGCCAACGGCGGCCTGCTCATCCTGTCCCGGCTCAAGGACCAGTTCCGGGCCAAGACGGCACGCGGCGACAAGAACCGGTTCGGTGAGTACTTCCTGCGGGTCAACTACATGGCGTCGATCTTCTGGAGCTCGATCTGCCTGGTGATCATGCTGGCGTACCCGTTCAACGCCGACCTGCTCAACCCGGTGCTGCTGCTGGTGTCGGTGCCGTACTTCATGATGATGGCGGCCGACCTGAAGTACGTCGGCTACAAGCGGATGGACATCCTGCGGATCTACGGTTTCAACCTGATCCTGCTGCCGGTCAACCTGTCCGGCAGTTTCGCCTCCATCCTGCAGCTGCTGACCGGCGAGAAGAGCCAGTTCAAACGCACGCCCAAGGTACGCGACCGGACCACCGCCGCGACCACGTACCTGCTGGCGCCCCTCGCCCTGATCGCGCTCTGTGCCTACACCGCGGTCCGGGACGTGCAGCTCGGCCAGTGGGCCAACCTGATCTTCGCGGTGATCAACCTGGTGCTCGCCTCGTACGCGATGATCGCCTTCGTGGGTCTCGGCAACACCGTCGTCGACCTCTTCACCCACCTGCGCGGCTGGCTCTACCGTCCGGTGCAGCCGAAGAAGAGGGCCCGTGGCGCCACCACGCCGGCCGCCACCCGCACGGCCGCCGCCGGGCACGCCGAGGGCCACGCGACGGCCCCGGCCGGCGCCATCGGCGACTGGGCGTCGGTGCTGCACTACGGCGCCGAGGGCAGCTCCCCCGGCATGATCGCGGTCCGGTCCTCGCAGGCCGCCGCGGCGAGCCGGCGGACCGGCCCGAACCGGCTCGCCCCGTCCCACTCGTTCGAGGAGTACAACTTCTTCACCGTCTTCCAGCCGATCTTCGAGCTGGGCTCCGGTGAGGTGGTCGGCTACGAGGCGCTGACCCGGTTCGCCGACGGCAGCACCCCGGAGCGGGGCCTCGCCGACGCCCGCGAGCAGGGCCGGCACATCGACCTGGACGCCGCGCTGGTCCGGGCCGCGATGGCCTCGGCCGAGTCGCTGCCGGAGGGCACCTGGCTGTCGGTGAACGTCTCGGCCGGCCTGTTGCGCCGGCCCCGGGAGCTGGAGGCGCTGCTCGCCGAGAGCAACCGGCCGATCGTCCTGGAGGTCGACGACGCCGACCCGGCCGACGTGGCGGCACTCCCGCCCGGGGTGCGGATCGCGGTCGACGACGCCGGGGCCGGATACGACAGCCTGGCCCGGATGGAGTCGCTGAAACCGGCGTTCCTCAAGCTGGGCCGGGAGTCGCTGACCGGGATCGAGAACGAGGGCGCCCGCCGCGCCTCGATCCGGTCGCTCGTCGAGTTCTCCCGCGAGCACGGGTGCGTCGTGATCGCCGAGGGCATCGAGTCGGCGCCGCAGCGGGACGCGCTGGCGGCCTGTGGCGTGCCGCTGGGTCAGGGTTTCTATCTGGGCCGGCCGGTCCCGGTGGAGCGGGCCCTGGCCGACGCACGCCGGTAGTTCACATCCAAAAGGGGGGCCTCCGTCCGGAGGCCCCCCTTTTGTGATGCTTGCGATCAGCCGCGCGAGATGCGGGTCATCTCCTCGCGGTCGACGACCTTGACCCGGTTGCGGCCGTGCGGCTCGCCGAGCGCGATCTCGAACGCGTCCAGCAGCTGCCAGCCGGCCCAGGTGGTGATCGGCAGGCCGCGCTGCTCCAGGTAGGTCACCACGGCGCCCTGGTCGTCGCCCTCCGGGGCGACCGGCAGCCGGCCCTGCGCCTGGTCCTCGATCAGGCTGGCGACGGTCTCGCCGGAGCAGCCCTTGGTGTGGCCGATCAGGCCGACCGGGCCGCGCTTGATCCAGCCGGCGACGTAGGTGCCGGGGATGTGCTCGCCGTCCAGGTCGATGACCCGGCCGGCGGCGTGCGGGATGGTGCCGGTCTTGGTGTCGAACGGCAGGTCCGGCAGGGCCGAGCTGAGGTAGCCGACCGCGCGGTACACGGCCTGCACGTCCCAGTCGGTGAACTCGCCGGTGCCGCGCACCCAGCCGTCACCGGTCAGCTCCTGCGTCTCGGTGCGCAGGCCGACCACCTTGCCGTCCTCGCCGAGCACCTCGACCGGGGCCTGCAGGAAATACAGGTGGAGACGGCGCGGCCGGTCCCGCGGGTCGCGGACCGCCCAGTTCTGCAGGATGTCGACACACATCTTGATGTGCCGGGTGTCGCGCATCGCCTGGAGGCTGGCCTCGTCGAACTCGATGCCCTCCGGGTGGACGATCACCTCGACGTTCGGCGAGTGGTCCAGCTCGCGCAGCTCCTGCGGGGTGAACTTGACCTGGCCGGGGCCGCGGCGGGAGAACATGTGCACGTCGGTGACCGGGCTGGACTTCAGGGCCTGGTAGACGTTGTCCGGGATCTCGGTGACCAGCAGCTCGTCGGCGGTCTTGGCGAGGATCCGGGCCACGTCGATCGCGACGTTGCCGGCGCCGATGACGGCGACCTCCTTGGCCTCCAGCGGCCAGTCGCGCGGCACGTCCGGGTGGCCGTTGAACCAGGAGGCGAAGTCGGCGCCACCGAAGCTGCCCTGCAGGTCGATGCCCGGGATGTCGAGCGAGCGGTCCTTCTCGGCGCCGGTGGAGATCACCGTGGCGTCGTAGAAGCGGTTCAGCTCCTCCGGCTTGACGTCCTCGCCGTAGGAGACGTTGCCGATGAACCGGATCCGCGGGTTGTCCAGGATCCGGAAGAGCGCCTTGACGATCTCCTTGATCCGGGGGTGGTCGGGGGCCACGCCGTAGCGGATCAGGCCGTAGGGCGTCGGCAGCTTGTCGAAGATGTCGACGGTGACCGTCTCCGAATTTTTGATGAGGTGATCAGCGGCGTAGATACCGGCTGGACCGGCACCGATGACAGCAACCCGCAGGGGGCGGTTCATGGTCGCTTCCTATCTCGTCGCATTCGAATCCGTCAGCCATGATCGAGCGCAGGCCGAAGCGACAATAAAACCTCAACCTAGGTTCAGATCAAAGCCACCTCAGCCGCCAAGTCTCGCAAACCGGACTTAGGGCACCCTTAGGAACCACCGTGAGCTGGGAAGACACGGGTTTTTGTGGCCCCCGTCTCCCCCGTCCGAGCGACGCCCCGGATCCCGGCACGTAGGAAGGGCAGAGGGACCCGGCGGCGGGCGCCCGTTTGCGCGTCGATGGGTAAACGTCGATTCGATGCTGGGCTTGCGCCCCGGTCCGGGCCGCAGACTGAATGACCGTTCAGGTCACCTTCCGGTAGCGCCACCTTTCGGCTGCAAGGAGCCCCCGATGACCGGCACCGCCGCTCCCCTCCGCCGTCTCCTGACCTCCGTCGCGCTCACCCTCGCCGTCATCCTCGGCCCGGCCTCGGCCGCGCACGCCGCCACCGCCGCCCAGAAGGCCGCGGCCCTCGCCTCGTTCACCCAGACCACGGCCGGCTCGTACCAGAAGTGGAACGCGGCCCGGCAGAATAGGGACGAGTGGGCGGACTACCGCTTCGACTGGGGCACCGACCACTGCTCGGCCAGCCCGGACCGGCCACTCGGCTTCGACTTCCGGCTCTCCTGCCACCGGCACGACTTCGGGTACCGCAACCACAAGGCGGCCGGCGTCTTCACCGCGGCCGCCAAGGACCGGATCGACGACGCTTTCCACGCCGACCTGAAACGGGTGTGCGCCACCTACTCGGCTGCCGTCCGCCCGGCCTGCCTCACCCTGGCCTGGATCTACTACCGGGCCGTGTCGATCTTCGGCTCGACCGCCCCGGTCGACCAGTCCGACGTGGACGCCGCCGCCGACCTGATGCTCTAGCCCCGGACACACCCGCCCCGCCCCGCGACGCCCAGCGCGCGTCCAGCGCGGCACGGCGCGCGTCCAGCGCGGGGTGGCGCGCGTCCAGCGCGGGACGGCGCGGGACGGCGCGGGGTGGCGCGGCGCGGGACAGCGCGGCGCGGGACAGCGCGGGACAGCGCGGCGTCCGGGGCGGCGTCCGGCGCGGTCACTTCTGTGTGGTCATTTCCGGTGCGATCCGCACCGGAAATGGCCACGCGGTTTCGGTGACCACCGGATTCGCCCGGCGGTCGCCGGGCGGTCCGGAGTGCCGGCCGCCTCGCGCGGACGACATCCAGCGACCCGATCGTCGTGGAGCCGCCGGGCGTACTCCCCCTGGGGTTGGAAACGACGCGAGGCCGGCGGAAGACCGCCGGCCTCGCGTGTCGCATGATCAGCAGTACAGGTTGTTACCGGGGGTGACGCCGAGGATTCCGGCGAAGCGGTGGTACGCGTCGACCCGGCTCTGCACCTGGGCCGGGTTGCCGCCGTTGCACTCCAGGGCGCCGTTGATGCTGCGGATGGTCTCGCCGAAGCCGCGGCCGTTGACGATGGCGTCGTGCGGGGTCATCGTGCCGGGGCCGCGCTGGGTCATCCAGTACCAGACGGCGGTCTGGTAGGCCACCGACGCCTCGTTCTTGACCCGGTCCGGGTTGTTGAGCAGGTCGATGCCGAGGGCGTCACCGGCCGCCTTGTAGTTGAAGTTCCAGCTCAGCTGGATCGGGCCGCGACCGTGGTAGGCGCTCTGGCCGGCCGGGCAGCCGTAGGGCTGGTTGCGGTCGCAGTAGAGCGGCCAGTTCGCCTGGTTCAGCTCCTCGACGTAGCGCAGGCCGCCGGACTCGTGGTTGATGTTGGCGAGGAAGGCCGCGGCCTCCTGCTTCTTCACCGTGTCACTGCCGGTGGTGGTGAACGCCGGGAACTTCTTGATCGCGTCGATCAGGCCGGCGTACGAGTAGAACGCGATCCGGTTCGGGAACATCTGACTGAACTGCGACTCGCTCACCGGGAAGCCGCCGTTGTCGCCGGGCGGCGGGGTGGTGCCACCGCCGGAGCAGGTGTACGGCGACCAGTACCAGGTGCTGATCACCGGGTCGTAGCCCGGGTTCTCGTGGGTGGCCCGGTAGTACTGGCCGTTGGTGTACCGCACGATCGAGCCGGCCGGGTAGAACTGCCCGGCCACCCAGTTCGGGTGGTTGCAGGTGGGTGCCGGGTTGGTGCCGCCGCCACCGCCGCAGGCACCGTTGTCGGCCCACACTCCGGAGCCGCCGGTGCTGGGCGCCTCACCCTGGGTCCACCACTTGGCGGTCCAGTTGCGGCCGTTGTGGGAGGCCCGCTGTCCCCCGGTGTAGACGGCCGACCCGCTGTACGCGGCGACGCATGCCTCCGCCGCGCTGGACGGGCTCATGGGCAGGATCGCCGCGGCCGCGCCGGCCACCGCGACGCCGATCGTGGCCAGGATCGACACAAGCCGTTTTCTGGGCATGCTTCACCTTCCGTACATCAGTGAGGATAGGTACATCGACTCAACTAGATGCGCGGACTCGGCGTCAAGCCGTTCTGTTAAGAAAGTTCAAAAATTATGTCCGCGAACAAGCGATCGACAGCTGACCGGGAAAGCCGTATGTTAGGCGCGATTCGGGGTCCGGCAGGACTATGACGTGGGGAGTCTCCGCAGTGCACGACCGGAGAGGCGAGCGATCGAGCCGGCTGCGCATCGGCGGTTGGCTCGCACCGGGCGACGACCCCGCCACCAGCCGTCCCGGCCCATCCGGCCGCCCCACCCGAGCCCTGCCACCCGCACCCGAACGTCCCGTCGGTGCCGCTCACACCGGAACCGGCGACGACCCCCTGATCGGCCGGCACCGCGCCGGACGCCGCTGGTGGCGACTCGCGGCCGCGGCCGCCGCGGGCACCGTCGCGGTGATCGCCGCAGTGCAGACCGCCGGCGGCGACCCGCCCACCACCACACCGGCCGCCGCACCCGGCCCCGCCTGGACCACCGCCCCGTCCTGGGAACCACCGCCCACCCAGGCCACCATCTCACTGCAGCCGTCCAGCCCCAGCCCCAGCCCGTCGTCCGCGGCCGTCACGAGCCCCGCGCCGGCCACCACCACACCGAAACCGCAGCCACCCGCCGCCCCGGTGAAACCGTCACTGTCCCTGACCGCCGGCTCGGTCCCGTCGACCGTCGACCTGAGCGCCGAAGGCACCCGCGACTGGGTGCACTTCGGCCTGCGCGACGCCACCTCGATCAACCGCAGCGACGACGGCAACGCGATCGAGGACCTGGGCACCGTCGGCGGCCGGGGCCGCTACGACAACAACCCGCAGGTGTTCACCTGGACCGGCGGCAGCCCCACCGGATCCGCCACCCGCACCCCCACCGGCGTCTACGCCTGCGGCGAGGGCTCCGGCTTCACCCTGCGCGTCCCGGCCGGTCCCGCCACCCGGACCCTGCGCCTGTACGCCGGCGTGTGGATGGCCGCCGGCCGCCTCACCACCAGCCTGAACGGCCTCACCCAGACCCGCACCCTGGAGAACCGCGAGGCGATCAGCACCAACCGGTTCGAGATCCGCTACCGCGCACCGGCCGGCAGCAGACTCACCCTGACCTGGACCGCCACCGAGTCCTACCACCCCACCTGCGGCAACGTCGACATGCAGGCCGCCACCCTCAGCTGAGCGTGCCCAGCAACGCCTCGTAGTGGTCCTTCATCGCCGGGTGGTAGTCGTCGAACGCCGGACGTGGTGACCCGTCGCGGGAGGCGGCCAGCATGTCCAGGTAGTACTCCCAGCCCGGCCCGATCTCCCCGATCCCGCCGGTGCTGTCCAGATGGTGGATGAAACTGAGCTCGGTACCACCCCCGGACTCCACCAGCAGGATCTCGGTCCGCCAGCTCCCCGCCTCGTCCTCCGACGTCAACGCCAGCCGGGTGGGTGGCTCACACGCGTCGATCCGCAGGTCCATCCAGGGCGTGCCGTCCTCGTACGCCATCTGGACCTTGATCGTCCGCCCCACCCCGGCGTCCCCCTCCCACCCACCGAACCACCGGGCGGTCCGATCGGACTCGGTCACACTGCCCCAGACGTCGTCCGGAGACGCCGCGAACGTACGGGTCAGGACCAGGTCGTACCCCACAGCGGTCTTCACGATGCGCCCGTTCGGTTCGCCAGTCATGCCGCCCACTCCCGTCACCAGGCCGGGCCGAGCGCCCGGACACCAGGCGATCGTCACACGGCACTCCGGTTCCCGCCGCCCCTCCACCCCCGAACGGGCGCACCCGCCAGACAGCGGCAACCGCGGCCGATCGATGGTTCCGTGACGGCGATGTCCCGTTTTCCCTCCCCTGTTTGCGAATCTCGCGATCAACGGCTCAACGACCGGCATCCAGCCACCACATCGATCGACGACTGTCGCATTCACGACTTCCATTGTCCGTTACCGTCTCGGTTTCAGGTTTCGAGTGAGTTCTGCCGCCGTTGCACCGGCAAGAGCAGGTGTCTCGACGGAGAAGGGACCGGAGACGTTGAATAGGACGGCTGGGCGGCGGAGGCGCTCGAGGGCCTGCGTGATGTTCCGGAGGGCGCTGGCCACCTGCTGCTCTTGCCCGTAGGTGTCTCGCTCGAGGGTACCGATGGCGATGGATATCTTCGCGCAGATGTCGGCGGTCGTGCGTCCTTCGATGTCGAACCCGTTCAGTGCCTTCTTGTCCACTTTCTCTGGGACGAGGCCCTGGGCTATGGTGCCGCCCGCGTCCAATACCAGCGCCGCGGTGAGCCCGATCCCGGTGGTGAAGGCACCGAGGGTGGTGCCGGCCGCGACTGCCGCGATAGTGGCCCACTTGGCGATGTCCGCTTTCTGGTCCGCGGCGAGATTCTGAGTCGCAAAGATCGAGGCGTCGAGCAGGTCGATGATTGATTGGCGTCGCTGGATGTAGATGACCTTGTTGCAGGTGAGTTGCTCCTGAACCAACTGGGCAAGGTTGCGCTGGTTCGGGAGCACGCTCTGCAACGGGCTCACGAAATGATCGATGAAGTTGTCGGTGAACGCGCCCCGCCAGCCGGCGACCATTTCGGCGCGCACGTCGTTGACGCGTACGAGAGCAGGGTTGGTTCCGGTCCATTTCTCGGTGGCGTCGGCTTTTCCGTCGAACCAGCTCTGGATGGTTCCCAGCATCTCGATGGCTGGATTGACGTCGTCGGGGTCCGGGGTCAGAAAGGTTTCGAAGGTGGGTACGACCCAGTCGAAGTGATCGCCGATCCGGCCGCGGAAGGCCTCGACCTCTTGCAGGTACGTCTGTGTCCCGATCCGCAGCTCGGGGTGCCGCCGGACGACCTCGTCGTCGATGGCCCGCTCCCACGAGGCATAGTCTTCCAGCGTCTTCCGGATCAACGCGTCGCGAAGCCGGGCGGCCTTGCCTGTCAGCGCCGTCCTGAAGGTGGTCCCGACGAGGTGTGCCGGGGTCGTCGCCGTGCTGGGCATGGAAACCTCGCATTCGCCTGTCGAAAGGTGGCCGATCAGTAGGTGCCGTAAGGCGAGCCGGGGTAGTCGGTGGACCACGGCGCCGGTGGGTTGGTGACCGGGTCGTCCGGGTTGAGGTTGGCCGGATCGCGGAGATAGTCGTCCAGGAGCTCGGCGTTGCTCAGGTCGGTCTCCTCGAAAGCGTGAGCAACCTTCATCACGCCTTCGGCGGTGTCGAGGATCGTCGTGCCGAGCTGCTCCATCATGAGTTGCATCTCGACGCGCAGGTCCTCCCAGGCCGCGCCGACCGAGCTGGTCATGAAGCTCGACCCGGGATAGGCGGCCTCGTTGGCCCGGAACGCCCGGCTGGTGCTGCTGCCGGCGTTGCCCCCGAGTAGCCGGTTGGCGTCGTAGAAGACGTCAGCGATCCGCGGCAGGTGAACCTGGGCGACACGCCAGAGCACGTACAGGTCTCCGCCGGTCACATCGTCAGCCATGACTCACTCCGTCCCGAGTCTCTCGGTGCGCTGGTGACTGCCGCCGCCGCACCCTCCAGACCATGGCGAGGATCGCAAGGATCAGAACCGCCATGCCCGAGGCGAGGTACGGCCATGTCCGGATGGGGGCCGGTTCCGGTGCGTCGTTCGCGATCGGGTCGACGTGAACCGCCAGGACTTGATTGGCGGCGTTGTCGACCACGTAGACGGGGCCTTGCGGAGCCGCCGCGGCCGCCACCCAGAGAATCGGCTGCTGCGTGTCGGCGAACGTCGTGACGACATCGACCCGCTGGTCGGGTGTCAGCCGGCGGATCACGCGCCTGGGCTGATCGACGAGGTAAATGCCGTCATCGCCGGCGGAGACCGTCGTGACGATGCCGATATCGCCGGCGACCGGTTCCAGGGACTCCCCGGTGACCCGGAGCAGGTTTCCGGCGCTGCTGATCCACAGACTTCCTTCGGCATCGACCGTGATGCCGGTGACGGGGCCGATCGGAGTCTCCGTGGCCGGCCCTTCCGCCGTCGTCACCGCACTGCCCACTCCCCCCGCGGCCACACGCACCGAACCGTCCGGAGACACCGCGATGATCTGAAAGTTCGTACGATCAGCGATGTAAAGGGTGCCGTCCGGAGCGACCGCCAACCCACTCGGAGCACCCATCGGTGACGACAGTTTCCCGTCACCCGTGCTCTCGTCAGCGCGCACCGAGATGATTCCGTCGGGTGCGAGGGCGTACACCCGAATCGTACCGCCGTCGGCGATGAACACCGTCCCGTCCCGGCCGACCGCGATATCGTTGGGGAAAGCGAGCGGCATGTCCGTTGCCTTCATGCCAGCCTTCGGTTCCGGTGCTCGCGCGCCGTCCCGCCCGGTCCCCGCGACCGTGCGGACAGTGCCGTCCCTGGTGATCGATCGCACCACGTGGTTGCCGCTGTCGCTGACATAGACGGTGCCGTCCGGCCCGACCGCGACTCCGGTCGGGTTGTCCATCGGGGTCTGGGAAGCTGGAACGTCGTCCCTCGCGACGCCTCGCTCCCCGCTGCCGGCCACCACAGCGATGCCCGTCTCCGCCGAAGCAGCGGGGGACAGCGCAGCCTTCGATGGCGACGCCAGAACGCCGATGATCACTGCGACGGCCACCGGCACTGTAGCTGGATTGCTGAGCCTCATGCTCTATCGATACGCCAGCATCCATTGATCTGGTTCACGAGGTCGATTCGATGACACAAGGAGTGAATATCCGGGCGAACCCCGCTGACCGGTGCTCGCGCCTACGCGGTTGAACCCTTCGCGCTGACCTCATGGCGCGATCGGGAAACGCCGGAACGGTCCGCGGGCATGACTGAGCACTCACTTACCGACCGGGCAGCCGAGAACCACGCCGCCGCAGTCGCCTTCCGTACCGAGGTGGACCGCATGGCGGCCGTCGGCCACGAAGCCTTCCCCGCCCTCGATTCCCGCACCAGGAGCCGCCGACGCCGTGTGCCCCACGTCCGCTACGGGCGGCGCGACCGGCAGCTTCGGCCTCGGGACGGCTGGCACGCGAAGGCCGCGAGCACCTTGGAACGCCGTAGCCAGGCCCTCCGGGGTGACGGCTGATAGGCGGGCAGAACGCCTTCGTTGATCATGCGGTAGATGACGTGTTCCGAAACGCCTGCCAGGTCAGCCGGTTAGCGGAACGACACGGTGCCGCCGCTGACGTCGTCGTCGCCGGCGATCGCCATGAACGGGATCTTCGTGATCAGCGAGTCCATCTCATCGTCGTCACCAGCGAAGGAAGAGACCCTGGCCAGCAAGTGATGTGACCGTCATCACGGCAACCCTTGGGGCGGCTTGCGAATGCCCCGACCCACGATGAGGAAATGCCGCGCGGGCATCTCGCCAGGAGAAATACATGGTGGGCGATACTGGGATCGAACCAGTGACCTCTTCCGTGTCAAGGAAGCGCGCTCCCGCTGCGCCAATCGCCCCGCACAAACTTGCGAGGTGGAGACGGGATTTGAACCCGTGTACACGGCTTTGCAGGCCGTTGCCTCGCCTCTCGGCCACTCCACCGAGGCGGCCGATGCAAGGATCAGCAACAGCCTTCTCCGAGCGGAAGACGGGATTCGAACCCGCGACCCTCACCTTGGCAAGGTGATGCGCTACCACTGCGCCACTTCCGCTTGTCCGCTCCGGGTTTCCCCGGCGACGGAAGAAACATTAGCCGAGCCTCCCGCCGGATGCCAAAGCACCCCCCGACTTCCGCGTTCCGCCGCAGGTCAGAGCCCTAATCGGGGGGCAGCAGGCGGCGGATCTCGGCGATCAGCTCGGCCTGGAACGCGGCGACGCTGCCGTCGGCCACGCCCACCCGATAGTCGGGGCCGGTCGCCGGGTCCTCCGAGCGGGCCAGGCTGCGGAGTCCGGCCGTGCCGTCGGCGTGACCGGCCGCGTAGGCGGCGAGTGCGTCTTCCATCGGGGTCTGTTCGAACACGGGCGTCAATCTCGCACGCCGGCGGTTCGGCGGAGTACCGGCCGGTCGTCGCGCGTTCGCGGCCGAAAGGTCAAAAGCCTAAAGACCGCGGCCGTACGGGTATCCGCCCCGTTGACAGAGGTTTCCTCACCGGGGCACAGAGTCCGCACAACCGGACTGAACACGATGGTCTTCGCCGATCTGTCAAGGAGCCACGATGACGACGAACGACCAGCTCACCACTGTTTCCCCGGCGAATGCCGTGGGAGTGGCCCAGGATCCGTGGGCGGCCGCCGGGGAGCCGGCCACGCAGAACGGCCCGGTGGCGGAGCCGATGACCGTCGCGACGCCGGTGGCCGGGAAGCCGAAGGTCGCCGGGAAGCCCAGGCTGGTGCTGATCGCCGCCGTCCTGGTCACCGCGATCGCCAGTTCGGGGATCACCGCGGCTGTCATGTCGGCGTTCGGCGGTGCCGGCGTGCCGACGGTCAGCACCCAGGAGGGCGCCACCCGGCAGGGCGGTCCGGGCGGTGGCTTCGGCGGCGGCCCGGATGGCGGCGGAACGCCGGGCGGCGGGATGGGCGGTGGCCCCGGCGGCCGGCAGCAGGACTCGACGGGAACGAACGAGGGCACCGGCGAGGGCACGAACCAGGGTGATCAGGGCACCGGGCAGGACACGGATCAGAACGCCCGGCAGGACACGACCGGGACCTGACGACCCGGCGGGGCGGGACGGGGGCCCGCCGGGACCGCTGCGCCGGACGGGACACCGGGAAGAGTGAGCCGAGCCATCGTGGCCCGTTTGGGTAAGCCGACCGCCGCCGGCGCCGATAGAAGGCCCATGACCCACGCCCCGGCCTCTGAGCAGCGGACTCCGATCGAGTTCTGGCTGCATCTCGGTCTCAACGCGGTTCTGCTCGCGGTCCTGCTGACCGGGCCGGGCTGGACGGCCGGCCCGGCCCTCGGCCTGTGTCTGCTGCTGGGGCTGGTGGCGATCCATCGGGGGCCGTATCTGAACCGGCCGTCGGACGAGGCGCCGTGGCGGTACATCCGCTACGCCTCGTGGGTCTTCATCGTGTGCAGTGTGCTGCGGCTGGTCCGGGAGGCCGGTGGGCTGCCCGGCCGGCTGGAGCTGCTGCCCGATCTGCTGACCGTCCCGGCGTACATCTGGGTGGGTCTCTGTTTCTCGGTCATGCTGCGCCGCCGGCGGGCCGCGGAGGACGACACGGCGTGGGTGGACGCGCTGCTGATGGGGCTGGGTACGGCGTTCCTGACCTGGACGCTGTTGATCGCCCCGAACCTGGACCAGGAGCTCAGCGCCTCGCAGATGATCAACGCGCTGTTCCCGGTGGTCGATGTGATCATCCTGGTGCTGGGTGCCCGGCTGCTGCTGACCAGCGGTTCCCGGCAGCCGTCACTGTGGATGATGGTGCTGGCGGTGGGGGCGCTGTTCACCGGTGACATGTTCTATTCGCTGCGCTGGGCGCTGCGGGTGGATCTGCCCGAGGTGATGGTCGACGTCTTCCTGATGCTGATGTTCGCGCTGCTGACCGGCGCCTCGCTGCATCCGTCGATGCGCACGCTGACCGAGCCGCAGCGGGTGGTGGTGCGGAATCTGAGCAGTGGGCGGACCGTGATGATCGGTGTCATGGTGGTCTTCCCGGTGGCGCTGACCTCGCTGATGCCGCCGGGCACGTTGGCCGGCAACGTCGTCCGGGCGGTGTTGTGCGTGTGCCTGATCCTGACCGTGCTGACCCGGGTGATCCGGTCGAACAACTCGCGGGCCCGGGCGGAGCGGATCAGCCGGCGCCGGGTCACCCATGACACGCTCACCGATCTGCCGACCCGGGAGCTGCTCACCGAGACGGTGACTGGCTGGACCGCCCGCGCGGACCGGGACCGGGTCGAGGTGGGGCTGCTCTTCGTCGACCTCGACCGGTTCAAGATGATCAACGACAACTGGGGTCACCCGGTCGGGGACGAGCTGCTCCGGGCGGTCGCCGAGCGGCTCACCGAGCAGGTCCGCGCGGAGGACGTGGTGAGCCGGGTGGGCGGGGACGAGTTCCTGATCGCGGTGGCCGGGCCGGCTCACGAGCGGCTGGCCGAGACGCTCGCCGAGCGGCTGCTGATCGCCTTCACCAGGCCGTTCTCGCTGTCCATCGGCGATGTGGTCACCTCGGTGTCGATCGGGGTGGCGAAGTCGGTGGGTGGCGCCGGGGCGCTGGAGCTGATCCGGGACGCGGACACCGCGATGTACAAGGCGAAGAGCAACGGCCGCAACGTGTACGCCGTCTTCGACTCCTCGATGCACGCCCAGGTGCAGGGGCGGGTGCGGCTGGAGCAGGCGCTGCGCGGCGCGGTGGAGCGGGGTGAGCTGGCCGCGCACTTCCAGCCGATCATCGACATCCAGTCCGGGGAGCTGGACGGGTTCGAGGCGCTGATGCGATGGCATTCGCCGGAGCTGGGTTTCGTGTCGCCGGTCGAGTTCATCCCGATCGCCGAGGAGACCGGCATGATCGAGGAGATGGGGGCGTGGCTGCTGCGTGAGTCGGTGCGGCAGCTCGGTGAGTGGACGGCGCAACGCGGTCCGGGTACCCGTCCGCTGCACGTGTCGGTGAACGTGGCGGTACGCCAGCTCCGGGACGGCTCCCTGGTCCGGCTGGTGGACGAGGCGCTGCGCGAGCACGATCTGCCGCCGTCCGCGCTGTGGCTGGAGATCACCGAGTCCGGGGTGATGGAGGACCTGGAGACCGCGCTGCTCACCCTGAACGCCCTGCGGACCATGGGCGTCACCCTGTGCATCGACGACTTCGGCACCGGCTACTCCTCGCTGAGCTACCTGAACCGGCTGCCGGTCGGCATCGTGAAGATCGACCGCTCGTTCGTGTCGGACGTCGGCGAGAACGGCGCCAACGAGCCGATCGTGCGCGCCGTCCTGGCGATGACGAAGGCGATGGGTCACCGGGTGGTGGCCGAGGGGGTGGAGACCGAGGTGCAGCGGGACTGGCTCCGCGAGCAGGGCTGCGACCTGGTGCAGGGCTGGTTCTACGGCAAGGCGGACCTGCCGGCCAACCTGACCGGCTGGATCGAACAGCGTTCGCCGGCGCTGACGGTGGGATCGACATAGACGGTTACCGTTCCCGCCCCTAGGCTGTCCCGGCGCGTTGTCGGTTCCCAGGGGGTGTGGTGCGCTTCCGGCTGCTCGGCCCGGTGGAGGCCTCCGAGGAGGGCCGGGCCGTCGCGCTGGGCGCGCTCAAGCAGCGGCATCTGCTGGCCGCGCTGCTCTTCGACGGCGGTCACCCGGTCACCTTCGAGACCCTGATCGACAGGCTGTGGGGTGAGGAGCCACCGGCCGACGCGCGCGGGGCCCTCTACGGCTATGTGGCCCGCCTGCGCCGGGTGGTCAGGGACAGCACCGGGGTCACCCTGGTCCGCTGGTCGGGTGGCTACACGCTGCAGGTCCCGGACGGCTCGGTGGACCTGTTCCGGTTCCGGGAGCTGCTGGAGTCGGCCCGGGACGCGGAGCCGGGGCGGCGGCTCACCGATCTGGACGAGGCGCTCGCGCTGTGGCGGGGTGAGGCGCTGGCCGGGCTGCCCGGCGCGTGGGCCGAGCGCACCCGGGCGAGCCTGCGGCAGCACCGGCTGGTGGCGCTGGCCGACTGGGCGGCGGCCGCGATGTCCCGGGGCCGGCACGCCGAGGCCGCGGACCGGCTGGCCGGCGCGCTGTCCCAGGAGCCGTTGAGTGAGCCCCTGATCGCGGCGCTGATGCGGGCGCTGCACGGCTCCGGCCGTACCGCCGAGGCACTTGATCTGTTCGCCCGCAGCCGCGGCCGGATCGTCGAGGAACTGGGCGCCGAACCCGGGCCGCTGGTCCGTGAGGCGCACACCAGCGTGTTGCGGGAACCGGCCGTCGCGGTCCGGGCGAACCGGCCCTTCCTGCTGCCGCCGGATCTGCCCGACTACACCGGTTTCGAGCAGCGGGTGGCCGGGGCGGTGGCGGTGCTGCGGTCCGGATCCGGCAGTCCGGTCCTGGTCGTCTCCGGGCCGGGCGGGGCCGGTAAGACGGCGTTCGCGGTGCACGTGGCGCACGCGGTCCGGGAGCGGTACCCGGACGGGGTGCTCTTCCTCAACGTGGGCGGCGCCGACCCGCTGGAACCGGCCGAGGCGCTGAGCCGGCTGCTGCGGATGCTCGGTGTCACCGACGCGGACACGCTGGGCAGCGCCGACCTGCGGGAGCGGGAGTCGCGCTACCGCGCCGAGCTGGTCGGGCGCCGGCTGCTGGTGCTGATCGACGATGCGGTGGGCGCCCGGCAGATCCACCCGTTCCTGCCCGGTGACGCCGGGTCGGCACTGTTGGTGACCAGCCGCAACCGGCTGGTCACGCTACCCGCGACGGACCGGGTGGAGCTGGGGATGATGTCCGGCGCCGAGGCCCGGGCGCTGCTCACCCGGGTGATCGGCGCCGAGCGGGCCGGCGCCGATCCGCGGCAGACCGCCCGGCTGATCGGGCTCTGCGCCCGGCTGCCGCTGGCGGTGCGGGTGGCCGCGGCCCGGCTGGCAGCCCGTCCACACTGGTCGGTCGCCCAGCTCGCCGACCGGCTGGACGACGAGCGGCGGCGCCTGGACGAGCTGGCGGTGGACGATCTGGAGGTGCGGGCCGGGCTGGCGGTCGGCTACCGCGGCCTGAGCGGGCGGGCCCGGGACGCGTTCCGGGCGCTCGGCTGCCTGGACCCGCCGGTGGTGACCGCGCTGACCGTGGCCGCGCTGCTCGGCACCACCCTGGACGAGGCCGACGACCTGGTCGAGGAGATCACCGACGCGCGGCTGCTCGACGTGGTCGGCACCGACCGGCAGCGCACCCGCTACCAGATGCACGACCTGGTCCGGCTCTACGCCGGGGAGGTGGCCCGCGCCGACCCGGGCGCCGTCCGCGACACCGTCACCGGTGGCCTGTCCGCGCTGCTCCGGCTGGTCGAGCAGCTGGCCCACCAGCTGCCGGTGGCCACCCCGCGGCTCTACCATCCGGAGGGCCTGCCGGAACCGGCGGCGCACTGGTCGGCCAGCGTGGCCCGGGTCGATCTGCGGCACTGGTTCGACGCCGAGGAGCCGGCCCTGATCGCCGCCGTGGAACGGGCCGCCGACCTGGATCTGGTCGCCCCGGCGTGCGGCCTCGCCGACGCCCTGGTGTTCGCCTCGTTCGCGGCGCGCAACAACTTCGACGGCTGGGAGCGCACGCACACCGCGGCGAGCGCCGCCGCCCGCCGGGCCGGGGACCGGCTGGCCGAGGCCGCCATGGAGTGCGGTATCGGCCAGCTCCGGTACGCCCAGGACCGGTTCCCCGACTCGCGCCGGCACTTCTCCCGGGCGGCCGGGTTGTTCGAGGCGGCCGGCCACGACCGGGGGCAGGCGGTGGCCCTGAACGGGCTCGGCACGGTCGGCCGGGAGCTGGGCGAGCACACCGTCGCGATCCCCCAGATCAACCGGGCGCTGCGGATGCTGGACCGGCTCGGCGACGAGGCCGGGGTGGCGCACGCCCACTACAGCCTCGGTTTCGCGCACCGGGAGCTGGGTGACGACGAGACCGCGCTCGGGCACCTGGCCGCCGCCCTGGACCGGTACCGGCGGCTCGGGCACCGGCGCGGCGAGCTGATCGCGATCCGGGGCGTGGGCCTGGTGCACCGGGCCCGCGGTGAACTCGCCGAGGCCGCCGAACACTGCGCGGCGGCGCACACCATCGCCACCGGCATCGGCGACACCCATCTGGCCGCGTACACCGCGCAGGCGCTGGCCAAGGTGTGGATCCGGCAGGGCCGGCCGGAGCGCGGGCGGGATCAGCTGCGGGCGGCGCTCGCGGTCACCACCGGCCGGCGGGACGGGCACGGGACGGCGCTCGTCACCCGTACCCTCGGTGAGCTGCATCTGGCCGCCGGCCGCCTGGATGAGGCCACCGGGCTGCTGGAGTCGGCCGCCGAGCAGTGGCGGGCCATCGGCATGCGGCTGCCGCGGGCCCGCACGCTGCGGGATCTCGGCGCGGCCCGGTCCGCGGACGGCGACCATCCGGCGGCGCACCGGCACTGGGCCGAGGCCGACGAGACCTTCCACCTGCTCGGGGTCCGCGAGAGCGGCGAGCTCACCGGATGGCGTGCCGATCACGGCTGCTCCTGCCCGGCCTCGGTGGTCCGCGGCGCGCGCAGCACGTTGCCGGCGGCCGGCTCCGGGCCGGACCAGCGCCGGGCGGCCGGCTCACCGAACAACCCCGGATAGCCGGTCGCGTCGTCCAGCCCGGACGGCAGGTGCGGGATCCCCCCTTGCGTTTCGATCCCGCACCTCCCAGCACACCGCTCCCGGCCAGCCTGGCACCGGCGCCTACCAACTTTCTGGCACGTTTCTGTCAGCCCGGTTCGCCGAGCCGGCGGAGCCGGGTGCGGGCCCGGCGTTCGGAGCGGTCGAGCAGCCGCGGGTGGAGCCGGAAGCCGGGTGCGGTGACCGCCCGCCACCACATCGCCGTCTCCTGGGCCGGGCACCGAAACACCCCTGAAACCCTTCCGGGGGTACGGCCGGCGGCCCCACGAGGATCGGGTCGTTCGATGTCGTCCGCGCGAGGCCGGCGGCACCCCGGACCGTCCGGCGACCGCCGGGCGAATGCGGTGGTCACCGCGTGGTCATTTCCGGTGCGGATCGCACCGGAAATGACCACGCGGGTCTAGCGGACCCCGGCGACCACTGTGGAGACCTGTGTGCCGGAGAGTGTTCCGCCGGTGTAGAGGCCGCCGCCGACCGCCGTGCCGGAGACCGATCCGCCGGTGCGTACCGCGTAGGTGGTGCCCCGGGTGATCTGGCTGGAGCTGAAGACCACCTGCCGGAACGCCTTGGCCGACTGGTAGGTGGCGATCTGTGTGCCCGACGTGGTGGCCAGGTGCACGATCGTGCCGGCCGCCTGGTTGGCGCCGAAGGTGACCGACACCCAGCCCTGCCCGGAGGTGGGCAGGGTGCTGGTGCCGGCGCTGATCCCGGCGGACAGCACGGTGCCGCCGGTGATGGTCAGGGCGCCGTTGGAGTCCAGGCCGCCCTCGCCGCCGCCGCGGCTGGCCGAACCGGTGACTATCACCGAACCGCCGCTGAGGGTGAGCGCGCCGTTGGAGTCCAGCCCGTCGGTGCCGCCGTTCACCGCGACGGTCCCGCCGGAGACCCTGATCGTTTCGTATCGATGAATTTCGATGCAACTCTAAGCGTCACCAGCGCGCCTGAACCTCAAAGCTCCCTCGGAACCGGCTATGCGCGGGCTATGCGCTCTACGGTTCTACGTAATTACGTTATAGTTGACGAGTGAGCGACGACGATCGACTGACCGCACTGGAGGCCCGGGTGGCCGCCCTGGAGGGCCGCGCCTCCGGGTCCACCAGCCCCGACCCGACCGCGTTCTGGGCACTGGAGGGCCTGCTGGAGCGGGTCGAGGACCCGGGCGCCGTGATGATCACCGGGCACGTGACACTGCCCGACGAGCGGGTCGCCCACTGGCAGGAGAGCGCCGGCACCGGCGACCTGCTGGACGCCGACTGGTCCGAGCACGTCGCCACCCTGGCCGCCCTGGCCCACCCGGCCCGCATCCGCCTGCTCCAGGAGACGCTGCGCGGCGCCCGCACCGCCGCCGACCTCACCCGGATCGACGGCATGGGCACCAGCGGGCAGGTCTACCACCACCTGCGCCAACTCGTCGCGGCCGGCTGGCTGCACACCACCGGTGGCGGCCGCTACGAGGTGCCCGCCACCCGCATCGTCCCCCTGCTGACCACACTCCTGGGAGCCCGCCGATGAAACGCGCCATCGCCCGCCACCAGACCCTCTGGCTGCGGCTCTTCATCATCACTGTGATCGTCACGGTGGTCATGCCGTACTCCATCCCGCTGCTGCTGGACCTGCTGATCTCGGTCGTGCCGCTGGCCCTGGCGTTCGTCCGGGCGCCCCGCTCCAAGTCCGGGCCGGTCGAGCTGGCCCCGCCGGTGCGGGGCCGCTGGGTCGCGGTCAACAGCCCGGGCACCGTCGTCCCCAGTCATGGCATCCGGGCGTACGGCCAGACCTATGCCGTTGATCTGATCATGCCCTCCGCCGAGGCCCCGGCGAAGATCGGCTGGTCGCCGCGCACCCGGCCGCCCGAGTCGTTCGTCAGCTTCGGTGTCCCGGTGCTGGCCATGGCGGCCGGGCGGGTGGTCCGGGCCACCGACTCCCAGCGCGACCACGGGTCCCGGGACACCTGGCCGTCGCTGATCTGGATGACGGTGGTCGAGGCGCTGATCCGGGAGCTGGCCGGGGTCGACCGGATCCTCGGCAACCACGTGATCGTCGAGCACGAGGACGGCACCTTCGCGGCGTACGCCCATCTGCGTCACTCGTCGCTGAAGGTGTCCGTGGGTGATCAGGTGGCCGAGGGGCAGCAGCTGGCCGAGGTCGGCAACACCGGCAACACCTCCGAGCCGCACCTGCACGTCCAGCTGATGGACAGCCCGCACCTGACCGCGGCGGCGGGCATCCCGATGCTGTGGCCGGCCATCGAGCCGGAGGCGGAGAAGGATCCCCGCTGGAGCACCGGCGAGCCGAAACCGACAGCGGTGGCCGGTTTCCCGGAGAACGGCCGGGTCTTCGAGGCCACCGAGGTGACCACCGGGTGACGGACCGCGGCTGAATTGCCCGGGAATGGCGAGGGCAGCGCTAGGAGAATGCCAGGGGAATCCCATGCCGGAATATGTTCATTTCGGTGGGCTACAGTGCGCCTTCGCCATTTCAGGAATACGAGGACGGGTGCGGCGTGGGCTGGTTCGAAGCAGCGATTCTGGGGCTGGTCCAGGGCTTGACCGAGTTTCTTCCGATCTCGTCGAGCGCGCACATCCGGGTGGTCTCGGCTTTCGCCGGCTGGCCCGATCCGGGCGCCACCTTCACCGCGATCACCCAGCTCGGCACCGAGGCCGCGGTGCTCATCTATTTCCGGAAAGACATCGTCCGGATCGTCCGGGCCTGGACCCGTTCCCTGTTCCAGCCGGAGTCGCGTAAGGACCCGGACGCCAGACTCGGGTGGTACGTCATTCTCGGCACCATTCCGATCGCCGTTCTCGGTCTGCTGCTCCAGGACACCATTGCCGGCGCGTTCCGGGATCTGCGGCTGACCGCGCTGATGCTGATCGGTTTCGCGCTGATCCTGGCGTTCGCCGACCGGGCGGCCACCAACCGCCGTTCACTGCCCGATCTGGGCGCCCGGGGTGCCCTGGTCTTCGGTCTGGCCCAGGCGTTCGCGCTGATCCCCGGGGTGTCCCGGTCGGGCAGCACGATCGCCGCCGGCCTGCTGATGGACTTCCGCCGCGAGGAGGCCGCCCGCTACTCGTTCCTGCTGGCCATCCCGGCCGTGCTGGCCTCCGGCGGCCTGGAACTGACCAAGATCAGCGAGTCGGGCCCGGTCGGCCTGGGCGCGACAGCGGTGGCCACGATCGTGTCGTTCGGTGTCGGCTACGTGGTGATCGCCTGGCTGATGCGCTACCTGACGACCAACCGGTTCACACCGTTCATCGTCTACCGGATCGCGCTGGGGGTGCTGCTGCTGATCCTGGTGGCCACCGGCGTCCTGGAACCGGACGCCGGTGTCACCCACTAGGAACCCACTAGGTCAGGGCGGGCAGGATCACGGTCTGAACGGCGGTGGTGTTGCCGGCCCGGTCGGTGGCGGTGAACTCCAGGGTCTGTGGCTCGTCGCGCAGCGTCCGGGTGAACGCCTCCTGGAAGACACCCCAGAACGTCTCGGCGGTACGCCACTGGATGCGGTCCACACCGGACACCTCATCGGCCGCGACCAGGGTCACCTCGACGCTGCGGCCCAGCGACCGGACCCGGGCCGACGCCGTGGGCGGGGCGGTGTCCACGTCGACCTCGCGGGAGACGTGCACGGTGCGCCCGGTCACGTCGGTGGCCCGCGCGCGCAGCCGGTGCCGGCCGTCCGCGGGAAGTGTGACCGCGCCGTCGAGGGGTGTCCACGCGTCGCCGGCGAGGGAGATCTCCACCGTCGCGACGCCGGGTCCCGGTGAGACCACGGTGACGGTGGCCGACGGCAGCGAGGTGTACCAGCCGGACGACGCCCGTTCCCCGGTCACGTCGATCCGGATCACCGGGGCGGCGGACTCGGCGCCGGCGTCCGCCGGAAGCGCCCAGACGACCTGGTCGCCCTGGATCGTCACCCCGTCCCCGTCGCTGCGGACCCGGCCGGTCCGGGTGACGCCGTCGCCGGCCAGGGTGCTCGCCGACGCGGCGAGCAGTACCGCCTCGGCTTCCGCCCGGCTGAGCAGACCGTTCCTGGCCGCCTGCCCGGCGTGCCGGTGGACGGCCTGGTAGAACTCCTCGACGCCCGGATATCCGCCGTCGGCCCAGAGCGCGCCGAGGAACGACCAGCCGTCCTGGTCGCGGCGGTTCGGCACGCCCGGGTCGCTGCCGTGGAACACGATGTCCGCGTCGTCCAGCCGCAGGTAGGCGTGGTACCGGTGGGCACCGCCGGACCAGGCCGGTTCGAAGGTGTGCCCGAGCACGGTGACCAGGTCGCCGTTCACGGTGAACCCGTCGATGCCACCGTCCAGCAGCCGGGCGCCGGCCGGGGCCACCGCGAGTGTGGTGGTGGCGTCGTCGCGGGCCAGCAGCACCGTCGGGCCGTGTTCCAGGCTGGCCAGCGCCGGGTCGTCCGGGGTCGGCACGAGCCGCAGCGGCATCGGCAGGCTCAGCGTGACGGTGTCCCCGGCCCGCCAGTCCCGCTCGATCGTCACGAAGCCCCGCTCGCCGGCCGTGACCCGCCGGGGCGAGCCGTTGAGCTGCACCACCGCCCGGTCCCGGGCCCACGGCGGGATCCGCAGGTGCAGGGCGACCCGGGCGGTGAACCCGATCGTCAGGGTGATCTCGCCGTCCCGTGGGTAGCGGGTGTCCAGCAGCACCTCACCGTCGACGTCCGCCCAGGTCAGGCGGGACGGCACGTACTGGAGGACGTAGAGTTCGCCGGGGGTCGCGTACCAGGCGGATTCCTGGTGTTTGACGTGGCTCTCCAGGCCGGTGCCGCCGCAGCAGGTGCCGACGTTGTCGTATTCGCGGACCGCGCCCGGGTCGACCGGGTACATGTAGACGACTTCGGGGCTGACGTCCGAGCCGACGTCGGCGCGGGAGCCGACCATGTGGTTGAGCGACGCGCGCTCGGCGTAGTCGGCGTACCTCACGTCCCGGGTGTGCGAGAACAGGCCCCGGGCGATCTTCAGCAGGTTGTAGGTGGCACAGGACTCGGCGTTGCGGCGGCCGATGAAGCGGGCCACCGCCCCGGCCGGGCCCCACAGCTCGCCCTCGCCGGTGCCGCCGTGGGCGAAGGTGCGCCCGGGGACGATCTGCTCCCACAGGTTCAGCACCGCGTCCAGGTACCGCCGCTCGCCGGTGACCTCGTACTGGGCGATGTGCCCGACCAGCATCGGCAGGTGCTGGTTGGCGTGCATGCCGTCCAGCACGTCGTGCCCGTCTACCGCGCCGGCCAGCCAGGTGTCCATCTCGAAGGCCGCGGCGGCGTCCAGGAACGTCCGCTCGCCGGTGATCCGGTGCAGGGTGGTCAGGCTCTCGTTCATGCCGCCGTATTCGCCGGCGATGTAGAGCGACCACATCCGCTGCCGCTGGACCCGGTCGACGGCCAGGATGCTGCGCGCCGCCCAGTGGCCCATCGCGGTCACCACGTCGAGGGCCTGCTTGTTGCCGGTGTGCTGGTAGGCGTCCAGCAGCCCGGCCATGATCTTGTGGCAGGTGTACCAGGGTGCCCAGATCTCGCCGTAGGGGGCGAGATCCTCCAGGCGGGTGAACTGCCATTCGCCGTACGCGGCCAGGAAGCCCGGATGACTGAACCGCCCGGTGGCGGCGAGCGCCTGCTGCACCTCGGCCAGCCCGGCGACCATCTCATCCGATTTGTCACGAAAAACCGAGGAGCCGGTGGAGGCGTACGCCATCGCCAGCATCGACAGGAAGTGCCCCGCGTAGTGCCCCCGGAGCAGCGACGACGTCTGCGCGACACCAGCACCCGGATAGTCCGATCCGGACCACGGCTGTTCCTCGGGGTGCCCGAAGTCCTCCCAGTTGCCCGGCGGCAGCGCACCCCGGGTGTCCAGCCCCGCGTTGGCCCGGAACACCGCCAGCACCCGGTCCACCGGGTACACCCGGGCCAGGTGCAGCATCTGCTCCTGAGCCCGGGAGTGCACGCCGTCGTGCAACCGGACGTCGCTCAACGGAAAGAAGGTCATCGCGCCGCCCACTGCTCCAGGCCGGCCGCGTCGATCGGCAGCGCCCCGGACAGCACCTCGTGGCCGGTTCCGGTGACCAGCAGGTCGTCCTCGATCCGGACGCCGATCCCGCGCAGCTCCGGCGGGACGGTCTCGTCGTGGGCGTGGAAGTACAGGCCCGGCTCGACCGTGAGCACCATGCCCTCACGCAGTTCGGCGCCGTGGTAGTCCTCGTACACCGAGGAGCCGCAGTCGTGCACGTCGAGTCCCAGGTGGTGGCCGACGCCGCAGACGATGTACCGGCGGTGCTGCTGCCCGGCCGGGGCGAGCGCCTCGTCCACCGAGACGCCGAGCAGCCCCCAGTCGGCCAGGCCCTGGGCCAGCACCTCCATCGAGGCGAAGTGGAAGTCCGAGTACTGGGCGCCGGGCCGCACCTGGGCCATGCCGGCCCGGTGCGAGGCCTCGACCAGGTCGTGCACCCGGCGCTGGTCGGGGGTGAATCCGCCGCCGACCGGGATGGTCCGGGTGACGTCGGCGGTGTAGAGCGATCGCGCCTCCACACCCATGTCCAGCAGCAGCGTCTCGCCGGGCAGGATCGGCCCGTCGCAGCGCACCCAGTGCAGGATCGGGGCGTGCGGACCGGAGCCGACGATGGTGCTGTAGCCGGGCCCGTTGCCGAAGGTGCGGGCGTACCTGTCGAAGGTGCCCTGCAGCCACCGCTCGCCGAGGCCGTCGCCGACCGCGCGGGGAACCTCGTCGGCGACCGCGGCGAAGCCGGCCACGGTGGCGTCGATCGCCGACCGCATCTGGGTGATCTCCCAGTCGTCCTTGATCATGCGCAGGTCGGAGACCACCTTGGCGCCGGTGACGAACGAGGCCGGTTCGGTGTACGACTCCCGGGCCCGGACCGGCAGGTCCAGTGCCGACGACCAGTCGTCCAGTCCGGCCGACGGGCCCACCCACAGTTCGCCGTACGCGGCGCTGGCGAAGAAGTTCCGCTCGCCGGGCCGGGCCGGCGGGGGCATGTAGAGCACCGCGTCGTGGCCACCGGCCCGCGGGGTCATCACCAGGATCGAGCCCTCGACCTGGCAGGAGGTGGCCCAGACGAAGTCGCTGTCGGCCCGGAACGCGTAGTCGGCGTCGCCGTTGCGGTTCTTCGCGACCCCGGCGGACAGCACGATCGTCTCGCCCGGCAGCGCGGCGCTGAGCCGGGCCCGGTGGTCGGCGGCGGCCTTGGCGGCCTCGGCGTCCACCGGGGCGGGCACCGCGCGGGTGGCCCAGCCCTGTCCGATGGCGGCCAGGAATCCGGGGCTGTCGTCGGCCAGCCGGGGCGGCTTGGTTCCGGCCCAGGCCGGGCGGGGCTGCGTCATCGTCGTTCTCCTCCTCGATCGCGGACCATCTCGCGCAGGTGGGTGAAGACCCGTCCACTGCCGATGCCGTCGTGCTCGAACTCGCTGGTCACCCAGGCCCGGCTGTTGCCGAGACGGGCGAGGGTGTCGCGTTGCAGTCCCTCGTCGACGAACACGTCATCGAAGTAGACCGCGGCGGCCAGCGGGACGTCGTTGTCCGCCAGCCGCCGGGTGTCGTAGAGCGGAGTCCAGGTCCGCAGTTCGGCCAGTTCCGCCATCGCGGCGGCGAACGGCCGCAGCGCGGTGATCTCCTGGAACATCCACGGGAAGGCCATCTCGGTGGTGAACAGCAGCGGCCGCCGGTCGGTGCCGAACTCCGGCCGGCGGTCGCGTTCGCGCTGCGCGGCCCAGCGGAACGGCCCGTTGGCGCCGTCGCCGTAGATGGTCTCCTGCAAGGTCCAGAACAGCGGGTTGCCCGCGTTCGACGTCTTCGTCAGCACGGTCTCCAGGAACGCGCCGGTCAGCTGCCCGCGCGGGGTGAACGCCTCGGAGACCAGCCAGTGCAGGCGCAGGTGGCCGGGCCCGAACCCGAGGTCGTTGCCGAGGGTCTGGAACCGGCGCACCGACAGCGGCGATCCGTCCGGCAGCAGCACGTCACCGGCGGCGAGCCGGTCGGCGATCGCCGACACCGCCGCCACGTCCTGCGGGTATCGGTCGTAGAAGTCGGCGGTCTTGGCGGCGGCCCGGGTGAAGGTGCGCCGATAGACCTGGTCCGGGTCGGGTGGCAGGCCGGGGATGCCGCCGCAGACGTAGCAGGCGGTCAGCGCCTCCGGCGCGACCGAGAGGTAGGTGAGGGTCAGCCATCCCCCGAAACTCTGGGCCAGCGTCGCCCATTTCTTGGCCCCGTAGTGGGTACGCCGGACATGCTCCAGGTCCCGCACGATCGAGTCGGCCCGGAACTTGAGCAGGTAGGCGGCCGCTTCCGCGCCGGTCGGGAACTCGGCGATCACCGAGCCGTCGACGGGTGTGCTGCGCCCGGTGCCCCGCTGGTCCACCATCACCACCCGGTAGTCCGGCAGCGCCTCGGCGATCCACCCGTCCACGCCGAGCGGCCGCGGGTTGGCGCCGCCCGGCCCGCCCTGCAGATAGGTGAGCAGCGGCAGGTCGTCATGCCGGCGTTCCGGGTCGGACAGTTCGCGGACGAAGACCTCGATGGTCCCGGCCGTCTCGTCGGCCCAGTCCAGCGGGACCGGCACGGTGAACTCCCGGACCCACGCGCCCGGGATCGGGTATTCGATCATCGGGCCGCCGCCTTCGCCCGTCGTGCGGCCTCCCACTCGGGGCGGATCCGCGGGACCGCGGCGAGCAGCTTGCGGGTGTACTCGTGCTGCGGATCGCCGAACACCACGTCCCGTTCGCCGGACTCGACCACCCGGCCGGCCGTCATCACCGCGACCGAGGTGGCGATCTGCCGGACCACGGCCAGGTCGTGGGCGATGAACAGGCAGCCGAAGCCCTCCTCGGCCTGGAGGTCGCGCAGCAGGTTGATGATCTGCGCCTGCACCGACACGTCCAGGGCGGAGACCGCCTCGTCGCAGACCAGCACCCGGGGGCCGACGGCCAGGGCGCGGGCGATGCCGATCCGCTGGGCCTGCCCGCCGGAGAACTGGGCCGGGTAGCGGCTGACCCACTCGGGTTTGAGGCCGACCCGTTCCAGCAGCGACTGGGCGAACGTCCGGGAGCCGCCGGGAATCTCCCGCTTCTGGTAGAGCAGTGGCGCGGTGACGATGCGTTCCACGGTGTGCCGTGGGTTCAGCGACGAGAACGGATCCTGGAACACCACCTGCACGGTCCGGCGTACCCCGGCGAGGTCTTTGCCTTTGAGTCCGGTGACGTCCTGGCCGTCCAGCTGGATGGTGCCGGAGGTGACGTCGATGAGGCGGGCGGCCAGGCGCGCGGTGGTCGACTTGCCGGAGCCGGACTCGCCGACCAGGGCCAGGGTCTCGCCGGCGTGCAGGTCGAAGGAGACGCCGTCGACGGCGGTGAACAGCTTCGCCGGCCGGAACAGCCCGGCGGTGCCCGCCACCGGGAACTGTTTGACCAGGTCGCGGGCGCTGAGCAGGAGTTCGCCGGTCATGCCTCACCTCCGAGGGTGCGCAGGTCGCCGATCTCGTCGTCGATCCGCGGCACCGCGTCGAGCAGCGCCTGGGTGTACGGGTGCCGCGGGTCCGAGAAGATCTGCTCGGTCGAGCCGGTCTCCACCACGTCGCCGTAGCGCATCACCACCACCGTGTCGGCGACCTCGCTGACCACCGCCAGGTCGTGGGTGATCATGATGAGGGCGGCGCCGGTGTCCCGTTGTACCTCGGCCAGAAGTTCGAGGATCTGAGCCTGCACGGTGACGTCCAGGGCGGTGGTCGGCTCGTCCGCGATGATCAGCTCGGGTTCGGTGCTGAGCGCCATCGCGATCATCACCCGCTGCCGCATGCCGCCGGAGAACTGGTGCGGGTAGTCGTCGACGCGCCGCCCGGCCTCCTTGATGTGCACCCGTTCCATCGCCTCGATCGCCACCTTGCGGGCGGCCCGGCGGCTCACCCCGGAGCGGTGCGACCGGTACGCCTCGGCGATCTGGGTGCCGACGGTGTAGTACGGGTTCAGCGACGACAGCGGGTCCTGGAAGATCATCGCGATCCGGTCGCCGCGGATCGCCCGCATCCGGCGTTCGGACAGGGTGCACAGGTCGGTGCCGTCGAAGACGATGCTGCCGGTGCGCAGCGCGCCCTTGGGCAGCAGGTCCATCACGGCCAGGCTGGTCATCGACTTGCCCGAGCCGGATTCGCCGACGATGCCGAGCGAGCCGCCCTTCGGCAGTTCGAAGCCGAGCCCGTCGACCACGGTGACGTCGCCGAACTTGACGGTCAGGTCGTTCACACGCAGCAGGCTCATGTCGTCGCTCCCGCCCGGACCCGCGGGTCGATCGCCGAGTAGAGGAGGTCGACCACCATGTTGCCGACCACCACGAAGAACGCGGCCAGCAGCGTGACCGCCATGATCACCGGCTGGTCGTTCTTGGTGATCGAGTCGGCGGCCAGTTTGCCGACGCCGTTGATGCCGAACACCGTCTCGGTGATCAGCGCGCCACCGAGCAGGCCGGCGAAGTCCATCCCGGCGATGGTGACGATCGGGGTGAGCGCCGGGCGCAGCGCGTGCCGCCGCCACACCAGGTCCGGGCGCAGGCCCTTGGCCCGGGCGGTCCGCACGAAGTTCTCGCTCAGCGTGTCGATCACGTTGGCCCGGGTGAGCCGGGTGTACGAGGAGGCGTACCCGATGGCCAGCACCGTCCACGGCAGGATGAAGTTGAGGAACCACTGCCCCGGGTCGTCGGCGAACGGCACCGCCTGCGGGAACGGCAGCCACTGCAACTGGACGACGAAGACGTACTGCAGAGCGAGGGCGAGCACGTAGTTCGGCACCGACATGCCGCCGAGGGTCAGCGAGGTGATGAACCGGTCCGCGAACCGGCCCTCGCGGACCGCGCTGACCAGGCCGCCGATCACGCCGGCCAGCAGCCAGAGCACCGCCGCGCCGATGGCGACCACGGCGGTCACCGGCAGGCGCTGCACGATCATGTCGGTGACCAACTGCGAACTCTGGAACGAGTAGCCCAGGCAGGGCGCCGAGCAGTGCACCGAACCGTAGTCGCGGCTGAGGAACAGCCCTTCGAGGAACTGGAGGAACTGCACCGGGAACGGATTGTCCAGGCCGAGGTTCGCCCGGATCTGGTCGATGCGCTCCGGGGTGCAGGTCTTGCCACAGATCTGCACGGCCGGATCCGGCGACAGCAGGAAGAAGACCATGTAGGTGAAGAGGCACACCATGAACAGGACGAGGAGCATCCCGAGCACACGGTGTACGAGATATCGGGTCATGTCACCGGCCTCCGGGATCGACGGCCGACCTGACACGGTCACCGAGGACCATGAAGGAGAGCACCAGCAGCGCCAGGAACGTGCCCGGCACCAGGAAATAGGTGGGGACGACGGAGTACCAGCCGACCGAGCTGGAGATCATCTGCCCCCAGGACGGGGTGGGCGGCACCACGCCGACACCGAGGAAGGAGAGCCCCGCCTCGGTGCCGATGTAGCCGGGCACCGCCAGGGTGACCATCACCAGGATGGTGGAGCGCAGGTTCGGCAGGATCTCGGTGAAGACCAGCCGGGTCCGGGAGGCGCCGGAGGCCAGGGCGGCCTCGACGAACTCGCGTTGTTTCAGTGACATGGTCTGCGCCCGCACGATCCGGGCCAGGTACGGCCAGCCGAACACCGAGATGACCAGCACCAGGAGGTACTGCCGGTTGTCGGCGGGCAGCGCGGAGAGCACCGCGATCATGAAGATGAGGGCGGGGAACGCCATCAGGAACTCCATGAGCCGCGAGATCAGCATGTCGGTCCGTCCACCGAAGTATCCGGCGAGCAGGCCGAACACGACCCCGAGCACTGTCGTCAGCGCCGTCGCGCTGACCGCGATGAGCATCGAGGCGCGGGCGCCGTAGACGATCCGGGCGAAGATGTCCCGCCCGCTCTGCGGTTCCACGCCGAGCCAGTGCTCGGCGGACATGCCACCCCACGACCCGAGCGGGATGCCACCCAGGTTCGGGTCGATCGCGGTCTGATCGAAGTCGTACGGTCCCCAGCCGCTGACGCGGACGATGAGCGGCGCGAAGACCGCCATCAGGATGACGATGCCGATGTAGACGAGGCAGGCGATGGCCGCCGGATCGCGCAGCAGGACGTGCCAGACGCTGCGCCGGGGGTCCGTGGCCGCCACGAGATCGCCGGTCTCCGGTGATCCCGCGGCTTCCAGTTCGGTGGACGATATCGACACGGTCAGGTCAGCCCTTCGACGCGTCCTTGAGACCGATGATGCCGTAGTCCTGGTCACCCTGCGGTGCCACCAGGCCGGCCACGTTCGATCCGGGCAGGTAAATCCGGTTCTCCACGTTCACCGGGATGATCGGCGCCAGCTCCATGATCTTCTTGTCCAGCTCGCCCCAGGCCTTGTTCGCCTCGGTCAGGTCGCTGATCGCCTTGATCCGGTCGATCTCCGAGTTGATCGTCGCGTCGTTGAGCTGGGCGAGGTTCTGGTTGCCCTTGTCGGTGATCTGCCGGCCGTCGAACAGCGGCGGCAGGAAGGTGGAGGCGCTGGACGCCCAGTCCGGGCACCAGCCGGTGATCGCGGCGTCGTTCTGCTGCGACGGGGTGCCGATCGTCTCGTAGTAGGTGGCGGCGTCGATCACGTTGAGCTTGACGTCGATGCCGACCCGCTTGAGGCTCTGCTGCAGCGCCTCGCCCTGGGCCTGGGCCACCGGACGGGTCCGGATGTCCAGGGTCATCGAGAAGCCGTTCGGCAGGCCGGCCTCGGTGAGCAGCTGCTTGGCCTTCTCGATGTCACCGGTGTTGTCGGCGCTCGGGTAGAGGTCGTAGGCGGCGTGCCCGGAGACGTTCGACGGGATGATCGTCGAGGCGATGGTGGCGAACTGGGTGCCGCCGGTCGCGTTGAGCAGCGAGGTCTTGTCGGTGGCCAGGTTGATCGCCTGACGGACGCGTACGTCGCTGAGGTTCTTCTTGGTGGTGTTCAGCCCGACGTAGGTCAGGCAGGTCGACGGGGCCTTGACCACCCGCTCCTGCAGCTGCGGGGTCTGCAGCCGGGCGATGGTGGCGGTCTGCACCGAGCCGGCCATCGCGTTGACGTCGGCGCCCTGGCCGGCGATCAGCCGCTCGTCGATGGTCGCGCCGTCGATGCCGATCTGGAAGTTCCAGGCGTCCGGGTAGGCCTTGCGCTCGGTGTCGGTGGCGCCGTCCCAGTTCGGGTTGCGCTTGAGCTTGATGGTGCTGCCCGGGGTGAAGGAGTCCAGGTCGTACGGGCCGGACGCGACGATGTCGTTGATGAACTCGTTGCCGGCGCCGGTGCCGACCGGGAACGGGACCGCGCTGGGCATCGACAGCACCGCGTCGAACTCCGGGAACGGCGCCTTGAGCTTGAAGACGATGGTCTTGTCGTCCGGGGTCTCGATGGCCGGGTTCTCCCCGGACTTGTACGGCCCCTGGTAGTTCTCCGGGGTGTCGAGCAGCTGGCGCAGGTAGGGTGCGCCGATGCCGATCTCCGGGTCCCAGGCGCGGCTGATGCCGAACTTGACGTCCTTGGCCGTGATCGCCGCGCCGGTGTCGAACTTGACCCCGTCCTTCAGCTTGTACGTCCAGGTCAGGCCGTCCGAGGAGACCTCACCGAGGCCTTCCGCCAGGTCGGGCACCATCTTGTTCGGGTCGGCCGCGTCGTTGGCCGCCTTGGTGATCAGCGTGCGGTAGACCAGCCGGTAGAAGGCGTTGACCCCGCCGTCGAAACCGCGGGTCGGGTCCAGGTACGAGAAGTCGGTGGTCTGCAGGACGGTGACGGTGCCGCCCTTCACCGCCGTACCACCGGACGCGCTGTTCCCGCCGGTGGAGTTCGAGGCGCCGCCGGAGCACGCCTGCAGGGCCAGAACGGAAACCGTCAGCCCGACCAGGGCTACCGGGGGTTTGGTTCGTCTCAAGAGGTTCTGCCTTCCTCAGAGGGCGCATCACGTCTTCGTCGCGACGGCGAATCGCGTGCGCACCATGCGGGGTCGGACCGTCCGCGGGGGCCGTCTCGCTGACCAGCGGCAGTGCCGGATCAATGCGACCCCGGTCACTTGAGGGAACAGTAGTATGTCACACATCGCAAGTGAAAGGTCCCGAGCGACTTTTTACAAACCGGAGATCAAATTTCTTCGGACGTACGGTGTACGAACAGCCAAAAGGCCGGCCACCATCCCGGTGACCGGCCCTCTGAGCAGCCGATTCAGTCCTCGGCGCGGCCGCTCCACCAGCCCAGCACGTGCCCGATATGCGCATTCATCAGTGTTTCCGCACCCCGGCCGTCCCGCGCTTCGAGGAGGTCGATCAGGCTGTGGTGCTCGGCCGCCGACCGGGCCAGCTCGGCCGTCCCGATCATGTCGGCCAGGCCCACCATCCGGGTCTGCTGCCGCAGGTCCTTGACCAGCTCGACCAGCCGGCGATTGCCCTGAAGCCCCAGCAACCGCAGATGAAACACCTGGTCCGCGGCGAGATAGCCGGACAGGTCGGCGGCGGCCGCGGCATCCACGATGTCCTGCGCCTTCACCCGCAGCTCGGCGGCCTGCTCGGGTTGCAGGGTCCGGGCGATCTCGCGCATCGGCGGGCTCTCCAGCTGCTGCCGGATCCGCACGATCTCCCACAGGTCCTGCTCACTGACCTCGGTGACCCGGAAGCCCTTGTTGCGCACGACGTCGACGAACCCGCGTTTCTGCAGGTTGAGCATCGCCTCCCGGACCGGCGTGGCGGACACGCCGAACCGGGCGGCGAGCGTCGGAGCGGTCACCAGGGTGCCCGGCGCCAGCTCTCCGGAGACGATCGCGGCCGAGACCGCGTCCTCGACGGTGCCCCGCAGGCTCACGCCCACATCGACCGGTCCGATGACCGACGAACTCACCGGCGATCCCTCCTCTATAAAATGTCACACCGCGCAGAAGCGCTCAGCGAACACAGAGTACGGCACTCAGCGCTCGCGCAACTCCGGTGGCAGTACCGAATCCGGCGCCCCCTGGAACGCGACCGGCCGCTGCCACCTGGTGATCGCCGCCAGACCGACCGAGGTCGACGCCGGGGCGGTGCTCGCCGGGTACGGCCCACCGTGCTGCTGCGCGCCGGACACCGTCACACCGGTCGGCCAGTCGTTCCAGACGATCCGGCCGGCCGTGTCGGCGAGCACGTCGGCGACCTCCACGGCCACCGGGTCGGCACCCGAGCTGTGGCCCTGGATCGTGCCGGTGAGCTGGCCGGGAACCCGCCGCAGCACCTCCAGCAGCTCGTCCTCGGACGTGTAGCCGACCACCAGACCGGCCGGGCCGAACATCTCGACGTCCAGCACCTCCGGATCGGCGATCACGTCGGAGGCGGCCACACTCAGCACCGTCGACCGGACCCCCTGCTCGTTCGCCGGGCCCTCGGCCGCCACCCGTACCCCCTGATGGGAACCGACCCGGCCGACCGCCGCGGTGAAACCCTTCTCGATGCCCGGCGTGAGCATCCGGCCGGGGACCGGCAGGTCCACCGCCTTGACGAAACCGTCCGGGTCCGGCACCAGCACCACACCCGGGTTGGTGCAGAACTGCCCGGCGCCCAGGGTCAGCGAACCGACCCAGCCCTCGGCCACCGCGGCGCCCCGCTCGGCCCACGCGGCCGGGGTGACCACCACCGGGTTGACACTGCCCAGCTCGCCGTAGAACGGGATCGGCTCGGGGCGGGCCGCGGCGATGTCGAACAGCGCCCGGCCGCCCTTGGTCGAGCCGGTGAAGCCGACCGCCTTGATCCGCGGGTCGCGCAGCGCCTCCAGGGACGCCTCCACCCCCTCGATCAGCGCGAACGCCCCCTCCGGAGCACCCGCCCCGGTCAACGAGTCGCGAACGACCTCCGCCGTACGCCGGGAGAGCGAAGGATGTCCGGGATGCGCCTTCACCACCACCGGGCAGCCCGCGGCCAGCGCCGACACGGTGTCACCGCCGAACACGCTGAACGCGAACGGGAAGTTGCTCGCGGCGAAGATCAGCACCGGGCCGATCGGCACCACGGTGCGGCGCAGCTCGGGGCGCGGGCCCATGCCCCACTCCGGGTCGGCCGGGTCCACGCGTACCGGAAGAAGCTCCCCGGACCGCAGACCCTCGGCGAACAGCCGGGCCTGGAACGTGGTGCGCTTCAGCTCGCCGGTCAGCCGCGGCAGCGGCAGGTGGGTCTCCCCCGCCGCGATGCCGATCAGCTCCTCGGCCGCGGCGTCCAGCGCCGAGGCCACCGCCTCCAGCCAGTCCGCGCGCTGGTCCGGGGTGGACCGGCGCATCGGGACACGGGCGGCGTGCGCGGCCGCGATAGTCATGAAAAGCTCCCTCAGAACTCGAAGCCCGCCGGGTACGGGTCGGTCGGGTCCAGCATGTACTGCCCGATCCCGGTCACCCACGCCCGGCCGGTGATGGTGGGCAGCACCGCCGGGATGGCACCCACCGTGGTCTCCCCCACCAGCCGGCCGACGAAACGGCTGCCGATGAAGGACTCGTTGACGAAGTCCGCGCCGATCGGCAGCTCACCGCGGGCGTGCAGCTCGGCCATCCGCGCCGAGGTGCCGGTGCCGCACGGCGACCTGTCGAACCAGCCCGGGTGGATGGCCATCGCGTGCCGGGACAGGGTGGCGTCCGACCCGGGCGCGAGGAACTCGACGTGGTGGCACTGGTCCACCCCGTCGATGGTCGGGTGCTTCGGCGGCGCCGTCGTGTTGATCGCGTCCATGATCGCCAGACCGGCCTTGAGGATCTCGTCCTTGTGCGCGCGGTCGAACGGCAGGCCGAGCGCGTCCAGCTCGACCATCGCGTAGAAGTTCCCGCCGAACGCCAGGCTGTACGGGACCGTGCCGTACCCGGGCACCTCGACCGTCACGTCGAGGCGCTCGCAGTACGACGGCACGTTCTCCAGCGTGACGCTCTCGGCGTGCCCGTCGACCACGGCGACGTTGGCGACCACCAGACCGGCCGGGGTGTCCAGGCGGATCGTGGTGACCGGCTCGACCACCTCGACCATGCCGGTCTCCACCAGCACGGTGGCCACCCCGATGGTGCCGTGCCCGCACATCGGCAGCAGCCCGGACACCTCGATGTAGAGCACGCCGAAGTCGGCGTCCGGGCGCGTCGGCGGTTGCAGGATGGCCCCGCTCATCGCCGCGTGCCCGCGTGGTTCGGTGACGAGCAGGCGGCGCAGATGGTCCAGGTGCTCGATGAAGTGCAGCCGCTTCTCGTTCATGGTCGCGCCCGGGATCACACCGAAACCACCGGTCACGACCCGGGTCGGCATGCCCTCGGTGTGCGAGTCGACCGCGGAGAACAACCGCGCCGCCCGCATGTCAGACCGCCACCGCTCGGTACGCCTCCAGGCCCGCGATCGCCCGCTCGGTGTCCGCGGTGACCTGGGCGACGTGCTCCGGCGTCAGCGGGCCACGCGGCGGACGGCAGGGGCCGCCGTACCGGCCGACGATGTCCATGCTCAGCTTGATGGCCTGCACGAACTCCACCTTGGAGTCCCAGCGGAACACCGCGACCAGCTGCTTGTACAGCTCGCGGGCCGCCAGGAACCGGCCGGCCAGCATGTGCTCGTAGATCTCCACCGACTCGCGCGGGAAGACGTTCGGGAAGCCGGCGAACCAGCCCACCGCGCCGTCGGCCATCAGCTCGAACAGCACGTCGTCGGCGCCCGCCACGACGTCGATGTCGCACAGCTCCTTGATCTCGAAGAGCCGGCGGACGTCGCCGCTGAACTCCTTGATCGCGGAGATGTTCGGCAGCTTGGCGATCTCGGCGACCAGGTCGGGGCGCAGGTCGACCTTGGTGTCGATCGGGTTGTTGTAGATCATGATCGGCAGGCCGACCTCGCTGATCTTGGCGTAGTGCTCGACGACCTGCGAGTCACTCGCCCGGTACATCGTCGGCGGCAGGGCCAGCAGGCCGTGCGCGCCGTCCTCGGCGGCCAGCTCGGCCCAGTGCTTGGCCTGGTGCCAGCCCGGACCGTGCACACCGGCGACCACGACACCGCGGTCACCGACCGTCTCCACGGCCACCTGGATGACCTTGCGGCGCTCCGCGTCGGTCAGCGACGAGTACTCGCCGAGCGAGCCGTTCGGACCGACACCACGGCAGCCGTTGCTGATCAGCCAGTCGCAGTGCTCGGCGAACCGGTCGTAGTCGACCTCGAGACCGGCCGGCGCGGACGGGTTCTCCTTGTAGGGCAGCGCGGTGGCGACGATGACTCCGCGAAGATCGGTGGGCTCGGGGCTCATCCGGCGTCCTCTCCGGTGGTGGCGAGTTCCCCCAGTCTGAGGGGAACCGCGAGGGGGCGGTTTGCTGTCCGGCCGGCATCCAGGAGGCCGTCCGGTCCCACGGCGGCCGCGAGGATGTCCTCGGCCGACCGACCGCAGGTGCGGCCCTGGCAGATGCCCAGGCCCGCGCGGGTGGTGAGTTTGAGGGAGCGCAGTCCGCGGGACCCGGTCATCCGGGCGGTGTCGCGGAGCTCTCCGGCGGTGACGTCCTCGCAGCGGCAGACCACGGTGGTGTCGTCCACCCAGCCCTGCCAGCCGGGGCGGATGCCGTGCGCGGCGTGCATCCGGCCGGCGAAATCGCGGAAGACCTTCCGCAGCCGCACGGCCGACGGCGGGGGTGATCCTCCGGCGGCCACGGCGCCGGCGATCTCACCCTCGGCCAGGGCCAGATCGACGCCCCCGATGCCGGTGAGTTCACCAGCGGTGAACACGCCGGGCACCGTGGTCCGCTGGTGATCGTCCACCCGGACGGTTCCCGCCATCGCGGATCCGGCACCATCCGCGTATCCGGCACCATCCGCGTGTCCGGCGCCATCCGCGTGTCCGGCGCCATCCACGCTTCCGGCTCCGATCACCGCGCATCCGGCTCCGATCACCGCGCATCCGGCGGAGATCGCCAGCTCGGTGCGCGGGACGAAACCGTGGCTGACGCACACCGCGTCCACGGCGATCGTCTTCTCGGTGCCCGGGACCGGGGACCAGTCGTCGTCCAGCCGGGCGACGGTGACCGCTTCGACCCGGCCGGTGCCGTGGGCGGCGACGACCGCGCTGCCCGCGGTGTAGGGGATCCGATATCTCGCGAGATCGGCGAGATATCCGGTCAGTTCGGTGGCCTTGGCGCTCGCTCGGGCCAGCCGCCACGGCTTCGCGCCCCAGCCCCGGCTGATCCGCGCCCAGCCGGCCGCCTCGACCACTCCGGCCACGCCGGCGCCGACCCGGACCAGGCTGGACACCACCGGCAGCAGGAACGGGCCGGCCCCGGCGACCAGGACGTTCCGTCCGACGGCCACCCGCTCGCCCTTGGCCAGGGCCTGGGCCGCACCGGCCGTGAAGACTCCCGGCAGATCCCAGCCCGGGAACGGCAGGGTCCGCTCGTGCGCCCCGGTCGCGATGACCAGTGCCGAGGGAAGGAACGTTCGTGCCACCCGGCGCTGCCCGTCCGGCGCGCCGATCATCACGTGCACCAGCGGCGGCTGCCCGTCCCGCCGGTCCACCGACCAGACGTGACCGTTCAGGATCAGTTCCACACCGGGATCGCCCCGGAGGGCGTACCGCATGGTCTGGAACTTCTCCCAGCCATGGTGCAGCGTGTGCTCGTCCGCGGTGGCCCGCGACTCCGGCAGGTGCCGCCAGTACTGTCCGCCGACGTCGTCGCCCGCCTCGATCAGGACGACCCGGGCGCCACGGCGCCGGGCGGCGAGCGCGGCGGCCATCCCGGCCGGGCCGCCGCCGATCACGACCACCTCAGGCATGGTCATCCTCCTGGAACTCGATCCGGTCGCCGTCCACCACTCGCCGCTGGCAGGCGCGGACGTCCCGCAGGTCGTTGACCACCACCAGGCAGTCGAAGCAGACTCCGATGCCGCAGAAGACCCCGCGCGGCTTTCCGCTCCGGCTGGTCCGCCAGGAGAGCCGCCCGCCCGACATCAGCACCCCGGCGACGGTCTGGCCCTCCTCGGCCTCGACCCGCTGCCCGGCCACGTTCACATGGATGCTCACAGCTCCCCCTCCAGACCGGGCCGGTCGAGCCGGAACTCGTTGTCCTCAGTGGATTCGAAGATCAGCTCGGCCAGCACCTCGGCGGTCGCCAGGCTCAGCCCGATGCCGGCGCCCTCGTGCCCGGTGGCGTGCCACAGACCGGGCAGCCGCGGATCCGGCCCGATGATCGGCAGATGGTCCGGCACGAACGGGCGGAATCCGCCGTACGCCCGCATCACCTGGGCGTCGGCCAGGAACGGGAAGAGCAGCAGCGCCTTGGACGCCAGGGCGGCGAGCACCCGCGCCTCGATCCGGTCGTCGAACCCGCGGCGCTCCCGGGAGGAGCCGATCAGCACGGTGCCGGCCGCCGTCGACTCGACCACGCTGGACACCTGCAGATCGGCCGAGCCGGAGCCGACCGCGCCCACGTAGTCGGCGTCGTACACCTTGCGGTGGATCCGGTGTGGCATCCGCGAGGTGACCAGGACGGTGCCGCGGCGCGGCCGGACCGGCAGGGTGACCCCGATCCGCTCGGCGACCGCACCCGACCAGGGCCCGGCGGCGACGATCACCAGGTCGGCGCGCAGCGGCCCGGCGGTGGTCTCGACCCCGACCAGCCGGCCCTTCTCGACGATGCCGCCGGTGACCTCGACCTGCTGACGGACCCGGGCGCCGTGCCGGCGGGCCGCGGCGAGCAGCGCCTCGGTGGCGATCACCGGCTGGACCTGGGCGTCCTCCGGGTAGAAGACCGCCGCGGTGATGTCGCGGGTCAGGTCGGGCTCCAGCTCGTGGGCCCGGGCGTCGTCGACCACCTCGGCGATCACCCCGGCGCCGCGCTGGGTCTCGGCGAACTCCAGCAGCGCCTTCGCACCGGCGTCGGTGGTGGCCACCACCAGGCCGCCCTTGTGGTCGAGCTCCAGCCCGGGGAAGCCGTCGGGCAGCTCGTGGTGCAGCTCCGCCCGGAGGCGGTCCCACACCCGCAGGGTGCGCTGGGTGAGCCGCAGCTCAGCGCCCGGCCCCTTGTCGGAGACCAGGATGTTGCCCTCACCGCTCGCGGAGGTGCCACCCGCGGTGGCGGCCCGGTCGACCACGACGACGTCGCAGTCGGCACGAGCCAGGACCCGGGCGATCGCGGCGCCGACGATGCCGGCGCCGATCACGAGAACCTGAGGGGTGGAGAACACCGCTGTACTATGTCACATGCCCTGCTCTGGCGGAATGGTTTGCGGCCGAGCCATCGCATCGCCCGCCTTTTACCAGGACAGAAGTCGCATACATCCCACTCAGGCCACCTGCCTGTAACATTTCACCGTGCTTCAGCTCCCCGATGGGCGGCCCGCTCGCGCCGCCTGGCCGCTCAGTGACGACCTCCTCCATCTCAACCACGGCTCGTTCGGCGCCGCACCGGCCTCGACACTCGCCACCCAGGACGCGCTGCGCGCCGAGATGAACGCCGCCCCGGTCCGCTGGTTCGCCGGCCTGCCCGCCCGGATCGCCACCGCCCGGGTGGCCGTCGCCGACTTCCTCAGCGTCCCGCACCACCGGCTGGCCCTGGTGCCGAACGCCAGCGCCGGCATGAGCGCGGCCCTGTCCGCCGTCGACATCCCCACCGGCGGCGAAATCCTGGTCACCGACCACGCGTACGGCGCGGTGGTGATGGGCGCCGAACGCCGCGCCCCCGTCCACCGGGCACACGTCCCGTTGGCGGCCGGCCCCGGCGAGGCGGCCGCGGCGGTCATCGAGGCGTTCACCGACCGCACCGCACTGGTGGTGCTCGACCACGTCACCTCCCCCACCGCCCGCCTCCTCCCGGTGGCCGCAATCACCGCAGCCGCCCGCACCCGGGGCATCCCGGTGCTGGTGGACGGCGCCCACGTGCCAGGCCTGATCGATACTCCCCTGGACGGCCTGGACTGCGACTACTGGGTGGGCAACCTGCACAAGTTCGCGTGCGCCCCACCCGGCGCGGCGGTCCTGATCGCCCGCGACGGCGCCCGCCTCCACCCCGTGATCGACTCCTGGGGCTCGGCCGAACCGTTCCCGTCCCGCTTCGACGTCCAGGGCACCCTGGACGCCACCGCCCAGCTGACGGCCCCGCACGCCCTGACCGAGATCGAGAAGTTGTGGGGCTGGCAGCGGGTCAGAGAGCACGCCGAGGAACTCGCCGCATACGCGACCGCCCGGGTGGCCTCCGCGTTCACCGAACTCACCGGCGAGGACCACACCGTGGAGGTGGGCATGCCCGCCGGCCCGATGCGCCTGGTCCGGCTGCCCGGCACGCTGGGCGCGGCCCCCGGAGCCCCCGACGCGCTCCGGGCCCGGGTCCTGGCCGAACTGAACGCCGAATGCGCCTTCTCCACCTTCGGCGGCCGGGGCTACCTACGCCTGTCCGCCCACGCCTACAACACCCCGGCCGACTACGACGACTTCGCCACGAACTGCGTCCCCACCCTGACCGCCTGGTCCAGAGCGCTCCACTAGAACACCTCGTGTGGCACCTTCCGGTGCGCTCCGCCCCGGAACTCACCACACGATCCCGGTCCGCGTCACTTTCGGCCGGCGGCCGGCTCCGGGTCGGCAGACTTCAACCCCATTGGGGGTACGCCCATCGGGCCCACGAAGATCGGGTCGCCCCGTCCGGTCCCCGCAAGGCAGGCGTCACTGCCAGACCGTCCGGCGGCCACCGGGCGAATGCGGTGGTCCCGGCAGACATGGCCGGGTGTACGGCCACCCTCGATCCTGACCCGGCCCAACCCGACCTGACCCGGCCCGGCCTGACCCGGCCTGACCCGGCCCGGCGCACGATGCCGAATCGAGCACTCCCAGCGACTCCTCGACACCGGCTGGTGCGCACGTTCCGGAACGCATGCGACCTCGGCGGTCCGGAACGACAGGCACCAGCACACGAGCCACGATCATGCGAACCCGGCGGGGTCCCCAGTCAGGACCTCACTCGGCCTGGCACCAGCCCGGGAGGGAGACGGAACCCACGGCTGGCGGCTGGCGGCTGGCGGCTGGCGGCTGGCGGCTGGCGGCTGGCGGCTGGCGGCTGGCGGCGTCAGGCTAGCTGCCTGCGCTGGGCCGGAACGACGGCCGGCACCCGGATACGGCTGGTGAGCGGGCCGCCAACGGGAAGATCACGTCCGCTGGCTGGCCGGCCGGCCAGCATCAGGGGACGCAGATCGGCGGCGACCAGGTGCGCGAACGCGGCCGGGCTGATCACACGCAGCGACCCGTTCAGCTGTTCCAGGACGACACGTGCCAGGAACGCGTTGTCCGGCGACTCCGCGTGCAGAATCGTGGAGACCCGCTCGAGGAAGGCACGGCAGGTGGCCGCGGTCTCGACCCGCGAACGCCCGGCCAGCCCGGCACGGACCTCAGCCGGCAGGTGTGGCGTGAGAAGCTCCAAGGCCCGCACCGGAAGGACGTCGGAGAGCACACCCACCACCCCGTTGACCACCCGAAGACTCTCGCGGCGACCATGCAGCCGGGCCCGGCGTTCGACATCGGCCAAAAGAACATCAATATCCACCGCGGCGTCCTCCCTAAACCTGACAGGCCGCTCGCAGGTGCCCCACCACCGAGACCCGAAACCGCATTGAGGCGGGCATCACCACGAAACGTGCGACTCGAAGGGATGAAAACGAGGCCACCGGCCCCTGGCAGGCAGGCTCCCACCGCTTCGGCACGCCTCCCACAGCCGGCACCTCACCCCACCGATATCTGCTCGCGGGCGGCTATCTTGGAGGCGGCAGATGGGCCGTACACAGCTTTCGGACCGAAGAGGGGGCACCGGTGAGCGCTCAAGCCTTCGGCGCGAGGATGCCGACGCACCTGCCCCTGAACGACGTCGCGAACATGGCAGCCGCTGACGAGAACCACCGGTACGAGCTGAGCCCCGAGGGAGTGCTGTCGGTCACGCCCCCCGCAGACCCTGAACACGCACTGTTGGTGATGCGCATGATTCTCTGGCTCGCCAAGCATGGCTACGAAGCCGAGCAGATCACCGCCGACTGCGGCATCGATGTCGGCGGTGGCCGGGTACCGGACCTCACGGTGTGGGCGGAGGGCATGCCGCCACGTCGTGCCCGGTCGAGCTACGCCGGCACGTCCGGGCTTCTCCTCGCTGTCGAAGTGGTCTCCAGCGGCTCTGAGATCGTTGACCGGATCACGAAGAAGGCCGAATACGCGAAAGCCGGCATCCCGCGATACTGGATCGTCGAGCGTGACGGCGGAGCAACCGTGCACCGCAACGTACTGAACGAGGATGGGCAGTACGAGCCGGACCCGTCCGGACCTCAACCACTCACCTGGCTCCTGGCCTCAACCCCTGACCTCGGCTGAACGCCACCGAATTCAGGGCCGCTCCACCACCGGATCGAATCGTCGACCACACACCGAACATCAGGCCGGCCGTGACGCGGCTGGCACACCAACATGCGCAGGACGCCCGCAAACAGCCACCACACGAGACGCCCGCAAACAGCCACCACACGAGACGCCCGCAAACAGCCACCACACGAGACGCCCGCAAACAGCCATGACGCGGGACGCCCGCAACCAACCGTGATGCGGGGCTTCCGGGGGCTCGGCCCCCGGAGCAGACAAGACGAGGGGCAGCGGTCCGCGCTTTCCGCGGACACACTGCCCCTGCAACTCGTGGGCGATACTGGGATCGAACCAGTGACCTCTTCCGTGTCAAGGAAGCGCGCTCCCGCTGCGCCAATCGCCCTTGTAACCACCAGCGAGGTGGAGACGGGATTTGAACCCGTGTACACGGCTTTGCAGGCCGTTGCCTCGCCTCTCGGCCACTCCACCGAGGTGACCCCGTGTAGAAGGCCTCTCCGAGCGGAAGACGGGATTCGAACCCGCGACCCTCACCTTGGCAAGGTGATGCGCTACCACTGCGCCACTTCCGCACCCCCGGCGTTTCCCCCGGCGATGACAGAACTTTATCCGGTCCCCCCGCTCCCCTCCAAACCGGGGTCCCCGCGTGTCTCGAAAACCGGCGATGATGGCCCCGTGGAGATCACCGTCTGGCACCTGGAACAGGACTCACCCGACCAGATCCGCGCAGCTCGCGAGCCTGCCGTGGACGACGGCAGGGGCGACGGCGACGGCGGGGTGCGGATCGTGCGGGCGGAGTTGCCGAGCCCGGAGCTGAACCGGTTCCTCTACACGGCGGTCGGCGGCGACTGGCACTGGACGGACCGGCTGGCGTGGACGTGGCAGCAGTGGCAGGACTGGCTGGACCGGCCGGGCGTGGAGACGTGGGTGGCCTATCTGCGGGGCACTCCGGCCGGCTACGTGGAGTTGGACGGCAGCGTCGACGGGGTGGTGGAGATCGCGTACTTCGGGTTGATGGCGCCGTTCGCCGGGCGGGGCATCGGCGGGCACCTGCTGACCACCGCGCTGCGGCACGCCTGGAGTCTCGCCGGGCGCCATCCGGGCCTGTCCCCGGCGAAGCGGGTGATCGTCAACACGTGCAGCCTGGACGGGCCGGCCGCGCTGGCCAACTACCGGGCTCGCGGTCTGCGGATCGCACGCACGGAGACGAGGCTCACCGAGACCACCGCGACTCCGGGTCCCTGGCCGGGCGCTGACAAACCCCGATGATCCGGTACGTCAGCACAACGCCACCGTGGCGGTCCGCGCGAGGTGGGCGGCCCGCCCGGACCGTGCCGCGACCGCCGGGCGTGAGCGATCCGTCACCGGCGTGTGGTCATTTCCGGTGCGATCCGCACCGGAAATGACCACACGAAGTAGCCGCGCGAACGGACCTCGCGACGTAATCGCAGACGGGGCACGCGGAAGGCCGTGGGAACGGACCCCGCGACGGGACCGCGGACGGGCGCGGGTCAGGCGATCGGCAGGCCGGCGGAGGTGAAGGCTCGGCCGTCGTCGGTGACCGCGGCCGACTCGTAGCCGTCGGCGGCCAGCTTGGCCAGCCACGACAGCCCGGTGACGCCCATGGCCAGCGCCGCCGTCGCGTAGGCGTCCGCGACGGCCAGGTCGGGCCCGGTGATGGTGACCGAGCGCAGGCCCTTGGCGGGACCGCCGGCGACCGGGTTCCAGACGTGGGCGCCCCGCTCGTACGTGCCGGAGGTGGCCACCGCCCCGTCGGTCAGGGAGAGCACCCAGGCGAGCCTGTCGGCTTCCCAGGGGTGCCGCACGCCGACCCGCCAGGGGCGTCCACCGGGTCCGGCCCCGCGCATCCGGATGTCCCCGCCGGCGCCGATGTAGTGCCTGGTGGATCCGGCTTCGGCGAGGCGTGCCGAGGCGACCTCGACGGACCAGCCCTTGACGTAGCCGGACGGGTCGAGGGGTCCACCGGCGTAGGCGTCGAAGTAGCCGTCGGTGTCGCGCCACAGGTCGGCGCAGCGGTCGAGGACGTGCCGCAGATCGGCGGAGCAGTCCTCCAGGGGGATCTCGCCGCGCCGGAACCGGCAGACCTCGCTGTCGTCCCGGTACGTGCTGAACCGCGCGTCCACCTCGTGCAGCCACGCGCAGGTCGACGCGACGAGTTCGGCGAGCCGGGACTCGGGCAGGTCGTCGGCCAGTTCGATGCTGACGACCGTACCCATGACCTCTTCGACGTGGCGCACGAAGCGGGACTCTACGCGCCGGCCTTGTCCAGGGCGCTCTGCAGGGAGGTCACGTACGACTGGCTGGTGAACGTGGCCCCGGAGACGGCGTCGACGTCGGCGCTCTGCGACTTGAGGGTGGCGGCGTTCAGGGCCTTCACCGCGTTCGGGTTGATCGTGCCGCTGAACCCGTCGGTGGGGAACGTCGAGTCGGCCGCGCTGACCTTGCCACCGCTGACCTTGATGGTGACCTGCATGGTGCCGTACGGGTTCTGCACGGCCTTGCCCTTGTAGGTGCCGGCTTTGAGCCCGGTCTCCTCGGCTTCGGCGTTCTCGTTCTTCTTGTTGCCGGCCGGCTTCTTGGCGCCACCGGTCGCCTCGGGCTCGGCGGTGGAGCCGGAGGCCTCGTCGATCTCCGGCTCCTCGGCCACACTGCCGGCCGCTGCGGCGTTCACCGGGACGGCCGGCGGCTGCACGCTGAGGCGGACGCCCAGGATCAGGGCGGCGCCGGTGAGGGTGCCGACGGCTGCTGCGGTACTGCGTCGCATCGCGAAACTCCCAAAACCGTAGGGGAAACGGGCAAAACCGTGGGGGAAGGGTCAGAACTCGAAGGGGTCGAGGTGGAGCTGGCTGTCCGGGACGTCGAGTTCCTTGAGGGTGTCGACGGCCGCGTTGACCAGTCCGGGCGGGCCGCACAGGTAGACGTCCCGCCGGTTCACGTCGGGCACCAGGCCGCGCAGGCCCTCGGGGGTGAACAGCCGGCGCGGGCCGGGATCGTTGCGGCCACCGACGATGTAGCGCACCCAGGCGTCCCGTTCCTCGGCCAGTTCCTCCAGCTCGGTGCGGAAGACCAGCTCGTCGGGGCGGCTCGCCCGGTAGATCACGATGGTGTCCGGCGGCATGTCCTCCAGCAGGGCCCGGATCGGGGCGATGCCGCTGCCGCCGGCGATCAGCAGGGCCCGGCGGCGGGTGCGCCGCTCGGCGGTGAAGGTCCCGAACGGGCCCTCGGCCCAGATCGGGGTGCCGGGGCGCATGGTGGCCAGTTTGCGGGTGTGGCCGCCGGCGATGGTGACGGTGAGCCGCAGCCACTGCGAGTTGGGGGCCGCCGACAGCGAGAACGGGTGCGACTGCCACCAGCCGTTGGCGGTCAGGAACCGCCAGCGCATGAACTGGCCGGCCTGCACCGGAAGCTTGTCCAGGCGCTTGCCCTCGATGTAGATCGAGAACGTGTTGGCGCCCTCACCGACCACCTCGGCCACGGTGAACCGGTGCCGGGAGTTGAGCCAGAGCGGTTCGACGACCCGGCCCCAGAACAGGGCGGCGATGGTGATGCAGCCGAGCGCCGGCCAGAACACCGAGGCGAACCGGCCGTTCATGTCGGCGCCGGCGGCGATCTGGTGGCCGTAGCCGAGCAGCAGGACGCCGTACGCGGTCAGGTGGATCAGGTGCCACAGCTCGTAGTTGAGCACGCTGCGGACGGCCCGGATCGAGATCAGCGAGATGAACACCAGCAGGCCGGTGGCGATCGTCGCACTGATCATCTCGGGGAACGTGGTGATCACGGTCCAGCCCTGCTCGACCACGCCGGTGCCGGCGGTGAGCGCGTAGCCGTAGACGATGAACACCACGTGCGCCAGTACGAAGGTCAGCAGTGAGGTGCCCAGCCAGCGGTGCCAGCGCAGCAGGTCGCGGGAGCCGACCCACTCCTCCAGCCAGGAGACCCGGCTCATCATCAGCAGCTGGACGAAGAGCAGGTAGCCGCCGATCAGCCCGGTGACCCGGCCGGCCGCGATCATCGCGGTGGCGGTGTTGCTGACCGCGCCGGGCTGGGTGTTGAACAGCCAGAGCGCGACGCTGGTGGCCAGGCCGGAGAAGAACAGCAGGATGGTGAAGAGCCGGTTGCCGCTGGTCGACTCGCCGGGCGGGCGCTCGTCCTGGATCGGGACGCCGGTGCCGGCCTTCCAGCCGCTGGCGTCGGTCATCGACACCTCGGCGAAGTCACCGCGGCGGTAGTTGTCCGGTGCGGCGTACGGCTGCCCGTACTGGGGCTGCGCGTACTGCTGCTGGCCGTACTGGGGCTGCGCGTACTGCGGCTGGCCGTAGCCCTGCCGCTGCGATTCCGGCCATGACGGCATGGACGGGTTGTCCCAGCTCGGTCGTCCCTCGCCCGGACGCCCCTCGGCCCGCAGCCCCGCGAAGTATCCGTCGTCGTCGGGAAGCTCGCGCTGATCCCGGAAGGCCGGAATAGTCAAGTCCTCACCTGCTCAGCAGTCGTCTCACGGCGCCTGCCACCCCATGCGGCCGACGTGACCGCCCCGTGCGCTCCGGGACTGTCATGTTCGAGTACGCGCGTCACGCCGAGTTGGCTCAACGAGTTCGGAAAATTCCCACGGGTTAGGTTCAGCGCATGTCTACGGAACATCCGGTCACCGTGATCGGCGTCGGGGCCGGTGGCTGGCCGGACCTGACCGGCGCCGCGCACGGTGCCCTGCTCGGGGCGGACGTGGTGCTCGGCGGCCCGCGTCAGCTGGATCTGCTGCCCGCCGAGGTGACCGCCCGCCGGGTGGCGTGGCCGTCGCCGCTGGTCCCGGCTCTGCCCGGCCTGATCGAGGCGGAGCGGGGACGGCGGTTGTGTGTGCTCGCCAGCGGTGACCCGATGTTCCACGGCATCGGCGCCACATTGACCCGGGTGATCGGCGCGGACCGGCTGCGGGTGCTGCCGCATCCGTCGTCGGTGTCGCTGGCCGCGGCCCGGCTGGGCTGGGATCTCGCCGCTGCCGACGTGGTGAGCTTGGTCACCGCACCGGTGGAGACCCTGCACCGGGTGATCAATCCCGGCCGCCGGATCCTGGCGCTGTCGGCCGGCGCGCACACCCCGGAGGCGGTCGCCGCGCTGCTGACCGCCCGGGGGTACGGGGCGGCCACACTGACCGTGCTGGAGCAGTTGGGCGGCCCCGCCGAGCGGCTGTCCACCGGCGCCGCGGGCGGCTGGGCGCTGCCGCCCGGCGACCCGCTGAACGTCGTCGCGATCGAGTGCGGCGACGGGCCGGAGCTGCCGGTGGTGCCCGGACTCGACGACGGCGTCTACGAGGGCGACGGTCAGCTCACCAAGCGGGAGGTCCGGGCGGTGACTCTGGCCGCGCTGGCCGCCGCGCCCGGCCGGCTGCTGTGGGACGTGGGCGCCGGCTCGGGCAGCATCGGCATCGAGTGGATGCGCGCCCACCCGTCCTGCCGGGCGATCGCCGTCGAGTCGTCGGCCGAGCGGGCCGCCACGGTGACCGCCAACGCGGCCCGGCTCGGTGTCCCCGGCCTGCGGGTGGTGCACGGCCGCGCCCCGGCGGCCCTGGACGGGCTGCCCCGGCCGGACACGGTCTTCATCGGCGGCGGTCTGACCCGCGACGGTGTGCTGGACGCCTGCCTGGCCGCGCTGCGCCCCGACGGGCGGCTGGTGGCCAACGCGGTGACCGTCGAGTCGGAGGCGGTGCTGGCCGCCGGCCACGCGAGACACGGCGGCGAGCTGACCCGGATCACCGTGCAGCGCGGCTCCCCGGTCGGCGGGTTCACCGGCTGGCGGCCGTTCATGCCGGTGACGATCTGGTCGGTGGTGCCGCGATGACCGTCCACTTCATCGGGGCCGGGCCCGGCGCGGCCGATCTGATCACCCTGCGCGGGCACCGGCTGATCGCCTCGTCGCCGGTCTGTCTCTACGCCGGCAGCCTGGTCCCGGCCGAACTGCTGGAGGCCTGCCCACCCGGGGCCCGCCGGATCGACACCGCCAGCCTGAACCTCGATCAGATCGTCGCCGAGATGACCGCCGCGCACGCCGCCGGGCAGGACGTGGCCCGGCTGCACTCCGGCGACCCGTCGGTGTTCAGCGCGGTCGCCGAGCAGATGCGGCGGCTGGACGCGGCCGGTGTGCCGTACGACGTGACCCCCGGTGTGCCCGCCTTCGCCGCGGCCGCCGCGTCGCTGGGGCGCGAGTTCACCGTCCCGGAGTTGGCGCAGACCGTCATCCTCACCCGGACCGCGGAACGCGCCACCGCCATGCCACCCGGCGAGGACCTGGCCACCCTCGGCGCCAGCCGGGCCACCATGGTGCTGCACCTGGCCGTGCAGCGGATCGGTGCGGTGGTCGCCGATCTGGTCGGCAACTACGGCGCGGACTGCCCGGTGGCGGTGGTGGCGCGGGCCTCCCGGCCGGACGAGCTGATCATTCGCGGAACGCTCGCGGACATCACGGCCAAGGTCGAGGAGGCGGGCGTACGGCGTACCGCGGTGATCGTGGTGGGCGCCGCCCTGACCGCCGGGCAGTTCCCGGACAGCCACCTCTACTCGACGGCGCGCTGCCGCCCATGAGGGTGCTGATCCTCGGCGGCACGGGTGAGGCGCGCCGGCTCGCCGGGTTGATCGCCGGGGAGTTCCCGGTGGTCAGCTCACTCGCCGGGCGGACCAGCACGCCCCTGCTGCCGGCCGGGCGGGTGCGGATCGGCGGGTTCGGCGGGGTGGCCGGGCTGGCCGGCTACCTGCGTGACACCGGGGTCCGGGCGGTGGTCGACGCCACCCATCCGTTCGCGGCGGTGATCAGCCGGAACGCGGCCGAGGCGTGCGCTGCGACGGGCGTACCGCTGCTGGTCCTGCGACGGCCCGGCTGGACCGCCGGGCCGGGCGACGAGTGGCACCGTGTGGCGTCCCTGCCCGAGGCCGCCGCGCTGCTGCCCCGGCTCGGCCGCCGGGTCTTCCTGACCACCGGCCGGCAGGGGCTGGCGGTGTTCGCCGGCGTCGACGGCTGCTGGTTTCTGTCCCGGTCGGTCGAGCCGCCGTCCGGTGCCGTGCCACGGAACCTGACGGTGCTGCTGGGCCGGGGGCCGTTCACCGTCGAGGGAGAACGCGAACTGATCGCCGGCCACCGGATCGACGTCCTCGTCACCAAGGACAGCGGAGGCTCCGCCGCGAAGCTCACCGCCGCCCGTGAGCTGGGCGTTCCGGTGCTGATGGTGAACCGTCCGGTGGTGCCCGGCACCCGTGTGGTGTCCACCCCGGAGGAGGCCGCGGCCTGGCTTCGTACCCCGGATGGCTGAAACACGACAGACCCGGGTGGCGTCCTGATGGGACGCTCGACACATGTCTGGCCGCGTCTCGTATGCCGAGCTGAACGCCGTCCGTGCGCTGGTGGCCGACAGCCTCGCCGATCTGGGCGCCGCCGGTGACTCCGGGCAGGTCTGGATCCGGTCCGCGTGGGCCAGGCTGTCCGCCCTGGACAGCGTCCTGACCGAGGTCGCCGGGGTGCTCGCCGCCCCGGTCCAGGTGCTCGCCGCGACCGTGGTGACGTTCCTGGTCGTGGTGCTGTCCGCGGCGCTCGCCTCGGCCGCCGGGCTGTCCGCCGCCGGGGTCCTCGGCACCGCCGGGCTGGCCGTGCTGGCCGTTCTCGGGGCGGCTCCGTGGGCCGGGCGCCGGGCCGCCGCGACGATCGGCCGGCGCCGCCTGGCCCGGGCCCCGGGCGCCCGGCCGGCGGTCGCCCGCACACCACCACCGGCGCCACTCCGGTTCACCGTCACCGGCCGCAAGGACGAGACCGGCACCCGTTCCGGCGGCGACCGGGAACTCCCGGACCGGCTGCTGCACGCCCGTGGCCGGCTGGTGTCGGTGGCGTTGCGCCGGGCCGGGGTCGACGACTGGACGGTGCCGGCGCTGCGCCGCGCCATCCGCACCGATCCGGTGATCCGGCGGCTGGCCCACGCCGACCAGCTGCTCTGCCAGGCGATCGACTGCGTCGAACGGCATCTCGGCGAGGACGTGTCATGAGGGGGCGGCTGCGGGTTCGGGAGGATCCGTTCTCCGGGGAGGCCCGGCCTCGGCTGGGCCGGATCGCGCGGGACCTCGACGACCTGGTCACCGACGCGCAGAGCCGGGACTGGTCGGCCGACCGGGCGGACCGGGTGGTGTTCGCCCGGCTGGGGCAGGCCCGGCACCAGGTCCGGATGGCGGCCGGGCGGCGCGGTGGGCTCCCGCCGATCGCCGATCCGGTGGCCGCCGCCGCGGGTGTCACCGCCGGGATCACGGTCGCCGGGACGCTGCTGCTGGTGGCCGGGGCGGCCGCGGTCCGGCCGGTGCCGCTGGCCGTGGTGGCGGTGCTGGGGTTGTGGGCCGGGCTGCTCACCAGGCTGCTGCTGCGGCGGTTGCGGCGGCGCTGGGACCGGCGGATTCCGGACCGGCCGGCGCCGATCGACGACCCGTACCGGTACGCGGCCTTCCGCCGCCGCATCGAGGCGTGCGCGGCGGTCGCGCGGGGACACCACTCCTACCGGCGCCGGGACGCCGCGATCGACCTGGAGTACGCCCTCGACTGGCTGTCCGCCGCCCAGAGCGAACTCCCCCGCCGCTGACCGGCGAGCCGGCCGAGGCCGGACCGTGTGCCGATTCACGGCTCGATGCGAGCCGTGAATCGGCACACGAACGGAGCCGCATCCGCCCGGCGGCCGCCGGGCGGTCCGGTGGCGCGGCGGCCTCGCGCGGACTCACGCGAGCGGTGGGATTCGGCGGGGAGGTGTGGAGCGTACCGGCGGATCAGATCTTGGCTTTGAAGGTGCTCCGGTAGCTCTGCGGTGTGGTGCTCAGCCGCTGGGTGAAGTGGTGCCGCAACGTCTGGGCGCTGCCGAAACCGGCGCGGGCGGCGATGGCGTCGATCCCCAGATCGGTCTCCTCCAGGAGCCGGCGGGCCAGCAGGACGCGCTGGCTGGTCAGCCAGTCGTGCGGGGTGGCGCCGGTCTCCGAACGGAACCGGCGGGCGAACGTGCGCGGGGCCATGTGCACCAGATCGGCCATGGTGTCGACGGTGTGCGGGTGGTCCAGGGTCTCCAGCACGTGGGTGAGCAGCGGCTGGATCGTCTCGCAGGACACCGACGTGTGGATCGGGGTCTCGATGAACTGGGCCTGGCCGCCGTCCCGGTGCGGTGGCACGACCATCCGGCGGGCGATCTGGGCGGCGACCGCGGACCCCTGCTCGGCGCGGATCAGGTGCAGGCCGCAGTCGATGGCGGCGGCGGTCCCGGCACTGGTCACGATGTTGTCGTCGACCACGTAGAGGACGCCGGGGTCGACCTTGGCACGCGGGTACTCGGTGGCCAGGCGGTCGGTGTGCCGCCAGTGGGTGGTGCACCGGCGGTCGTCGAGGAGCCCGGCCTGGCCGAGGGTGAACGCGCCGACGCAGACGCTCATCAGCCAGGCGCCGCGGGCGTGGGCGCGGCGCAGCACCTCGAGCACCTCGGGCGGGGATTCGCGGATGTCGTTGGGGGCGATCGCGATCAGGTCGGCGGTCTCGGCGAACGACAGGTCGTGGCCGGGGGTGATGTCGAACCCGGCGTGGCTGCGCACCGGCCGCCCGCCGACGCTGCACACCGCGAACTCGTAGCCGGGCAGGCCCTCGGGGGTGCGGTCGTAGCCGAACAGCTCGCAGAGCACGCCGAGCTCGAAGACGGCGACCTCCGGCATGGCGATCACGGCGACGCTTCGCAACATGCCGCCACCCTATCGGCAGGTTGGCAGTTTATTGAAGATGTATGGCATTCCTGCCACTGTTCCGGGGCGTGGAACGGGACCACGCTGGAGGGCATGGGAATCACACTTGTTGTCTTCTTCGCCCTGCTATTGGCCGCTTCGTTCGCCGGGTTCACCGCGGACAGTCACGACAGTGCCGACTGGAAGCCCAGCCGGGACGGGCGCCGGGCCGCGTGACGGCCCGGCACCCCCCACCACCGATCAGCGAGTGCCGGTGAGGACCGACACCGGCTGCGGCGCCACCACGGGCGGCAGCTTCTTACCGGGCGTGGCCGCCGACATGATCGACAGGTCGTCGCCCGGCTCCGGCTCCTCACCGGCCGACAACGGCTCGGTGAACGGCTGGTGGTCCGCCTTGCAGGTGGTGCCCTTCGCCGGAACCTTGCCGGTCAGCAGGTACCGGTCGATGGCACCGGTCGCGCAGGCACCCGTGCCGTACGCCGTGTGACCCCAGTTGTCGCTGGTCACCAGACGCGAGTTCGGCAGCAGCTCGCTGGACGACACGGCCGCGGCGTAGTTGGTCGCCGGGTCCCAGTAGTTGCCGACGATCAGGACCGGCGCGGCGGTCCGCTTGTTGAACGGTCCTCGGTACGCGTCCTCGTCCCGCACCGTCCACGTGCTGCTCGCGCACTGCACGCTCAGCCAGCCCCAGAGCCGGCCGAAGTACGGCGCCTGCAGGTCACGGAACGCGGTGTGACCGGGCCAGCTGGCGGCGTTCTTCGGGTGCCTGCCGTCGGTGCAGATGACCGCGCTCTGCGCCTCGAAGCCGTTGTCGTACGGGAAGTCGTAGCCGTTGCGCTGTCCGGCGTCGTACCGCTGGCGCAGCGCCACCTTCGCCGCCGACGCCTGCGCGCCACCGGCCTGCATCGCGGCCACCTCGGCGGTGAGCGCGGTGACCAGCTCACCGGCGTACGTGGTGTACATGTAACTCAGCACCGCACCGACGAAGTCCGCGTAGGTGAGGGTGAAGGTGCCCTCCTCGTCCTCGATGACCAGCGGCTCGGCCCGCAGTTTCGCGGCCACCGACTTGAAGTTCGCGATCGAGTTCCCGTCGAACGAGCAGTACTCCGCACCGGCCGCGTCGCAGCGCTTCAGGATCTCCCACAGCGCCTTGGTGGCGCCGTCGGCCGACTTCATCCGCGCGTCCAGGATCTTCGAGCCGCTGGATCCGGTGCCGGCCCACTGCCGCGGGTCGATGTTGCCGTCGACGGCGATCGCGCGGAACCGGTCCGGGAACAGGTTCGCGTAGTACTGCCCGAGCGCGGTGCCGTAGCTGAAGCCCAGGTAGGTCAGCTTCTTGTCGCCGACGGCACGCCGCATCAGCTCCATGTCGCGGGCCACCTCGGCGGTGGACATCGCCCCGGCCAGCTTCTTGCCGGTGGTCGAACAGCTCTTGCCGAACGACTTGGCGCCGCTGATGTAGCTCTTCTCCTGCTTCGCGCCGAGCGGGAACGCCACGTTCATCTTGTCGAGGACCGCGGTCTGTTCCTTGACCGACTTGAAGCACTTGATGTTCGCGCTGCTGCCGATGCCGCGCGGGTCGACGCCGACGACGTCGAACCTCTCCAGCACCGAGTCGCTGAGGAACAGCGGGGCGTCCAGCGCCATCATGGTGGCCGAACCGCCCGGGCCACCCGGGTTCACGAACAGGCTGCCGATCTTGGCCTTCTGGTTCGTCGCCTTGACCCGCAGCAGCGCGATCTCGGTCTTCGGGCCCTTCGGGTCGTCGTAGTCGAGCGGGACCTTCACCGTCGCGCACTCGGCGGTCTGGTAGCACTTGTACCAGCCCAGTTTCGGAGTGGGCAGCTTGTCCAGGCGGCGGCGCTCGGCCGCGCTGGTGGTCGCCGTCTTACCGGCCGCCTGGGCGGTGGCCGGCACCGCCACGGCACCCGTCACGGCCACCGCGGCACTCAGCATCCCGGCGGCGAAAAAGCGCGATCGTCGAAAAGGCATTCACTTCCCCCTTTGATCGAAGACGCTCGCATCGTAGGGGGGCGATGCCACGTCCGAGAGTATTTGGCACAGTGGACGAATGCTGAGCAACGTCGACCTGCCCGCTCCCGGACTCCTCTGGACCCGCTGGGCGACGCTGAGCGCCACACACGCCGCGCTCGGCAGATCCGGCACCTGGTCGATCGACGAACTCGGCGCCGGCCGCCAGGACGACGACGGCAGCTGGGCCCGGTTCGCGCTGCTCGACGGCCGCCGGGCGGTCCTCTGGGGGCACAGCCGGGAGGAGAGCGCCACCACCCGGTTCGATCCGGCGCTCGACCTGCTCACCGGCGCCCCCGACTGGCTGCCCTGGGACACCCTGTCCCCGCTGGCCGAACGCGACCGGCTGGGCTTCGTGATCTGGCACGAGAGCGGCCGCTGGTCCCGGGTCCGCTACCCGGACGGGCTGGCCGACGGGATGACCGAGATGGCCGGGCCGATGCTCACCGCGGAGAGCACCGTCACCGCGCTCAGCCGGTTCGGCCCCCGGCAGGCCGCCGAGCAACTGCTCGCCGCCGCGGTCCGGGCCGAGGTGACCGCCGCGCACCTCACCGACCTGCTCACCGAGATCCTCACCGACACCCCGCCGGACGTGACGGCGGCCCTGGACACCGCCCGCCGCGGCGGCCTGCTGCCCGGCAGCACCGCACCCCGGATCCCGGCCGGCCGCCGCCCGCCGATGCGCCGGGTCCGCCGCCTCAGCCAGGGCGAACACGATCGGCTGGTCTGGTCGGCGATGCAGGACTCGCCGGAGCTGTCCCGGCCCGCGCCACCCACCACCGCCGAACTCGACACCCTGGTCGGCTGGCTGCAGGATCGCGCCCCCCGCGGCGACGGGCGGTGCTCGCTGCTCGCCTACGCGGACGCCACCAGCTTCAGCTCGCAGCCCGGCGACCATCCGCCCGCCGACCGGCCCGAGGAGGAGCGGTACGCGGCGTTCCGCCGGCTCACCGAGCTGGTCCGGGCGTTGCGGCGGGCCGAATCCGATCCGCGGTACGGCCGGTGGCTCTTCCTGCGGGTGGAGACCAGCGCCACCGGGGTCAACGTGGAACGCCGCTACGACTCCTGGCCCACCTGGTGGCACGACGACGGGGTGTCCGGGCCGTGGCGCACCAACCTGCAGGAGGAGATGGACGGCCGGCTGCCGCCGTACCGCCCCTCCTGGGTGACACTGCTCGACCCGTCGGTGGCGTACCGCCCGCTGTGAGGCCTCAGCGGGCCTTCCCGGCCCGCAGCGACTCCAGGGACCTAGCCAGCCGCCGGGCCCGGGTCTCGGCGGTCTTCGCCGACGTCAGCTGCTCGGTGTGCCAGCGCTGGTTGCTGAACGAGACGGTCTCCCAGAACGCCTTCACGTCCGGCTCACCCGCCAGCGCCTCAGCAAGATCTTCCGGCACTTCGACGGTACGGGGCACCTCGTCCAGCGTGATCGTCAGGTCGTAGACGCGCCCACCCTCGAGGTTGCCGGCCGCCCGCCGCTCGGCACTGACCCCGAGCCAGTACGCCCCACCCATCTTCGCGATCGACGACCGGAACTCGAACTCCCCCACGGTGACGACGACTTTGGGCCGCCCACCCCCACCGAGCCCGGCCACCAGCTCATCAGGGATCTGAAACCCGGTGGTGGTCCCCCCGGTCCGCTGCAACTCACCCCGGAACTCCATGCCCGGAACGATAACCAACCGGGGGGACACAAATCAGGCGGTCACGAGGTCGAGTCCGTGGTGGGCCCGGAAGTCGTCGAAATCCTTGATTTCACGGTGACCACCGGCAGGTCGTGGGCCAGACCGCACGGCCCGGTCCACATGCCGTTGCCCGCTCTCGGCCGGCCACGGCGCTCGGAGGACGCCGCGAACCGGCCGCACATGCGAGCTACCTGGTTCCACCGTGACCTACGGCTTGCGGCGCTTCCGCACTTCGGCTCGCCGTCGCTCGTAACCGACGACCTTGCCGGAGGTGAGCCAGTAGACGCCGGGGGTACGGGCGACCGCCAGCGTGCAGATCTCCCCGAGGTTCGTCGACACGAGGCTGATGATCTGGTCTCTGGTCGCCGTGCCCGGCAGCATGAACATGTGCACCTTGGCGGCCAGGTACGCCTCCAGTTCGACCGGCCGGTCGAGGATGTGCTGGTCGCGACCGAAGACCACCCATCCGCTGCTGCCGATGACGGGCAACCAGTCCGAGTCCTCCAGGGTCCGGCTCAACCGCTCACGGCCGAAGACGGACGATGGGGTGTGGACCACGTAGCCGAGTTCTTCGAGGAAGCGCCTCAGCGAGCGCCCGGCCATGTTCTCGTCGATGTAGAAGTCAGGCGGCGCGGCCCAGGAGGATGCGGGCGGCGGTGCCGACATCGCTGACGGAGAGCCCGAACTCCTCCGCGACGGTGTCAGTATCTTCACCTGCTCTCAGCATTCCGGCGACGTCGGCGACCCGCGTACCGGTTCCGGCAAAGATCGGCTGCCCGAATGATCGCCGGAGATCGACCACCACCTTCGAGGGGCCCCAGTTCCGGAGCGTCACCTGGTTCGGTACGCCGGACGAGTCCCAGCCGATGTAGCTCATCTGGTCCTGAACGATGCCGCGCAGGACGTGCTGCCCGTTGTGCCCCGCGATCAGGCCCTCACCGGCGGGGCTGCGCGCGAAGTCCCAGAGGACGTCGATGCCGTCGGTGGCGAGTTCCTTGGCGGTCAAAACGTACTCGGTTCCGAACTCCTGCTGCAGCCGCTGGAGCGCGGGCCGGATCTTCCGGGGCCGCACACCGGCGTCCCGCAGCACGTCCAGGACGTGGCCCTCCGCGAGTGCGATGAGACTCACCGGCAGGCGCGAGTGGCTGGGGTCGGCGAGGTGCAGGAGGGGTTTCCCGTGGTCGTACCCGCGCGCCCAGCGGTGGAAGGTCTGCTGCGGAATCCGCAGGTAGCGGCCCGCGTCGGCGAGGTTCAGCAGCCCTTCGGTGAATCGAGCGTCGCCGTTCATGGGTGCCTCCCCGCCGGGCCGGATCGCCGGCTATCGGCTATCACTATGCACTATCGGACCCTGTCCGTTTGTCATGGGACCAGTGTTACCGAGCATCTGGTCCCGTATCAAGTTGGCCGCCCTCTTCAGAGCATCTTTCACTCTCTGGGATTTTCGAAACGGGAGCGGTTCAGGAAGGTCAATCTCGCCTGTTTGTGGCCCAGGTCGATGATCGGGCCCAGGGTGAAGCCCTCGCGTTGCAGGCGGGTGATCATGCGATCGTTGCGGATGTCCGGTTCGGCGATGAGGCGGGTTCGGGACGGGTCCTGGAACAGGTGGCGCAGTAGGGCCGGGAAGACCGCGCTCGTCACGTGCGGCAGCGGCTTGTCGCCGGCGTCCAGGAGCAGGTGCAGGCCGAAGTCGCCGGGCTGGACGTCGTAGCACTCGCCCACCGGGTCCTCGGCCGGCTGGTAGGTCTGGAAGATGCCGATCGGGTGGTCGTCGAGCAGCAGCAGGTAGGCGTGGTGGCTGTCCAGGCTGTCGACGAAGGCGTAGATCTCGGACACCTTCTCGACGCTGTGCCCGGTCATGCCCCAGAAGCGGTTGCGGTCCTTCACCACCCAGGAGTGGACCAGTGCGGCGTGGGCGGACGGATCCAGCGGAATCATGATGAGTTCGCCGAGGCCGGGCAGTTTCTCCGAGAAGACGATCACAGATTCCTCCGGTAGCGAGTCCCAGTCGGTGACCAGTGGGACGAGGGAGCCCGACGTCCAGAGTGGCAGCTGGTCCAGGAAGTGCGGGGACGCCGGGTCGTCGGTGGCGCCGAACGGCACCACCCACCGGCTGCGGGTGCGGTCGGCCACGTCCCAGACGTAGCGGGCCACCGGCCCCCGCCAGCACAGGTCGCTGACCCCGGGCACGCTGGCGGTGTTGAGCACGCAGTCGCCGGAGCCGCCGAGTTCCACATTGGGGACGAGCGCGTCCAGGCCGGGCAGCTGGATCGGGTGGAGCAGGTGCCGGGCACCCCACGGGCCGGCGTCGACCGTGTCCGGGTCGGCCAGTGCCGACGGGTCGAGGCCGAGGCCGTCGAGCACCCCGTCGAGGGCGATGCCGATCCGGGCCCGCGGGTCGGTCCACGGCGCGAACAGCGGGTCGTGCCCGCTCGGCGTGAACAGCGGCCGCAGGGCCGGCAGGTCGCAGAGCGCCCGGGCCACCGCGGCCCGCCAGGCCATCCGCTGGCCGGCCGGTTCGGAGCCGGCGGGCAGGTCGGTGTCCATGTGGATCGACTCGTGCGGGGTCCCGGCCGCCAGCAGGGTGCGGATCCGGCGGGCCCGGCCGGGCGGGGCGAAGTCGACGCCGTACGGCGCGGTGTCGGGCCGGCGGTCGTTGGCGTTGACCGCCGACTCGACCTCGGCGTGGAACATCGGCGCCCAGCCGGGTTTCCACTGGTGGCGGGGCTCCCACGCGGGCACCGGGACGAGCCGGTTGCGGTCGTCGCGTTGCGGCACCCGGCCGGCGGTGAGCTGCCGGGTGCGGCCGGTGGAGTCGGTGGTGAGGACGCTGTTGACCGGTTCCACCCAGCGGCTGAGGGCGTCGGCCACGTCGTCCACGGTCCGCGCGTGCAGCAGCGGCAGCAGGGCGTCAAACCCGAGATCAAAATCGGACCGCGCCGGTGTACGGAGACTGAGGGTCCCGTCGATGATCGGGCCGCGGGCGGTCTCGATGACGTCGACGGTGACCGTTGCGGCGTCGCGTACCGCAATCGTCTCCTGATGGGTGACCACCGGCTCCCAGCCGGCCGGGCCGCGCGCCTGGAGCCCGGCCGGACCGGCCCGCAGTTCCTCGATGTAGAGGTCCTGGTAGTCGGCCATCGCGTTGGTGATGGCCCAGGCCACCGGCCCGGCGTGGCCGAAGTGCTGCACCCCGGGGACGCCGGGGAAGGTCAGCCCGGCCACGTCGAAGGACGGGCCGGCGAGGCGGATCTGCTGGTAGACGCCGGGGAGTTCGAGCAGCCGGTGCGGGTCGCCGGCGATCTGGCCGCCGATGGTCCACGCGTTGCTGCCGGAGCCGCCGGGTCCCTCGATCGCGAACCAGGACAGGGCGTGCGGGCCGAGGGTGCGTTCGACGTGTGCGCGCCACAGTTTGTTGCCGAACGTCCCGAACAGGATGTGCTGCACGAGGAAGACGCCGTAGGACGACCACGGATGCCACTCGATGCCGCCGGAGCGGACGCCGGCCGCGTAGGCGTCGACCCAACCCCGCGTCAATATGTCCGACTTCTCGTAACATCGCCGTGCGGTGTCGTCCAACCTGACCTTACGAGCGAACCGGTCCCAGTCCAGCTCGGCGGCCCCGGCCACCTCGGCCAGCCGACCCTCGGAGCGGCGCTTCTCCACCGAGATCTGACGACCCCGATCAATAGCGGTCACCCGCCCCTGCAGCCAGGCCAGGTCGAGGACCGAGCCGGCCCGCAGGTGCGGGATCCCGTACGCGTCGCGATGGATCTTTCTCATGAAGCGATCGGGTTCTCCAGCTCGCCCGCGAAGATCAGCGAACTGGCCTGATCGGTGATGTCCACCATCTGGAGGGTGTTGCGCAGCTGGAGCCGGTTCAGGCAGGAGTGCTTGAAGGTGGGCCGCAGCAGGTCGAGCCGCCCGGTCAGGTGCGGGTGGTCCTTGGCGTGCTCGCGCACGCAGTCGCCGGTGAGCGCCCAGAACTCGGCCGCACCCAGCGTCCCGTCGGCGTCGAGGATCCCGGCGAGGTGCCGCAGGAAGCCGTCGAAGACGTCGGTGTGGATCGCCAGTTCCTTGATCTCGTCGGAGACGTCGACCCGGATCCGCTCGACCTCGGGCGGCAGCGGCTGGTCGTTCATCACCGCCACCTCCTCGCCGATGTCCTTCATGAACACCCGCGTGGGTACGTGGTTCGACAGCACCAGGATCAGGTTCTCGCCGTGCGGCATGAACGCCAGATCGTGCGCCAGCAGGCAGTGCACGATCGGGCGCAGGTAGGCGCGCAGGTAGCTCGCCACCCAGGTGGCCGGCTCCACTCCGGACGCGCCGATCAGTGCGCTGACCAGTGAGTTCCCGTCCCGGTCCCGGTGCAGCAGGCTGGCCATGGTGGCGACCCGCTCCCCGTCGGCCAGGCGCGGCACCGGGCTCTCCCGCCACAGGGCGGCGAGCATCTTGGTGTACGCCGAGGGCGTGCCGGTCCGGTGGTAGGCGTCGCCGGTGTACCCGGCCGACGCCAGCTCGCGCAGCACCCCGAACCCGCGGGCGCGCAGTTCCTCGTCGCCCTCGACGACCGACGCCACCCAGGCGTTGATCGGCGGGGTGACCCGCATGTACTTCGGCGACAGCCCGCGCATGAAGCCCATGTTCTGCACGGCGATCGCGGTCTTCACGTAGTGCCGTTCCGGCCGGTCCAGGTTGAAGAACGTCCGGATCGACTGCTGTGCCTGATAACGATCGGTCCCGGCGTCGAGTGGGACGATCGCCCGGCGGGCCACGTCGGGGGCGAACGTGACGGTGACCTTGTGCTCCCACTGCCACGGGTGCACCGGCAGGTAGCGGTACTCCGCCGGGTCCAGCCCGTGTCCGCGCAGCTGCTGCTCGAAGTGGGCGAGCTGTTCCGGGCCGAGCTCCGACTCGTAATGCGCGCGCTCGTCCCCGTCGTACACGAAGATGCTCTCGGCCTTGCGGATCGCCACCCACCGCAAGCGGACCGGCCGCCCGGCCTCCGGCACGTAGGCCTCGTGGTCGCGGAGTCCGTATCCGATTCGCCCGTTGTTGGCCACGAACCCCGGGTGCCCCTCGGTCATCGCCGCCTCGATGGTCTGGAAGCTCGCGTGCACCAGGTCCTCGGCGGTCTCCCGGCGGTGCGCGTATTTCCAGGCGGTGCCGGCCAGGGTCGCCGAGATCTCCTCCAGGTACGTGCCGAGCAGCTTCTCCGGGATGCCGAGGGTGTCGCGCAGGCCGGCGATGAAGTCGAGCGCGTCGAGCGGCCCGTCCAGCGAGTCCGGGTCGATCACCCAGTGTTCGAGCGGGTAACGCTTGGCGGTGAAGGTGTTCGCGCCGAAGCGATAACCGTCTCCTTCCGGTACGGGGGTGATCAGGCGCTCGTGGCTGAACTCGGCGATGGCCTTGGCGATCAGGCGACGGTGCGCGAACTCGATGGCCTCCGGCCGCAGGTGCGGGACGCTCATCTCATAGGCGGTCCGGGTGCAGAAGCTGAGCCGCCCGGTCTTGCCGTGCAGCGGCACGTCCCGGTCGACGACGAAGCCGACCTCGGCGTTCTTGCGGTGGATCGCCTCGTTGCGGATGTCCGGCTCGACCACCACCCGTTCGATCCGGGAGTCGGCGAAGCAGTGGTCCATCACCGCGCGCATCACCGCGGAGGTGACCCCGGAGCGTTTCCGGGTCGGCGGGGCGACAAGCACGTGCATGCCGATGTCACCGGGGCGGACGTCGTAGTGCGGCGCGAGTTCGCTGTGTGCCGGGTCGTAGGTCTCGGCGAGGAACAGCGGGGTGCCGTCGTCGTCCAGGCCGAGCCACACGTCGTAGTGCGGGTTGTCCAGGAAGCCCTGGTACTCCTCGCGCACCCGCTCGACGGTGGCGCCCTGGAGTCCCCAGTAGTGCGCCCGGGGATGGATCACCCATTCGTGGAGCAGGGCGAGATCACGAGCGAGATCCAGCGGTACGAGTCTCATCGCCTCACCAACTGACGGGGGATGTCGGCCTTGGGCGCGCCGAACTGCTGGAACGCGATCGACTCCTCGATCGGGTAGATCTCCCGGCCGGTGATCGCCTTGAGGATCACGCTGTTGCGGTACGGTCCCATGCCCAGATCGGGATCGGTCACGCTGTGGGTGTGCTCGGCCGCGTTCTGCACGAAGATCTCGTCACCGGCCTTGTCCACCGCGTAGTCCACGGTCACGTCGAACCGGCCGCGCGGATCCCAGTTGATCCGGTCCCGCACCGGGTCCAGGAAGGACGGCACCCGTGGGGCGTACCCGGTGGCCAGGATCAGGCCCTGGGTGCCGGCGGTGAACGAGTCGCCCTGCTCCTGGTGCTCCAGGGCCAGGGTCCAGCGCTCGCCGTCCCAGATCACGCCCTCCAGCGCGGTGCTGCTGAGCAGGGTGGTCGGCACCGGGCCGGCCAGGCTCTTGGCGTAGAGCGTCTCGTAGATGGCGTCGACCAGATCACCGCTGATGCCCTTGTAGAGATTGCGCTGCTCACGGCCGAGCCGGTCCCGCACCTCCATGGGCAGGGCCTGGTGGTAGCGGATGTAGTCCGGAGAGGTCATCTCCAGGGTCAGCTTGGTGTACTCCATCGGGAAGTACCGTGGCGACCGGGTGATCCAGCTCAGGTGGTAGCCGTACGTCTCGATGTCGTTGAGCAGGTCGAGATAGATCTCGGCGGCGCTCTGCCCACTGCCGACGATGGTGATCGACTCCAGGCTCTGGAGCCTCGCCTTGTTCGGCAGGTAGTCGGCGCTGTGCACGTACGGCCCCTGGTCCACCACCGCCGGGACGCGCGGCGCGGTGCCGATGCCCAGCACCAGCCGCCGGGCCCGGTAGGTCTCGCCACCGGTGTGCACCAGGTACGCCTCACCGTCGTGGGTGACCGTTTCGACGCGGGTGTTCCAGTGGATCGACGGCAGCTGCCGGGCCACCCACTTGCAGTATTCGTTGTACTCGGCCCGCAGCGGGAAGAAGCTCTCCCGGATGTAGAACGGGTACAGCCGGCCGACCTGCTTGAGGTAGTTCAGGAAGGAGAACCGGCTGGTCGGGTCGGCCATGGTGACCAGGTCGGCGAGGAACGGGACCTGGATGGTGACACCGTCCAGCATCAGCCCCGGGTGCCAGTCGAACTCGGCCCGCTGCTCCAGGAAGACACCGTCCACGTCGGGCAGGTCCTCGGTGAGCGCGGCCAGGCCCAGGTTGAACGGGCCGGCCCCGATCGCCACGAAGTCGTACGTGTGGGTCATGCCATCACCGCCGTGGCCTCGTCGCGTTCCCCGGTCATCTCGCGCCCGATCCCCCGGATCAGGTCCAGCACGTCGCGCAGGTTGTCCATCGTGGTGTTCGGGTTGAGCAGGGTGAACTTCAGCCAGTAGTGGCCGCCCATCCGGGTGCCGGCCACGATCGCCCGCCCGCCGTAGAAGAGCCGCTGCCGCAGCAGGGGCATCAGCTCGTCGCACTCGGCGACGGTCAGCCGCTCCGGCCGGTACCGGAACAGCACGGTGCTCAGGGTCGGCTCGGCCAGCGCCTCGAAGTCCGGATCGGCCTGGATCAGGCCGTGCACGTCGTGCGCCCGGTCGATCACCGCGTCGAACATCTCGCCGATCTGGTCGGAGCCCATCGTCCGCAGGGTCATCCACAGTTTCAGCGCGTCGAACCGGCGGGTGGTCTGCAGGCTCTTGTCGACCTGGTTGGGCAGGGCCGCGGCCCGCGGGTTCAGATAGTCGGCGTGCACCGCGATCCGGCGCATCGTCTCGCCCCGGCGCACCACGACGGCGCTGGAACTGACCGGCTGGAAGTAGCTCTTGTGGAAGTCCACGGTCACCGAGTCGGCGCGTTCGATGCCGTCCAGCAGGTGCCGGCGGCGGGGCGAGACGAGCAGGCCGCAGCCGTACGCGGCGTCGACGTGGAACCAGACGCCCCGCTTCTCGCAGACCGTGGCGATCTCGGCGACCGGGTCGATCCGGCCCAGGTCGGTGGTGCCGGCGGTGGCGACCACCGCCATCGGGATGCCGCCCTCGCGCAACTCGTCGTCGATCGCGACGATCAGGGCGGCGATGTTCATCCGGCCGCTGTCGTCGGTGGGGACGCCGACCACCGCGTCCGGGGCCAGGCCCAGGATGCCCGCCGACTTGCTGACGCTGAAGTGGCTCTCGGTGGTGGCGAAGATCCGTAGTCTCGGCAGACTGGTGGCCCGGTCCCGGCCGTCCAGGGCCTCCTCCCGGGCCAGCAGCAGGCTCTGGAGGTTGGACTGGGTGCCGCCGCTGGTGAAGATGCCGTCGGCGCCGGGCCCGAAACCGATCCGGCCGGCCGTCCAGTCGATCAGGCGGCGCTCGATGAGGGTGCCCGCGGTGCTCTGGTCCCAGGTGTCCACCGACGAGTTCACCGCGGAGATCAGCACTTCGGCGCTGAGCGCGGGGATCGCGACCGGGCAGTTCAGGTGGGCGACGTAGGTGGGCTCGTGGAACCAGACGGCGTTGTCCAGGTAGAGCCGGGCGACTTCGTGCAGTGCCGCTCCGGTGTCACCCAGCGGCCGGTCGAGGTCGACGGCGTCGACCTGTTCCTGCAGCTCGGGGACGGTGGCGCCGGAGTACGGCTGCCGCACTGCCTTCACCCGGTCAGCAAGCAGTGCCGACGCGTGCCAGACGCCGGACGTATAGACGTCCAGCGTCGACCCGGAAAACAGATGCGGGGAATCGGACCGCTCCAACGGGGGCCTCCAATAAGGTAAACCTTACCTAACCTTAGGGGAGGCTAACCGGCCGGACACCTGAAGGAAACTTGGGTTCGGCGCCACGGGGGGCTCCGGACACGGTCGAACGCGCCCCGGCCTGCGCAGAACTAGGTAGACGACCATCAAGTGATGAGTACCACATGACGCACGAAGCCCACTCTTTTCAGAGTGGGCTTCGTCGATGTAGAAGATCAGAACGCAGTCAAGACGATCTTTGCCGCACGGGGGTCTCCGTCGTGCACGAGGGACTCCTGGGCCTGCACGTCGTCGAAGGCGAAGGCGTAGGCCTTACCGTCGACCATGTTGTCGTGCACCGCCTTGGCGTAGGTGTTGGCCGGTCCGTTCTTGTAGAAGTCGGCGGCCGTGCCACCCGGCTGGGTGTCGATCGTGCCGAGCGTGGTCCGCCACAGCGCCGCGCACAGCGTCCGGGCGATCGGGCCGACGATCTGGTCGTTCGGAGCACCCAGAGCACCGTCACAGCCCCACACGTTGGCGGTGGACGGCTTGGTGAACGACGCCACGGTCTTGCCGGTGCCGTCGGTGAAGTTCATGACGTTCCCGGCGGTCCGGCCGGTGTACCGGACCTCCGGACGGTCCCCGAACGGCACGACGGTCAAATTCCTGCCGGTGTACGCGTTCCACGCGCTGCTGATGTACGAGTCCAGGTAGGTCGGGCTCATCAGGCCGGCGTCCGCGGCCTTGCCCGGCGCGAGCACCCGCAGCACCGTGCCGTCCGAGCCGGTGACGATGCTCTTCGCGAAGTCGGGGTCGGCCCGCACCGCGTCGATCACCCGCTGGCGGCCGTTCGGCTTCACCTCACCGGTCTTGCTGACCTTGCCGCTGCCACCGGTGACCGCGACACTGTGCGGCACCGCGAACATGTCCACCTGTGAGCTGTTCAGCCACAGGCCCGAGCTGTTCAGGGTGAACTCGCTCCAGTCGAACAGGATGTCCCGGTTCGGGTCGCCGCCGGCCCACGGCGCGGGCTGCACCAGGCCGTCCCCGGTGAGCCGGAAGTCCAGCTTCTTCCCGAACGAGAAGTAGATCCGGCCGGAGATGTTCCTCAGCACCTTGATCGTGGTGCTGGAGCCGTTCGCCGGGCCGGGGATGGACACGTCCGGCGCGGGCACCGGCACCGGGCCGCCGCCGGTCCACGGGGTGAAGGCGCCGGCCGCGTTGACGTAGCCGAGCTTGCCGGTCTCCAGGTTCACACCCAGCACGTAGACGAAGACCTGCTGGTTGCGGCCACTGCTGTTGGTGAGGGTGACCGGCAGCAGGTCACCGGACGGCGGCACGTCCTGCTCCTTCGTCGGCGGGACTGTGGTCGGCGCGGCGGTCGTCGGCCGGGTGGTCGGCGGGGTGGTCGCCGGCACGGTCGTCGGCGGGGCCGTCACCACCACCTCGCCACCGGCGCACGGCTTGCCGTTCAGCGTGCAGTTCACCGGCTGCGCGCCGGAGCCGACGAAACCGAACGTGGTGCGCGCCCCGGCGGCCAGCGAGCCGTTCCAGGAGCGGCCGGTGAAGGTGCGGCGGCTGCCGGAGGCGGTCATGTCGGCATCCCAGAAGCTGCCGATCGCGCTGCCCGCGGGCAGATCGAACTCGACCTTCCAGGACGCCATCGTGGACGATCCCTCGTTGGTGATCGTCACCTCGTTCTGCCAGCCGGTGCCCCAGTCCTGGACGGTGCGGACACTGGCGGCGGGCTCGGCCGCCGAGGCGGGCAGGGCGATCCAGGCGGTGGCGAGCGCGGCGACCGTGGCCACCGAGGCCAGGATCACGCTTCGTTTACGGCGCATGGGGGTGCGACCTCCGAGGGCAGACAGCGGTGAACGCCCGCCATCATGGCCTGCGGAAAGCCGCACTCCCAGAGCCTTTAAAGCTGCTTTAAGGTCATTTTCCCGGGACGTTTTCCGGCCCCGGCCGATAACACTTTCACCGGGTCAATCGAATCGCGCTCCAGGAGACCTTCGGCAGCGTCACGGTGACGGCGCCACCGTCGATCACGACCCCGTCGAACGGGCGCAGTTCGACCCGCTCCGGCGCCTCCTTGGAGTTGTAGGCGTAGACGTCGTCGTCGGCCAGGATCCACGACTCGGCGACGGTGAACCCGGACTCGAAGGCACTCAGGTCCACGGTGAACTCGACCGGGTTCGCCACGTCCCGGTTGACCGCGAAGATCGTCACGTCCCCGGTGGCCGGGTCGTGGGTGGCCACCGCGTCGACGAGCGGGGCGGCGCCGTACTTCGCCGTCTCGTAGGTCGGCGCGTCGATGTGCAGGCGCAGCACGTCGCCCTTGGCCAGCGCGGCGGTCTTGGCGAACGGGTGGAAGATGGTCTGCTTCCAGGCCGGGCCGCCCGGCTCGGTCATGATCGGGGCGATCACGTTCACCAGCTGCGCCTGGCAGGCCGCGGTGACCCGGTCGCTGTGCCGCAGCAGCGAGATCAGCAGATTGCCGACCACCACCGCGTCCGCCACGTGGTAGCGGTCCTCGATCACCGGCGGGGCGACCTTCCACTCCTCGGGCAGCGGGGCGTTCTGGAACCGGGAGAGGTACCAGACGTTCCACTCGTCGAAGGACAGGTTGATCTTCTTGGTGCTCTTCAGCCGCGCCCCGACCGCGTCCGCGGTGGCCACGATGCTGTTCACGAAGAAGTCCATGTCGACGGCGGAGGCCAGGAACGAGCCCAGGTCGCCGTCGTGCTCCTCGTAGTACGCGTGACAGGACACGTAGTCGACCAGGTCGTACGCGTGCTCCAGCACCGTCGACTCCCAGGTGCCGAAGGTCGGCATCGAGGACGACGAGCTGCCGCAGGCCACCAGTTCCAGATCGGGTTCCGCCGACCGCAGCGCCCGGGCGGTGCTCGCGGCGAGCAGACCGTACTCCTCAGGGGTCTTGTGCCCGGTCTGCCACGGCCCGTCCAGCTCGTTGCCGAGACACCAGAGCTTGATGCCGTACGGCTTCTCCGCCCCGTTGGCCCGCCGCTGCTCGGAGATCGCGGTGCCCTCCGGGTGGTTGACGTACTCGTGGACGTCCAGGGCCTCCTGCACGCCACGGGTGCCGAGGTTGACCGCGTACATGATCTCGACGTCGGCCTTCTCCGCCCACTTGGCGAACTCGTCGATGCCGACCTCGTTGGTCTCGATGCTGCGCCAGGCCAGGTCACGGCGGCGGGGGCGCTGCTCGCGCGGGCCGACGCCGTCCTCCCAGCGGTAACCGGAGACGAAGTTGCCACCCGGGTAGCGGACCATGGTGACACCCAGTTCACGGGCGAGCGCCAGCACGTCGGTGCGGAAGCCGTCCTCGTCGGCGAGCGGGTGACCCGGCTCGTAGATGCCGGTGTAGACGCAGCGGCCCATGTGCTCGACGAACGAGCCGAAGGTCCGGCGGCTGACCGGCGCCACCACGGCGCCCGGATTCAAACTGACACGCGCACGGATCATTTCTGTGTTCCTTACCGAGAAGATAGAGAGAGGTGCGCGGATTACTTGACGGAGCCGATGGTCAGGCCACCACGCCAGTACCGCTGCAACATCAGGAAGGCCGCGATCAGGGGGATGATCGCCACCAGGGCGCCCGTGATGATCACGTTGAAGGTCGCCGCCCCGCCGTTGCCCATGATCGCGGACATGTACCAGGTCCGGAGCCCGACGGTGAGCGGGTAGAGGCCGTCGTCGCTGAGCATGACCAGGGGCAGGAAGAAGTTGTTCCAGGACGCGACCATGCTGAACAGCAGGACGGTGACCAGGGCCGGCTTCATCGCCGGCAGGGCCACGCTGGTGAACACCCGGAACTCGCCGGCACCGTCGATCCGGGCGGCCTCCAGCATCTCCTCCGGGATCGAGTCGTGCACGTAGACCCGGAGCAGGTAGACCCCGAACGGGTTGAGCAGCGACGGCAGGATCACCGCCCAGATCGTGTCGACCAGGTTCGCCTGCGACATCAGCAGATAGGTGGGCAGCACCAGCGCGGTGGCCGGCACCATGATCAGGCCGAGCAGCAGCGCGAACAGGGCGTTGCGGCCGGGGAAGCGGAGCTTGGCGAAGGCGTACCCGGCCAGGGCCGAGATCGCCGTCGCGCCGACCCCGCTGACCACCGCGTAGAACGCCGAGTTGCGCAGCCAGGTCAGGTAGATGCCGTTCTCCTGGCTGAACAGCAGCCGCAGGTTCTCGAACAGGTTGAAGTCGCTGAACCAGAGCGACGCGGACTGGAAGAGCCCGTCGTTGTCCTTGGTCGCGGCCACCAGCAGCCACCAGAACGGCAGCAGGAAGTAGATCGCCAGCAGGCCCATCACCAGGTGGGCGGCGACGCTGCCTTTTTTGAGGCTCACTTCAGCGCGCTCCTCTTCCGGGTGGCGAACAGGAAGATGTACGACCCGATGAAGACCACCGCACCGAGCAGGAACGAGATCGCCGCCGAGTAGTTGTACTGCTGGAACGAGAACGCCTGGTTATAGGCGTACACGTTGGGGGTGTAGTGCTGGGTGATCGCCCCGGGGTTGAGCGGCTGGAGGATCAGCGGCTCGGTGAAGAACTGCAGGGTGCCCATGATGGTGAAGAGGGTGGCCAGCACCAGCGCCGAGGCGATCATCGGGGTCTTGATCCGGAGCGCGATCTGCACCTCGCCGGCGCCGTCGATCCGTGCCGACTCGTAGATCTCCCGGGGCAGGCCCTGCAGCGCCGCGTACAGGACGATCATGTTGTAGCCGGCCCACTGCCAGGTCACGATGTTGCCCAGCGACGCCAGCACGGTGTCGCTGTTGACGAAGTCGATGCCCAGGCCGGAGAACGGGCCGATGCTGTCGCTGTAGAGGAAGCCCCACATCAGGGTGCCGATGACCACCGGGACGGCGTACGGCACGAAGGCCGCCAGCCGGAAGATCCGGGAGAACCGGGAGGTGGCCGCGTCGATCAGCAGCGCGGCGAGCAGCGCGATCCCGATCATCACCGGGGTCTGCACCAGGCCGAAGATCAGCACCCGGACCACGCCCTCGCGGACCAGCGGGTCGTTGATCGCCTGCTGATAGTTGTCGAAGAGGGCGAACACCTCCCCGCCGATCAGGGTCGAGCGGTAGAGACTGATCTTGAAGGCGTACGCCATCGGCAGCAGCAGGAACGCCACCAGGAGCACCGCGAACGGCAGGACGAACAGCCATCCGGTGGCCGCCTCCCGCCATCGGGATCGCTTCACCGAGGGCCCCGCGGCCGCCGGAACGGCCGCGGGGGAAGTCGTCACCTCGGTCATTACTGGACCTTGAAGCCCTGCTGGGTGGCGTAGGTCTTGACGTTCTCCTGTGCCGCGTCCAGCGCCGCCGTCCAGGAGGTCTTCTTCTCGATCGCCTGGTTCAGGCCGGTGGTCAGCTGGTTGAAGTTGAAGCTGTTGAACGGGCTCCAGGAGAACGGGCCGATCGCGTTGTACGCCGGGACGAACACCTCGTTGACCTTCTGGCCGCCGAAGAACTCGTACTCCTTGTTCTTGAAGTCGGCCGACTCCAGGATCGGGGTGGCGGTCGGGAACAGGAACGCCTTGTCGATGCCGATCTTCCAGGCGTCGGTGTTCTTCGCGCCGAACAGCTCCATGGCGACCTTGGCCGCGATGTCCGGGTACTTCGCCTGGTCGGTGACGGCGAACGAGGAGCCGCCCCAGTCACCCTGCTTGTTCTCGCCGGCCACCCACTGCGGCAGCGGCGCCACCTTCCACTTGCCGGACGACTTGGCGGCGTTGGCCTGGATGTAGCCGGGGCCCCAGCCGGCCGCGATGTAGGTGGCGTACTTCTCCGAGCCGAGCCCGTTGTAGAAGTCGGTGGTGTGGAAGGCGGTGGTGTCGGCCAGGCCGGCGTTGACCATGCCCTCCCAGTACTCGACGACCTTCTTGGCCTCGGCGCTGTTCACGTTGACACCGATGTTCTCCGGGTTGGCCAGGTCGTACGCGTACGGCTGGGCGCCGGCCTGCCAGAACAGGCCGCTCATGAAGCCGCCGTCGTTGGCGCCGAAGTCGGTGATGAAGGACTTGCCGCCGGAGGCCGTCTTCAGCTTCTCGGCCTGCTGCTTGTACTCGTCCCACGTCTTCGGAACGGTGAGGTCGTACTTCTTGAAGATGTCGTCGCGGTACATCATCGCCATCGGGCCGGCGTCGACCGGGATCGCGTAGACCTGCTCGCCGGAGCTGACCTGCTTCCACGCCCACTCGACGTAGTCGCCCTTGACGTCGTTGGCCCCGTATTTACCCAGGTCGACCAGGTGCTTGGTGAGCTGGAAGGTGGGGATCTCCTGGAGTTCGAGCATCGCCACGTCCGGGGCGCCCTTGCCGGCCTTCAGCGCGGTCTGGAGCTTGGTGTACTGGTCCTGGCCGGTGCCGGCGTTCGTCCACTCGATCTTGATGTCCGAGTGGGTCTTGTTGAACAGGTCGACGACACCCTGGAACTCCGGGTACCACGCCCAGACCTTGATGGTGACCGGGCCGGTGGGCTTCTCGGCCGGCTCGTCGCCACCGCTGCTACAGCCGGTCAGCGCCAGCGCCGTCGCCGCGACGGCCGCCACAACTGATCGCCGACTGACCCGTCGTGCGCTAAGTTTGCTGAGGTTCACTGGGTCCTCACAGTTCACGTAGTTGCGTATCCAGTTGATCAGTTCCGGGCCGGTTCAGGGCCCGGAAGAGCCGTCCTCCGGTGCTGGCACACCGGGGGTCGGCCATAAGACCTCACCAGACGTTTCCCTCGGTCCGGCGAGCGATGTTGCTACGCTTTTGCAGCGCTGCAAAACACAGCATGCACGGACGTCTTACCGTCGGCAAGGGGTAACCTGCCGGAAACTTGGGGCGGGCAGAGGGAGGCAGAATGCGTCGAGAAGTCACTCTGCGTGACGTCGCGGAGCTGGCCGGCGTATCGAGCCGAACCGTCTCGAACGTGGTCAACGGCTACGCCAACGTCACGGAGCGTACCCGTGAACGGGTGCAGCGCGCGGTCGACGAACTCGGATATCGACCCAACGTCCTGGCGCGGAACCTGGCGCAGGGACGGTCCGGTCAGATCGCCGTGGTGGTGCCGTACCTGGACACCCCGTACTTCTCCGAGTTGTTGCAGAGTGTGATCCGGGCAGCGCGGGTCAGCGGCTATAACGTTTTGATCGACCAGACCGACGGCGACCCCGAGCACGAGCGCGCGTTCATCGCCCACGGCTCCCGGCGGCTGCTCTTCGACGGGGTCATCTTCAGCCCGCTCGGCCTCGACCAGCAGGCCCTCGCCGACCGGGACCGCTCACTGCCCCTGGTCGTCCTGGGCGAACGGTCCAGCGACGGCAGCTTCGACCATGTCGGGATCGACGACGTGGCGGCCGCCCGGCTGGCCACCGAGCACCTGCTCGACCTGGGCCGGCAGCGGGTCGCCGCGATCGGCGATCAGCCCTACGCCACCGGTGAGGCGGCTCAGCGGCGCACCCGGGGCTTCCGCGAGGCGCACGCGGCCCGCGGCCTCACCCCCCGCGAGGAGCTGATCATCAGCACCCCGCGGTTCAACCGGCCGGACGGCGCCCGGGCGATGGCCCACCTGCTCGACCTGCCCGAGCCGCCGGACGCGGTGTTCTGCTACTCCGACCTGGTCGCGCTCGGTGCCATCCGGACCCTGGTGTCCCGCGGGCTGCGGGTGCCCGAGGACGTCGCGGTGATCGGTTACGACGACATCGAGGACGGCCGGTTCTCCAACCCGACGGTCACCACGATCTCCCCCGACAAGGAGATGATCGCGATGACCGCGGTGGAGCGCCTGCTGCTGCGGATCGCCGCCGACAGCCCGCCGCCCGGCCTGGAGCTGCGGGCGCCGTTCCGGCTGGTGGCGCGGGAGAGCACTACTGGAAGAGTTTCGCCGCCGTGATCAGGGTCTGCACGACGCCGTAACCGAGCAGCACGATCACCAGGGTCCAGCTGATCGCGAGTCTCACGCTCCACTCCTTTCCTCGCCGGAAGAACCGCGATCGGGACGCTCACTTCGCTCGGTCACGCCGCGACCTCCTTCCTCTCAGCCGCCGGCTGGTGGAACCGCTCCGGCACCGGGCGGATCAGCAGGTTGGCGACGAAACCGACGGCCAGCACGCCGACCATGGTGAACAGGGCCGGCCGGTACGCCTCAGCGGTCAGCGTGCCGGGCTTGCCCTGCGCGTCCAGGAACCCGTTGATGATCAGTGGACCGGCCACCCCCGCCGCCGACCACGCGGTCAGCAGCCGGCCGTGGATCGCGCCCACCTGGAACGTCCCGAACAGATCCCGCAGGTACGCCGGAACGGTCGCGAACCCACCGCCGTAGAACGACAGGATCACCCCGGCCAGCAGCACGAACAGAGCCGTCGCGGTGTGCCCGAAGATCGCCAGCAGGGCGTAGAACACCATGCCGACACCCAGGTAGACCATGTAGATCGGCTTGCGCCCGATCAGGTCCGAGGTCGACGACCAGACGAACCGGCCGGCCATGTTGAACAGCGACAGCAGGCCGACGAACCCGGCCGCCGCGGTCACCGCGACCGTCGACGAGCCGCCGGCGCCCCGGAAGAAGTCCTGGATCATCGGGCTGGCCTGCTCCAGGATGCCGATCCCGGCGGTCACGTTGCAGAACAGCACGATCCACAGCAGCCAGAACGATCGGGTCCGGACCGCGTCGGCGGCGGACACGTGCGCGGTGGTGACCATCGGCTTCACCTTCACCGACGCCGGGTCCCAGCCGTCCGGCCGCCAGCCGTCCCGCGGCACCCGGATGTTGAACACCCCGAACATCATGATCAGGAAGTACGCCACCCCGAGGGTGAGGAACAGTGCGGTCAGCGCGCCCCCGTCGGCGACCGAGGTGGCCACACTCGGGTCGTAGCCGGCGTCGTACAGCGACAGCAGCTGCCGGGACGCCGGGCCGGCGATCAGGGCGCCACCACCGAAGCCCATGATCGCCAGACCGGTGGCCAGTCCGGGCCGGTCCGGGAACCACTTGATCAGTGTGGACACCGGCGAGATGTAGCCGATGCCCAGGCCGATCCCACCGAGGAAGCCGTACCCGAGATAGAGGAGCCAGAGCTGGCCGGTGCTGATGCCGAGGGCGCCGACCAGGAAGCCGGACGTCCAGAACGAGGCGGAGACGAACATCGCCTTGCGGGGCCCGTTGCGCTCCACCCAGGTGCCGCCGACCGCCGCCGACAGGCCGAGCATGACGATCGCGATGCTGAACACGATCCCGATCGCCGTCTGGGTGGTCTCGAAGTGCTGGACCAGGGAGTTCTTGTAGACACTCGTCGCGTACGCCTGCCCGATGCACAGGTGGACGGCGAGGGCGGCCGGTGGGATCAGCCAGCGGCTGTACCCGTCCGGAGCGATGGTGTGCTCTCGATCGAGAGCGGAGAGCAGTGCCATCGCCGGACGATATCATCGGAATCGGTCAATCGCTCACTTACTTCACCATCGTAGATCGAAATCGGCGAACGGCTTCGACGCCGCCTCCTCCCCGGTCGCGGCGTCGGTCCGGTAGGAGACGCCGCGCACCCACCGCTCGCCCCACCAGGCGATCGCGACCAGCTGTTCCTCGGCCGCCGGGCGCCCGGCAAGCGCCCCGGTCGCCGGGTCCAGGACGACCGCGGCGGACCGGGCCAGCACCGCGCCGTCGCCGATCCGGAACACCGTCACCCCGGGAATCGCCGTCGCGCCCTGATGGACCACGGCGACCATCCGGCCGTCCGGGGAGAGCCGGATCCGGGTGATCCGCTCACAGTCCCCGGTCACCGGCAGCTCGGCGGCCGGCGTCGCGGCCGGGCCGTCCAGGATCCGGACCACGCAGCCGTCCCCGCCCCGGGCCAGCGCGAGCCGGTCCCCGGTCAGGTCGGCGGCCCCGGCCGGTACCTTCGCCAGGCCCAGCGCCTTCGCCGACACCACCGGCCGCTCCGACCCGGTGGCCAGATCGTGGGCGACCAGACCGGACGGGCGCCAGAGGTACGCCGTGGACGCGGTCGCGGTCAGCAGGCTCACCGTCTCACCGGCCCGGCGCACGTCCCGCTCCAGCCGGGGCCGGCCGTCCGGCTCGGTCACCACCAGCCGGTACTCCACCTGGTCGGCCGGTAGCGGGGCGGCCCGGCCGAGCACCGCCCGGTCGCCGAACCCACCGGCCGCGACCATCGTGCCGTCCGGCAGCCCGACCACCCGGTCCCAGCGTTCGGTGCCGGTCACGTCGTGGATGGTCAGCGTCCCGGAGCCGATGATCTCGGCCATCCCGGACTCCCCGGTCAGCCGGGCCGGCCGGGCAGCGCCGTCCAGGAACAGCCGCTGCAGCCGGACCTCGGCCGCGGCGTCCGCGCTCGCCGCCGGCAGGACGTCCGGGCCGGACCCGGGCCCTCCGGTCACCACCACACCGGCCACCGCCAGCACCGCCATCGCCGCGGCCGCCGCGAATCCGGTCTGCCGCCGCTTCCGGCGACGGGCCCGGCGGCGCACGTCGGCCAGGTCACCCGGATAGGGCCGGGTCGCGTCCGCCACCGCCCGGACCGCCTCGGTCACCTGCTGGGGGATCGTGTCCATGAGTTCAGTCCTCGCTGTTCAGCTCGTGCCGGAGGGCGGCCAGCCCACGGGCGAGACGGCTCTTCACGGTGCCTTCGCTGAGCCGCAGGATCTCGGCCGTCTCCGCGGTGGAGAGGTCGAGCAGCACCCGGCAGGTGATCACCGCCCGCTGCGGGTCCGGCAATCGGTCCAAGGCGTCCCGGGCGGCGAGCGCGCGGTCCGGGGGCCGGTGCTGCGGCTGATCGGCCTCGGTCACCGGAGGTCGTTCCCGGCGCACCTTGCGCCACCACGAGGTGGCCCAGTTGAGGGCGACCCGGAAGACCCAGCCGGCCGGGTTGTCCAGCCGGCTCACCGTGGGCCAGCGCGCGTAGGCGCGGGCCATCGCCTCGGCCACCGCCTCGCCGGCCAGATCCTCCCGGCGCAGGGTGACCGCGAGGGCACGATGGAGCCGGTCCACGTTCGCCCGGTAGAAGACCTCGAACCCGTCCGAATCCGGGGCGGGGGACGACGTACCCCGCTCGATGATCAATGTCGGAACCGCCATGACCGATACACGCGGGACGGCGTCGATCGGTTCCCGGTCACTCCCCCGAATTCTCGGCGGGTGTCTCCAGGCCGGCCTTCTCGTCCCGGTCCGCCCACTCCAGCAGGGTGTCCAGTGAGTGCTGATGATCGTCGATGGAGCCGTGCAGGTCGCCGAGGGCGGCGAAGCGGGCCGGGACCGTACGGATGGTGAAGTCCCTGGGGTCCAGATCCGGGATCTCGTCCCAGGTGACCGGGGTGGAGACGGTCGCCGACGGGACGCCCCGGACCGAGTAGGCGCTGGCGATGGTGTGGTCCCGGGCGTTCTGGTTGTAGTCGACGAACAGCGCCCGCGGATCCCGGTCGCGGCGCCACCAGGTGGTCGTCACGTCACCGGAGGCGCGGCGTTCCACCTCACGGGCGAAGGCGAGCGCGGCCCGGCGTACGTCGGCGAAGCCCCAGCGCGGCTCGATCCGGACGTAGACGTGCAGACCCGTACCCCCGCTGGTCTTGGGGTATCCGGTCATCCCCAGCTCGGCCAGCACCTCGCGGACCACCGGGGCGACCCGCCGGACCGTGCCGAACGGGCAGTCCGGCATCGGATCCAGGTCGATGCGCCACTCGTCCGGGCGCTCGGTGTCGGCCCGCCGCGAGTTCCACGGATGGAACTCCACGGTGGACATCTGCACCGCCCAGATCACGTCGGCCGGTTTGGTCACGCACAGCTCGTCGGCGTGCCGGTGATAGCGCGGGAACTTCACCCGGACCGTCTCCAGCCAGGGCGGAGCACCGTTCGGCACCCGCTTCTGGTGCACCTTCTCCCCCGACAGCCCCGACGGGAAGCGGTGCAGCATGCACGGGCGCTCCCGCAGCGCGCGGACGATCCCGTCGCTCACCGCCAGGTAATACTCGACCAGGTCGAGCTTGGTGGCGCCGAGCTCCGGGAAATAGATCCGATCCGGGTTGGAGACCCGGACGTCGTAGTCACCGACCTCGATGATCGTGGCGTTACCGGCCATCCCCCGACGCTATCCCAGCCAGGCGTCGTCCATGTCCCGAAGCAGCGTGTCACCCGAGTCGAGCAGATCCAGCAGCGGGCCGATCCGGGGCAGCTCGTGCGTGACGAAATACCGCGCGGCCAGGCGCTTTCCCTCGTAGAAGGCGCCCTCCTTACCGCGCGCCGCCCGCTCCTGTTCCAGCCACATCCAGGCGATCACCAGATGGCCGGTGGCGTCCAGGTAAGCGGTGGCGTTGACCAGGGCGCCCGCCGGGTCCTGCCACAGCCCGGCGGTGGTCGCGGCCAGCCGGTCGGCGGCCTTCAGCACCTCGCCACCCAGCTCCGGCGACTCGGCCGCGGCTGATCGGATTCGGTCCAGCAGGAGGGTCAGGCCGGCGCCGCCGTGCTGGGTGACCTTGCGGCCGAGCAGATCCAGGGCCTGGATGCCGTCGGTGCCCTCGTGGATCGAATTCAGGCGGTTGTCCCGGTAGAACTGCTCGACCGGGTACTCGCGGGTGTAGCCGTACCCGCCATGGATCTGGATCGCGTGATCGTCGGCCAGCCGGCACCACTGCGACGGCCAGGCCTTCACGATCGGGGTGAGGACGTCCAGCAGCAGCGCGTTCTCCTCGCTCGGCTCGTCCAGCAGCTTCGCTGCCCAGAGGACCAGAGCCAGACCGCCTTCCACGTACGACTTGGAGGCCAGCAGCATGCGGCGCACGTCGGGATGCCGGACGATCGGCACCGGGGGCGCCGACGGGTCCCGGGCGTCCACCGGGCGGCCCTGCAGGCGCTCCCGGGCGTAGTCCAGCGCGTGCAGGTAGCCGGTGTAGCCGAGGGCCACCGCGCCGGCGCCGACCCCGATCCGGGCCTCGTTCATCATGTGGAACATGTATTGGAGGCCGCGGCCCTCCTCACCGACCAGTTCGCCGCGGGCGTCCTCGAAGGCGAGCACCGCGTTGGTCGTACCCCGGTAGCCCATCTTGTGGTTGAGACCGGCCAGCACCACGCCGTTGCGCTCGCCGGTGGCCACGTCCTTCTTCGGGACGATGAACAGCGAGAGGCCCTTCACCCCGGGCGGCGCCCCGGCGACCCGGGCGAGCACCAGGTGGACGATGTTCTCGCTCAGCTCGTGGTCGCCGCCGGAGATCCACATCTTGCCGCCGGTCAGGCGGTAGGTTCCGTCCGCCGCGCCTTTCACCGCGCGGGTGGTCACATCGCTCAGGGACGACCCGGCCTGCGGCTCGGACAGGCACATGGTGCCGGTGAACCGGCCCGCCAGCATCGGCTCCACGTAGGTGCGGATCTGCTCCTCGGTGCCGTGCGTCAGCAGCAGGTGGGCGTTGGCCGAGGTGAGCATGGCGTACGCCGAGGTGGCCGTGTTGGCGGCCTGGAACCAGAGGAAACAGGCCCGCTGGAGCACGTGCGGCAGCTGCAGGCCGCCGTGCCCGGCGTCCATCCCGGCCGCGATCAGGCCGGACTCGGCGAACACCCGCAACGCCCGGCTCACCTCCGGGATGATCGTGACCCGCTCGCCGTCGAAGACCGGCTCGGTCAGGTCACCGGCCCGGTTGTGCGGGGCGAAGTCGCGCTCGGCGATCTGCTGGGAGACGTCGAGGAAGGCGTCGAACGTCTCCCGGGAGTGCTCGGCGAAGCGCTCCCGGGCGGTCAGCGCCTCGACGTCGAGCCACTCGTAGAGCAGGAAGTCGAGGTCACGCCGGGAGAAGACCTTGGACACCGCAGCCACCGCCGTTCCTAGTTTATGCACCTGGTGTGCACCAACTTTAGTCCGCCGCGCGGTGCCTGCCTATCCGAACCGCACCGGCGGGCCGCCGGCCGGCGTGCTTGATCTCGTACATGGCATGGTCGGCGAAACGCAGGGCCTCGTCCGGATCGGTGGCCGCCGGCGCCAGGTGCACACCCACGCTGGCACCGATCACGATCTCATGGTCGTCGATCCGGAACGGCAGATCCAGCACGTACCGGATCCGGTCCCGCATGGCCGCCGCGTCATCCGGGCCGAACACCCCCGGCATCAACACCACGAACTCGTCACCACCGACCCGGGACAGCACGTCCTCGGCGCGTACGCAGGCGCTCAGCCGGTCCGCGACCTGGCGCAACAACTCGTCGCCGACCTCGTGCCCGTGCTTGTCGTTGACCGGCTTGAAACCGTCCAGATCCACGAAGAGCACCGCCACCGCACCGGCCCGCAACGACGAGTTGAGCCGGTCCTGCATCCGGCGCCGGTTGGGCAGGCCGGTCAGCGGGTCGTGCTGGGCCTCGTGCTCCAGCCGCTCCTGGAAGGCGCGGTTCTCCGAGACGTCCCGGGCGTTGATCACCACACCGTTCAGCGCCGGATTGTGCATCTGGTTGGAGGCGGTGAAATCGAACCAGCGGTACGTGTCGTCGGCCGTCCGCACCCGGCACTGCAGGCGCACCACCCCGTCGGTCTCGGCGAGCAGGGCGGTCAGCCGCTCCCGCATCTGCGGCTGGTCCTCCGGGTGCACCACCTCGAAGACGCTGTGCCCGGCCAGCGAGCCGGCCTTGAAGCCGAGGATGCCGGTGGTGCTCGGGCTGCTGAAGACGATCCGGCCCGCGCCGTCCAGGATCGACACCAGATCCGGCGCGTGCTGGAAGAGGGCCTGGGTGCGCTCGTCGGCACGGCGGCGCTGGATCTGCGTCCGGTATCCCAGGGCTGTGATTCCGACCACACCGATCACCAGCATGGCTAGCAGAGTGACCGTGAGGGTACGGCTTCGGCTGTACACGGCGCCGTCGAACGAGGCCTGCGTCTGTGTCCGCACGTAGGACCAGCCGCTCGGGGAGACAGCGACGATGACCGCGATCATCTCCACACCGCTCTCCTCGTACTTGACGAAGCGGCTCCCGGAATGACCCAGCTCCGCCCGGATCGCCGGATTGACATAGGTACCGACCCGGGCGTCGACACTCGTCGCGCCGACCCGGCCCGCGGTGTCCACGATCATCGTCAGGTGGGCGCTGCTGCGCAGCTCCCGGATGTACCCGTGGAGGGGCGTGTTGGCCACCTGGTTCAGCCCGATCAGGTAACCGACCACCCCGCCGCTCACGGTCACCGGGATCGCCACCGCGGCCACGAAGGTGTCCCCCGCCGCCATCACCCCGGAGAACCCGAAGGCGTTCGCCCGCAGCGAATCCCACATCGAGGCCCAGCCCGGATCGTCGGCGGCCGGCAGCCCGGTGACCCGGTTCGAGGTCAGGAACCGGCGCTCCAGATCGGCGGTGATCATCCCGTACTGGAAGGTGGTGCTCTTCGCCGCCGCCACGGTCAGGGTGATCGTGTCCTTGGCGTCACCCGCACCCAGCCGCAACGCGCTCTGGCCCAGCAGCCGCGACAGCTCCAGCGTGGAGTTCCGCTGCAGCTGGCCGGTGAGGGTGCCGTTGTTGGTGCCGAGAGCGGTGGTGTCGTTCTCGTGCACCGCCTCGACCGCCCTGACCGTCGACTGGTTCACCAGAATGCCGACCACCCCGGCGCCCGCCAGCAACAGCACGCTGACCAGCACCGCGATCCAGCTGCGAAACCGCATCGCGTTCCTCCTCGCCGGATGTCATCGGCAGCGGAGGAGCCGACTGAACCCGACCCGGGCAACAAAACCAGGGAGAACCCGGAGGTAAATGGGGCGGCGTCGAACAGCATCGAACCCCGATGATGGAGAGGCAACGTAGCGGGGCGACTCGGTCACCCCGCGTACGGTCCCGGCCCGACGAACGGAGCACCGGATGCGCATGCAGGAGTTGGCGCCGCCGCCCGGGTGGCTGACACGGATCCCCTCGCCGCGTCGCCCACTCGAAGACATTCCAGTCCCCGCCGACCCGCCCGTCCGCCGCCGCCTTCTCGCCCTCCCCAGCCTCACCGGGGCCGGATTCGCCGCCCTCTTCTACTGCCTCGCCTTCACCCCCTCCCTGCTGCCCCGCGTCTGGTTCCTGCAGGGCATGGTGGCCGGCGTCACCGCCGCCATGGGCTACGGGCTCGGCGCCGCCCTCGGTGCCCTGGCCCGCCGGTTCCTCGGCCCGATGCGGGCCGGCACCGCCCGGATCGCCTGGATCCTGCTGCTCGCCGCCATCCCGGTGCTGGTCGCCGTCTTCCTCTGGCTCGGCACCCGGTGGCAGCGCGACCTGCGGATCCGTCTCGGCATGGAACCCGTCCCGGAGTACGACATCGCCCGCACCGTCGGAGCCAGCCTGCTCACCTTCGTGCTGCTGGTGGCCCTCGCCCGGCTGCTGCGCCTGGCCACCCACGGGTGCGCGTGCCTGTTCCGCCGGGTCGTCCCGGTGCCCGCCGCCTACTGCGCCGGCACCCTGGTGGTGGCCGTGCTCAGCTACACCGCCTTCGACGGCCTGCTGATGGCCAATCTGTTCGCGATGGCCGACCGGTCCGCGGCCGTCGTCAACAACGGCACCGGCAACGGGGTGACCGTCCCCTCCTCGGCGCTGCGCTCCGGCGGGCCCGGCTCCCTCGTCGACTGGGACTCCCTCGGCCGCCAGGGCCGGTCCTTCGTGGTCAGCGCACCCACCACCACCGAGCTCAGCGAGTTCGCCGGCCGGCCCGCCACCGAACCCATCCGGTTGTACGCCGGGCTCACCTCGGCACTCACCGTCGAGGACCGGGCCCGGCTCGTGGTCCGCGAGATGGACCGGACCGGGGCGTTCAGCCGCTCCGTGGTCGCCGTCTTCACCCCCACCGGCACCGGGTGGGTGGACAACAAGGTCACCCAGTCACTGGAATACATGTACGCCGGCGACACCGCCCTCGTCTCCATGCAGTACTCGTACCTTCCCAGCTTCTTCGCCTTCATGGGCGACCGCTCCGAAGTGGTCGACGCGGCCGACGCCCTGATCGGCGCGGTCCGGGCCCGCTGGGCGGCCATGCCCGCCGACACCCGGCCACGACTGCTGCTGTTCGGCGAGAGCCTCGGGACCTACGGCATGGAGATGACCTTCGGTACGCCGGAGGCCCTGGTCGACGGAGCCGACGGCGCCCTGCTGCTCGGGCCCACCTTCGCCAACCCGGCACACCGGGCACTCACCGAGGGGCGCGCACCCGGCAGCCCCATCTGGGACCCCTCCTACCCCGGCCTGCCGATCGAGTTCGCCGACGACGCCGCCGAACTCCGCGACCTGACCGGCCCCCGGCCCACAGTGGTCTACCTGCAGAACGCCACCGATCCGGTGGTGTGGTGGAGCTGGGACCTGCTCTGGAAGAAACCGACATGGCTGACCGGGAAACGGGCCGCCGACGTCACCCCCGACATGCACTGGTACCCGGGCGTCACCTTCTGGCAGATCACCTGCGACCTGGTCTTCTCCAACAAGGTGCCGACCGGTCACGGGCACGTCTACAAGTCCGAGACGGTCGACGGGTGGGCGGCCATCGCGCCACCACCGGGATGGACCACCGACGACAGTCTGCGGTTGCGGGCCCGGCTCGACGGCTGACGGCCGCCCGCGAGCCCGAATCCTCGCCCCACCCGGTCCGGGTGACATCCGTCCGCGCCGTCCGTCCGTTGAGAATCAGGGGGAGAGTGTCCGCGGCCGGATGGAGGCGTTGATGGATGAGCCGCTGAGCGGGTTCCAGCGGGTGCCCGGCCGCCGGCCGCGGCCGATCGCTCAAGGCGTGGCCGGGATGATCGCCGCGGTGCTGATCCTGGGCGGCGGAATCCTGGCCGGACGCCTGCTGAGCGACGACGGCAAACCGGCCCCACCGGCCCATCCGTCACCCAGCCCATCGAGATCGGCCGCTTGAACCGGTAGTTTGCCCGCATGAATTCTCATCGAAGACTATCCATGACAGTCATCGCCATGGTCATGCTCGCCGGAGCCGGCTTCACCTCCGACCCCGGCACATCCCGGCAGCTCGACGGCGCCACACCGGTCGCCGTCACATCTTTCGGCTCCGCGTCTCCCGGCTCCCTACCTTCCGACCCCGCGCCGCCCCGGTCCACGCCTGCCGATCTTGCGCCGACCGGCTCCGCTCCTTCCGGCCTCGCGTCCTCCAGCCTCGCAGATTCCGGACATTCCGCTTCTTCCGGTTCTGAGCTCTCCTGGCGGCTCACCGAGACCGGGAGCACCGCTCGCTTCCGGGGCCTCGCACCGGTCAGCGCCACCGTGGCGTGGGCCGCCGGATCCGCCGGAACCATCCTGCGCACCACCGACGGCGGGCGGACCTGGGCTTCGGTCGGCCCACCCGAGGCCGCCGCCCTCCAGTTCCGCGACATCGAGGCGTTCGGACCGCGGCACGCCGTCGCTCTCACCATCGGCAACGGCACCGACTCCCGGATCTACACCACCACCGACGGCGGCACGACCTGGACCGAGACGTTCCGCAACGACGACCCGGCCGCCTTCTACGACTGTGTCACCTTCCTCGACCGCCGGAACGGCCTGGCCCTCTCCGACCCGGTCGACGGGCGCTTCCGCATCCTCGCCACCCGCGACGGCGGCCACACCTGGAAACTCCGCCCCACCGACGGCATGCCGCCCGCACTGCCCGGCGAGTTCGCCTTCGCCGCCAGCGGAACATGTCTGGTGTCAGCCGCCGGACACGCGTGGTTCGCCACCGGCGGCGCCACCACCGCCCGGGTGTTCACCTCCCGGGACGGCGGCCGGAACTGGACGGTCACGGACACCCCCGTCCCGAGCGGCCCGAGCGCCGGAATCTACTCACTGGCCTTCCGCGATCCGCGCCACGGCATCGCGGTCGGAGGTGACTACGCCGCCGAGACCACGGCACCGGACGGTTCAGCGGTGACCCGAGACGGCGGCCGGAACTGGACGGTCTCCCGAACGGTCCCCGGCGAATACCGCTCCGGCGCGGCCTGGCGAGGACGCACCGCCTTGACGGTCGGCCCCACCGGAAGCGACGTCTCCTACAACAACGGCGTCACCTGGCACCGCTTCGACACCGGCAGCTTCGACGCGGTCGCCTGCGCCCCCACCGGAGCCTGCTGGGCTTCCGGCGCGAACGGCCGGATCGCCCGCTTGCACACCTCCCACCGATGACCCGAGCAGGTCTAGTGAGGAGCTACCACCGTTTCGAATCCTATTCTCGGCAGCCCGCCCGCTCACCGACGATTCCCGCGCAGGTGTCCTTCCGTGGCGGATTTTGAAGCATTCGCCACCGCCTCGATCCTTCTTCCAGGCTCTACGCCGCCCTCCGGCCACTCCCTCGCCCAGGCAATCCCATGATCTGCGATCTTGGCCGATTCACCACCGATTTGAGTCTTGTTCTCGGCTGCCTGATCACTTGCGGTCAATCCCTCGCGCGGGCGACCCGTCCAGCCGAGATCTTGGCGGATTTACCACCGTTTCCGGTGGTAAATCCGCCAAGATCGGCCAGGGCGATGCTGGAAGGTGGACACTCGCGCGGGGAATTGACCGCGAGCGAGCCGGCAGCCGAGAAGAAGAGGCTTTCGGCGGCAATATCCCGAAATATCTGCCGAAGATCCGCCCCGAGTGAGGAATTCGCCGAAGTGCGGCACAGAACCGCGGTGGAATCCCTTTCTGGAGAACGATCAACATTTGCCGCGGGAGGGCGCTCGCGGGGGATTTATGGAAAGCTCCCGGGCACCCGGAAGAAGAATCGAAGCGCGGATCGCGGGATCAAAACGGTGGTGATTCACCGATATCCGTTGGGGAGCGGCTGAGGCAGGGCGGGGTCAGACGTTCAGGAAGGCCAGGACTGCCAGGACCCGGCGGTGGTCGTCGTCGGACGGGGGCAGGCCCAGCTTGGTGAAGATGCTGCTGATGTGTTTGCTCACCGCCTTCTCGCCGACGAACAGTTTGGTGGCGATCGCGCCGTTCGAGCGGCCCTCGGCCATCAGACCCAGCACCTCGCGCTCGCGGGTGGTCAGTGCGGCCAGCGGGGGCTCGCGGCGGGCCAGGAGCTGGGTGACCACCTCGGGGTCCATCACCGTGCCGCCGCCGGCGACCCGGCGGACCGCGTCGACGAACTGGGCCACATTCGCCACCCGGTCCTTCAGCAGGTAGCCGACGCCGCCCGCCCGGTCGGTCAGCAGCTCGCGGGCGTAGAGCGGCTCGACATGCTGGGACAGCACCAGGACCGGCATCCCGGGGATCGCCCGCCGGGCCGCGATCGCCGCCTGCAGGCCCTCGTCGGTGAAGGTGGGCGGCAGCCGCACGTCGACCACCGCGACGTCCGGACGGTGCTCCAGCAGGGACGGCAGCAGCGCGGGCCCGTTGTCGACGGCCGCCGCCACCCCGAAGTCGTACGCCTCGAGGATCCGGATCAGACCGTCCCGGAGGAGGGCGAGGTCCTCGGCGATGACAACGCGCACGGCAGCTCCATGGTCACGACGGTCGGTCCACCCGGTGGGCTGGACAGGCTCATCGTGCCATCAAAGGCGGCGAGACGGCGCTCGATGCCTCGCAGCCCGGTGCCGCCGGACGGGTCGGCCCCGCCCCGGCCGTCGTCGCCGACCCCCATGACCAGCGCGCCGCCGTCGTGCCACAGGTCGACGGTGATGGCCGTCGCCCCGCTGTGCCGGGTCGCGTTGGCCAGCACTTCGGCGACCGCGAAGTAGGCCGCCGACTCGACCGGGGTGTCCAGCCGGCCGGGCAGCACGGCGGTCACCGTGACCGGGATCGGCAGCGCCATGGCCAGTGCGCGGACCGCACCCTCCAGGCCACGCTCGGCGAGCACCGGCGGGTGGATGCCGCGGACCAGGTGACGCAGCTCGACCAGGGCCGCCGAACTGCTCTCCCGCGCCTCGGCCATCAGCTCACGGGCGCCGGCCGGGTCGATGTCGACGATCGCCTCGGCCAGACCGATGGTCATGCCGAGGGAGACCAGCCGGGCCTGTGCGCCGTCGTGCAGGTCGCGCTCGATGCGGCGCAGCTCGGCGGCCTGGGCGTCGACCGTGTCGGCCCGGGTGGTGGTCAGCTGGCTGACCCGCAGCCGCAGCTCGGCGGCCTTGGTCGGGGCGAGGAAGAGCCGGCTGAACCAGGCGTCGGCCCGGCGCAGGTAGGGCGCGGCGGCGACCCCGACGGCCAGGATCACCACGCCCTGCGGCAGGGAGAGGAACCCCTCGCCGATGGTATCGATCGGCCAGATCGCACCGTAGCCGTACTCCACGCCGAGGGAGACCCAGAGCGGGATGAGCAGGATGCCCTCGGCGCCGTAGAGCGGGAGGGCCAGCGACAGCACGCCGAGGGCCAGGCCGCCGATCGCGCCGGGCAGCAGCCACGCCAGGTCACGCCAGGTGGCCGGGTCGCGGAGGATCCAGCGGAAGTGCCGGAGCCCGCCGAGCACGGCCCGCTCCGGCCGTGGCAGGTAGGGCCGGGCGATCGGGGCACCCCAGCCGGAGGCGAGCCGCCGGGCCAGGTCGGCGCGGGCCCGGACCAGTTTCGTCACCAGGGGCATCAGCACCAGGCCGAGGCCCAGCACCGGGGTGAGCAGCAACGAGACGAGGAACAGCAAGAAGAGCGGGATGTTGAGGACGGCCAGGGGGACGGCCACCGCCCCGCTCCCCACGGCGCGGATGCCCTCCCGGATCCAGTCACGCGATTCCATGTCCTCATCCTGGCCGCCGGCCGCCGGATTGTCGGTAGTGCCAGCCCCACCTTCACGAGGGTGCTGGCACACCTGACGCGAGTGGCGGCCACAAGGTTGGCTGTACGTATGACGACGACAGCCGCGAGCCGTACCGCGGGAAGTGACTTCGCCGAACTCAACCGCCGGATCAACGCGGCCGGGTTACTCCGGCGACGACCCGCGTATTACACCTTCCGCATCGGCCTGACCAGCCTCGCCCTGGTCGGCGGGTGGGCGGCCTTCGCCCTGGTCGGCGCCTCCTGGTGGACCCTGGCCGTGGCGGTGTTCCTGGCCGTGGTGTTCGCCCAGATCGGCCTGGTGGCGCACGACCTGGCGCACCGGCAGGTGTTCCGCACCAACAAGCCGAGCGCCCGGGCCGGCCGGATCTTCGGCAACCTGGCGATCGGCATGTCCTACGGCTACTGGATGGACAAGCACACCAAGCACCACGCCAACCCCAATCACGACGACCTGGACCCGGACGTCTCCCCGGACGGGCTGGTCTGGTCCCGGGAGCAGGCGGTGGGCCGGGGGTTCCTGGTCCGGCATCAGGCGTGGTTCTTCTTCCCACTGCTCAGCCTGCTCGGGCTGTCGCTGCGCCGGGACAGCATCCGGGCCCTGCTCAAGGGCGGGATCAAACGGCGGGGCCTGGAGTCCACGCTGTTGGCGATCCACATCATCGGGTATGTGGCGGCACTCCTGCTGGTCCTGACGCCGTGGCAGGCGCTGGCCTTCTTCGTGGTCCATCAGGGGCTGTTCGGGATCTATCTGGGGATGACGTTCGCGCCCAACCACAAGGGCATGCCGCACCCCGACGGCACCGAGGACTACCTGCGCAAACAGGTTCTGACATCCCGTAACGTGCGGGGCGGGCGGTTCATCGACGCGGCGCTCGGCGGGCTCAACTACCAGATCGAGCACCACCTGTTCCCGGCGATGCCGACCCCGAACCTGCGGCTGGCCCAGCCGATCGTCCGGGACTACTGTGCCGAGATCGGAGTGCCGTACGAGATGACCGGTCTGGTCGAGTCGTACCGGCAGGCGCTGGACTACCTGCACGACGTCGGTGCCGAACTCCGGGAGGCTCGGGCGACACCCGGGAGTGGGGCGTAAGGTTGCCGGACCGGCTCGGGGCGCGCAAAGTGGAAACACAGGTAAGCGATGCCGAGTCGTGACATCCCCGCCCCATTTCGACTACTGGCCGCCGTGATCGACATTACCCCTGGTAGTGCCTGTCCTTCACCGGCGGGCCACGTAGCGTTTTCAGAGGATTAAGGTTTAAAGTGCCGCGCGTGAAGGTGACCTTGCAGGAAATCCGGGAGCGGACCTACAAGCCGGTCGACGCGTGGTGGACCGTACTTCTGGTCGACCCGCTGGCGTCGCGCCTGGTGCGTCTGGTAGCGCCCTACCGATGGATCACGCCCAATATTCTGACCCTCATCGCGTCGATCTTCGGGTTCGGTGCGGCCGCCTGTTTCGCCGTCGGTGAGACCTGGTACCTCGTCGCTGGTGGGCTCCTCTTCCACATCAGCTTCGTGGTCGACTGCATGGACGGCAAGATCGCCCGGCTGAACGGCACGGGCACGATGTTCGGCCAGTGGCTCGACTTCGTGCTCGACCGGGTTCGGGTCTTCTTCATCGCGCTGGCGCTGTTCGGCGGCCAGTTCGTGCGGACCGACGACGTCGCCTGGCTCTGGCTGATGGCCGTCGCGGTCTTCCTGGACTTGTTCCGCTACCTGAACAGCGCCCAGATGGCCAAGGTCCGGCGCAGCATGAAGGACCAGATCAACGCCTACCGGGAGCCGCTGCGGGCCGCGCAGGCCGAGGCCGCCGCCGAGATGGGCGAGCCGTCCAGCGAGATGCCGGAGCCGGAGTCGACGCCCGCCCGCAAGGGCTCGATGAAGAACCGGATCGGCGAGACCCTGCGCCGCAACCGGATCCGGACGCACCTGTTCAGCGGTATCGAGTACGAGATGTTCGTCTTCATCGTCGGCCCGATCACCGGTCTGATGTTCTCGGTCACCATCGCCGCCGGTGTGGCACTGCTCGCCTTCGAGTCGTTCCTGATCTTCAAGCTGCTCCGGGCCTGCCAGAAGTTCCCGGGCCAGCTGGAGGCCGCGCGGGTCGCCTACGAGGAGCACGAGGCGGAGCAGAACGCGGCCGTGCCGCAGCAGAACGCCCCGGCCACGGCCACGGTCACGGCCTGAGACGGATTCGTCGAGCACCCCCGGCGCCGGACGGCGTCGGGGGTGCTCCCGTTCTGCCACCGGAAACGGGTTCACGGATCGGCGGCCGCGCCGAACAGACGACCATGACGGCCATCACGGAGTACCGGGACGACGCGGCGTGGGATGGAACGCGGCACGCGGCGCGGGACGGCATGCGAGACGCGACGCGGAACGAGCCACCAGGGTCGCCGCGCGGCGGCACGCACAGCCCGGCGCGTGGCGAGGTGCTGGGTGAGACGCGGGGTGCGGGGCGGGGCGGGTCGGGCGTGCCGCTCACCGTCAAGCTCCGGGTGGTCAGTGGCAACTCCGGGCGGGCGCGGGCGGACTGCGCGGTCAGCCTCTGGCACTGCGGCGGGCACCGGAACCGGAGCCGGCAGGTCGCCGGGGCGGACGGGTGGGTGACGTTCGGCAGCGCGTTTCCGGGGATGGACGCCGGACGGTGGCCGCACGTGCACTTCGCGGTGCACGCCGGCGACGATGACGACTGTCTGCTGCACGCGGCCCAGCTCGTCCTTCCGGGTGACGCGTGCGCGCGGGCGTTCCGCCGGGCCCGGCTGGACGGGATGAGCATCGCCGGGGACGAGTGCTTCACCGGAGGGTGGGCGCTGGAGATACCGTCGGTGACCGGCGACGCGAGCCGGGGACTCGTCGCCACCCGGACGGTGTGTCTGAGCTGACCACCGGTGGGCGGCCGGCCGGGGTGCGGTTAGATTGGCCCGATGCCACGACGCCGATTGCTCTACATCCTGGCTGTCGTGGCGATGCTGGGGCAGATGGCGTTCGCCATGGTGACCACGGCCATGCAGCAGTCCCCGACGATCGACGAGCCGGTCTATGTGGCGACCGCCGAGGTCTACCGGCAGCAGCAGAGTCTGCGGTACAACCCGGAGCATCCGCCGCTCGGCAAGCTGATCATCGCGGTGGGGACGGCTTTCGCCGGGGCCGAGCTGGATCCGGCGTACCCGGGTAATCAGACCCGGCTGGGACGGCATCTGCTCTACGAGACCGGTAACAACCCGTTCGAGTTGATGCTGCTGGCCCGGCTGCCGGTGATCGTACTGACGCTGGCCTTCGGTCTGGTGGTGTTGTTCTTCGCCCGGGATCTGGCCGGGCCGTGGGCGGGCCTGATCGCGCTGGCGCTGTACAGCTTCTCCCCGGACGTGATCGCGCATGGTTCGCTGGCCACGCTGGACGTGCCGGCCGCCGGGATGCTGCTGACCGCGTTCTGGCTGGCGTGGCGGGCGCGGGAGAGACCGAAACTGTACGTCCCGCTGGCCGGGGTGGCGCTGGGCGCGGCGCTGGCGACCCGGATGAGCGTGCTCCCGGCCGTACCGCTGCTGATTCTGCTTCTGGCCCTGTCGACGTGGACGGCGCGACCTGGGGACCGGAGACGGCGGCTGCTGGAGGCGGCCGGGGCGGCGTTCGGGGCGGGGCTGATCGCGATCGCCGTGGTCTGGTTCACCTATCTGGTGGTGGATCCGCGACTGCGCTGGACGACCCCGCCCGATCTGCCCGAGTTGGCGGGGCTGAAGGCGCTGGCGGTGGATCTGCTGCCGTTCCCGCAGGCGTACCGGGACGGCATGCTGGTGCAGTTCAAGTTCGAGAATCGGCTGTACAACGGGTTCCTGCTGGGTGAGGCCTACCGGGGTTCGCCGTGGTACTACATGCCGGCCGCGATCCTGATCAAGACGCCGCTGGGGATGCTGGCGCTCTGGCTGGCCGGGGTGGTCACCCTGTTCGTGGTGCCGAAGCTGCGGGTGGCCGCGCTCTACCTGCTGCCGGTGTCGGCACTGTTGCTACTGGTCACGATGACCGGGGCGCGGAATTTCGGCACCCGGTACGTGATCATCCTGCCGATGTTCCTGGCGGTGGCGGCGGGCACCGTGGCACTGATCAGAATCAGACGGGCGTGGATGGTCACGGCGGCGCTGACACTGTTCGTGGCGGTCAGTTCGCTGCGCACCTTCCCGTACTACCTGCCCTACTCCAACGAGGCGTTCGGCGGCACCGCGAACACCAGCCGGAACCTGCACGACGCGAACGTGGACTGGGGCCAGGACCTGGCCCGGCTCGGACAGCACCTGAAGACCCGCTATCCGGGCGAGCAGGTGTGGCTGGTGTACAAGGGCTCCGGGGTGCCCCAGTACTACGGGATCGACTTCCGGGACCCGTATTCGGTGCCGCCCGCCGAGATCCGCGGCCTGCTGGTGATCTCGGACAGCCGGGTGGCGCTGGCCAGCCCGCGCCTGAAGCAGATGATGGCGGGCGGCACCCTGATCGACCGGGTCGGCCATTCCATCAGCATCTACCGGCGCTGATCATGATCCACTCGGGGCCGGCCGGTTCGCCCTGCTGGACCGCCGGCCGGCCGCACCTGACCCGTGAGGTGCGTGCTCTGGCCGGGTCGACCCCAGCGGCGCTGCGTGCACATTCCTTCAAGACGGATCCGGTGCCGGCCACCTAGCGTCGCCCGGCATGACACTCACTGGAAAGACCGCCCTGATCACCGGCGGTTCCCGGGGCATCGGCCGGGCGGTCGCCGAGCGCCTGGCCGCGGACGGCGCCCGGGTCGTGCTCACCTACCGGCGGTCGAGGGACCGGGCGCAGGAGCTGGCCGCCGCGATCGGCGGCACCGCGGTCCGCTGTGACCAGGCCGATCTGTCCACCCTCCCGGCCATCTTCGAGCCGGTCCGCGACAGCGGCCTGGACATCCTGGTCAACAACGCCGCGATCAGCCTGACCCGCCCGATCGCCGACCTCACCCCGGCCGATTTCGACCGGGTGCTGACGATCAACACGAAGTTCCCGCTCTTCGCGCTCCAGGCGGCCGTCCCGCTGATCCCGGACGGCGGCCGGATCATCAACGTCTCCACCCTGAACACCGCCCTCCCGGCGCCCGGCCTGGCCCTCTACTGCGCCGGGAAAGCCGCCCTGGAGCAGGTCACCGCGGTCGCCGCCCGGGAGCTCGGCCCGCGCGGCATCACCGTCAACACGGTCTCCCCCGGCGCGACCGACACCGACATGCTCCGCGACACGAACACCCCGGAGGCACTGGAGCAGACCGCCGCGTTCACCGCCCTGCGCCGTCTCGGCAGGCCGCCGGACGTGGCCGCGGTGGTCGCCTTCCTGGCCGGCCCGGACAGCGCCTGGCTCACCGGCCAGAACCTGCGGGTCACCGGCGGGTTACTGATCTAGAACATTTTCCGGTACGCCCGGCACCTCCACGACCGCAGCGGATCGTCCCGTCTCGTCCCCGCGAGGTGGGCGTTTCCGGCGGACCGTCCGGCGGCTGCCGGGCCGGATCCGGTGGTCCGGGAATTCCCGTCCGTCAGACATCGATGAGGACGTCGGCCACGAAGGGCGCCGACGGGAGGATCGGTGGGCGGATGAACGTACCGACGAGTGGCACTCCGACGCTCTGCCGGCGATGCGGGCAGATCAGTCCCGGGTCCGCCGGGCCCTGCCCGCACTGCGGCTCGCCGTTGACCGGCGCGCCGGCGAGATCCCCGGCCGTCCAGCGGGCGCCGATCCTCAACGGGTCGGTCCACCACTTCGAGCCGGCCCGGGTGACCTCCGGCCCGGAGCTGAACCTGAACCTGAGCCGCCGCACCTGGCAGCGGATCGGCGCGGGCGGCGCGGTGCTGGTGTTGGCGCTGATCGCCTTCCTGGTGCTGCGGCCGGCTCCACCGAGCCCGGCCGGCACCGTCGAGCAGTACTTCGAGCATCTGGCAGCCGGTGACACCGCCGCCGCGCTGGCGCTGGCCGACATGTCGTTCGCCACGGAGAGGGCGCCGCTGCTGATCCCGGCGGCCCTGGCGGCCGAGGCGGACCGGCCGGCCGATCTGGCCGTCAAGTCCACCCAGGATCTGACCGGCGACGGGCGGTACTCGGTGGTGACCGCCTCGTACCGGATCGGCGAGCAGACCCTCGAACAGGACTTCGCGGTCAGCGAGACCGGGGACGAGGAGACTCCGTACCGGCTGGAGGACCCGTTCCTGTACCTGGCGGTGCGGCTGCCCGAGGGGATGGACCTGACGGTGAACGGGATCTCGGTCGGCGCGTCCCGCGGCACCCCGGTGCTGCCCGGCCGCTACACCGCCGCGACCACCGGCAACAGCCTGTTCGCGGGGGCCAGCCGGACGGCCGTCTACGAGACCGGCCAGCGGGGCACCACGGCCGAGATCGACCTGGCCCCGCTGGAGATCGCCCCGGGCGCGGCGGCGGCCGTCCAGGAGACCGTCGAGCGCTACCTGGACACGAACTGTGTCAACCCGCAGGGCTTCACCGCCTCGTACCGGTGCCCGCTCCAGGCCCCGTCGCTGGCCTGGAGCCAGACCACCACCTGGACCGTCACGACCGCTCCACAGCTTCAGCTGACCCCGGCGGAGTCCGGGCGATCCGCGGTGCGGTTCAGCACCGCCACGGCCGGGGCGGCCGCCTACACCACCACATACACCGAGTTCGGCGGCGCCGAGAAGTCCGAGTCCGGCACCGTCCCGATCGACATCAGCGGCAGCGCCGCAATCGGGGACGACGGCGCGATGCGCATCGCGCTCGGGTACTAGGAGGAGACGCAGTGACCCACTCATATCCGATGGGCGATCGATCGGGCCCGCCCGAGGAGGACATCGCCTACCGCACGCAGACGCTCAAGTTCACCGCGACCGAACTGTCGCTCGACGAGTCGGTGCCGTTCATGGTGCTGTTCCGGCTGTGGCTGTACGCGGCGTTCGGCGGCGGGCTGGTCTGGCTGGTGTTCACCCTGCTCTCCCTGCTGACTCTGCTCGGCAGCGAGACCCTCGACGGGCTGGCCCTCTCCACCGGCCTGGGCCTGGTCGGCACGGTGCTGGGGATCATCGTGTTCCTGGTGCTGCTGCTCCTGCTGAACATCCAGGAGCCGGTCGCCGAGTGGAAGACCCTGATCGAGGGCAAGGCAGCGGCCGCCGAGTCGTCGTACGCCGCGATCTACCAGTCGCTGGCCCGGCGCCGGATCCCGGTCGCGGTGACCGCCCGGCGGATCCGCAGTGACGTGCTGGCCGAGTCGGTCAACAACCGGCTGATCGTCACGGAGCGCACGTACATCGCGTACGTCTCGGTGTTCGCCTTCGGCACGTCGCTCTACGTCGGCTGGACGATGTGGCGGGAACGCCGCGGCATCGCGCTCATCGTCCAGTTCTTCAAGGACCTGATCGGCTCGATGCTCGGCCGGACCGGCATCGTCAACCAGATGCTGCGCACCGAGCGGGTCCGGGCGATGCGCGAGGCGGTGCACTCGGCGGTGCGTGAGGGTGTGGACGCGGCCGTCGAGAACATCGAGGTGCCGCTGGCGGCCACGTTCGGCTACGACGTCCCGATCGAGTCGGTGTCGGCCGGTGCCCCGCCGGTCGCGACCGGTCCGGCCGGCGGCCCGCCCCGGATGGGTGGCCGACCGGGCGCCCCTGACCAGGGCTGAGGCGGATGACCGCGAAACCGGACCGGGATCTGCTGGCGGCCCCGGACGACGACGGGCCGGCCGGGGGTGTGCTGACCTCGGCCGGCCCGCACGGCTGCCACGCGTGGGTGGCCCTGCTGGTGGAGCCGGTGCCGGGCCGGGAGTCCGGTGACGGCACCGGGGAGGACCGCCGGGCCGAGGCGGCCCTGGCCGACGCGGGCTGGCTGGCCGGCCTGTGGGATCCGGCCGCCGGGGCCCGGCTGGAGCTGCGCTACCTGCACCGGCCCGGCGAGGGGCTGCGCTGTGTGCTGCTCGGCCGGGTGTTCGCGCCGGCCGTGGACGCCGCGGTCGAGGCGGCACTGCGGCTGCGGGACCGGCTCGGTGCCCTGCCGGCGCACGTGCGGGCCACCCCGGTCGACGCGGTGGACGAGATCCGCGGGCTGCTGGAGCCGTTCCGGGTGCATCCGGCCGGCCTGGTCGAGGTGCGCAAGCAGATCCGGGCCGGGCAGCCGGCCCGCCCGGACGCCGGGGTGGCCTACTACCTGGCCGTGCCCCGGCTGGCGGCGGGCGCGGCCAGCTGGGATCCGCTCTGGCAGAGTGTCGCCGACCTGCCCGAGCCGTTCATGCTGACGGTCGGGCTGGAGCCGTTCGCGCCGCCCGCCCCGTTCGTCGGCATGCTCGCCGATCTGGCCACCCGGTACGGCCGGCTGGCGGTGCCCGGCCGGAGCGCGCGGAGCCCGCTGCGGATGCACAGCCACGAGCTGGCCGCCGACCCGTTCGCGGCGTACGCGGCCCGGCTCTTCGCCGAGTCGTGGCAGCACTACCAGTCCGCCGTCTTCCGCACCCGGATCACCCTGGCCGCGCCCGGGCCGCTGCCGCCCACCCTGGTCAGCCGGGTGGCGGCGACGATCTGCGCGCCCCGCGACGACCGTGAGGTCTCGCACGTGGTGGTCGCCCCCGAACCAGCCGAGCTGGACGTCGCCTGGCGCAACGTCACCACGCTGGACAACACCCGCTGGGATCTGCGGTACCTGTACGGGCTGCCGGTGGTCCCGCCCGCTCTGCGGCTGCTGGCCGAGACCATGGACGCGGCCGAGGCGGCGTCCGCCTGGCGACTGCCGCCCCGCCCCGGCACCTCCGGACGGCCGGTGTTCGTCTCGGTGCACGCCGGGGTGGTCAACGTCGAACGAATGGACACCCCGACCGTGACCGGCGACGTCTTCAGCAACATCGGCGACGGGGCCACCGTCGTCAACCGCAGCACGGTGATCGGCTCGTTCCACCGAAGCCACGAAACCGGGGAGCCGGCGCCCCGGCTGGGCATCCTGCTCGCCTGCGCCAACCCGCGCGGCAGCGAGCCGTTACGCCTCGGTGAGGAGGACCGGACGCTGCGGCAGTCGGTGGCGCTCTCCGCCGACCGGGACCGGATCGACATCGAGACGCTGAACGCGGCCACCATCGACGACCTGCGCCGGGCCCTGCTGCGCCGGCCGTTCGACATCGTGCACTTCTCCGGGCACGGCACCCGGCGGGGGCTGGTCTTCGAGGACGACGCCGGGCAGATCTTCCAGCCGTCCAGCACCGCGCTGGCCGGTCTCTTCGCCCGGCGCGGGATCCGGGTCGCGGTGCTGAACGCCTGCTACTCGCTGTCGGTGGGCACGATCAGCTCGATCGGCACCGAGTTCACCATCGCCGCCGACGGCCCGCTCGCCGACCCGGCCGCGATCGAGTTCACCAGAGGCTTCTACGACGCGCTCGGTGCCGGGTGGGAGGTGCCGGAGGCGTTCGAGGAGGGCCTGGGCACCGTCGCGCTGAAGGGCCTGACCTTCAACGCGGTCCTGCTGCGCCGGGGTGAGAAACACGTCGGGTCATAACACCAGCGCGTCGGTCCAGAGCTGGCGGGACCGGCCGGACAGCGCCTCCATCAGGCCCACCGCCTGGCTGTCGGTCAGTCCCGCCACGAAGTCGATCACCGCCCGGCCGCGGGCCCGCTGCACCCGCTCCGGGGTGCCCGGCGGCAGCTCGCTCTCGGCCAGCTCGACCAGGTCCCGGAGCCGGCGCGGGAGACGCTGGGCCTCGTCCGGGTCGGTCAGCCAGGACAGCAGGGCCTCCACCAGCGAGGCCAGCAGCCGGCCCTGACCGCGCTGGTGCAGGGCCAGGTCGGGGCGCTCCAGGACGAACCGGTTCTGGACGAACTTGAGGATCTGCACCTCGTGCCACTGGGCCCGGGACAGCTGGACGTGACCGCTGCGCACAGCCGGCTGGCCGATCATCTCGACCGACTCGACCAGGCGGCGGGTCCAGTTCGCGGAGAAGGCGGCCACCCGGGCCTCGGACTCCAGCGAGCCGTCGAACGGGCGGGCCAGCAGGCCGTCCACCAGCTCGGCGCGGACCAGCTCGACCGCGTCGGCGAACGCCGAGTCGTCGGCGATCCAGCCGTCCTTGCGGTGCAGCTGGCGGCGCAGCGACTCGATCGCGCCGCCGGCCCGGTTGGCGTCCGACTCCGGGCCCCAGCGCTGCCAGGCCATCAGCTCGGTGGCCACCGCGCCCTGCTGCAGGACACCGACCCGGTGCACGTCCTCCAGGTCGTGGATGGCGTAGGCGATGTCGTCGGCGGTGTCCATCACCGAGGCCTCGACGGTCTGCTGCCAGTCGGCGACCCGGCCGGCGAACGGCGCCCGGGCGGCCCGCACGTCGGCGATCTCGGTCGAGTAGGCGCCGAACTTGAGCGAACCGCCGTCCGGATCGTCGGGAACCGTGGCCGCACCGCGCGGCGGCGGATCCATGAACCGCGGGTGCGGATCGGGGTGGGTGAGACGGGTCCACGGGTACTTCAGGATCGCCGCGCGGACCGCGTTGGTCAGGTTCAGCCCGATGGTGGCCTGGCCGCGGATCTCGGTGCTGGTGACGATCCGGTACGACTGGGCGTTGCCCTCGAACCCGTCCCGCAGCCCCAGCCGGTTGCGGGCCAGCCGGTCCAGGATCCGCTCGCCGAGATGCCCGAACGGCGGGTGCCCGAGGTCGTGGGCCAGCGCCGCCGCCTCCACCACGTCCGGGTCGCACCCGCCGAGCTTGTCGGACAACTCCGGATCGGCGGCCCGCAACCGCTCGGCGATGGCCCGGCCCACCTGCGCCACCTTGAGACTGTGGGTGAGCCGGTTGTGCACCAGCAGCCCGGCCCCGCCGGGACTGATCACCTGTGTGACGCCGGCCAGACGGGCCAGGAACGAGGAGCTGACGATCCGGTCCCGGTCCACCCGGAACGGGCTCGACGCCAGATCACCGGGGGCCACCAGGCTGTCGCCGAAGAGTCGCTGGGCACGGGGGTCGTCCATGCCCGTGGAATCTACCGACTCTGCAGAGCGTCCAGTGCGACGGCCATCGCCACGACCAGCCTGCGGTCCAGATTCGGGTCGTGGATGCTGACCTGGTAGGTGTCCCGCAGACCCCACTTGCGCACCACCGAGAACGCCGGCCGCCCCTGGATGGCGAAGTCGAAGTGGTACGGCAGCCAGGACAGCGAGTCGACGAAGCGGCGCAGGATCGCCACCCACTGGTTGCGCTCCATGCCGGTGATCTCGCCGATCCCGGGCTGCTCCACCACCCAGCTGGACCGCAGCAGGGAGGCCCCGAAGTTCTTCCGGAACAGGCCGATGGGCTGCCCGTTCGCGTCGGTCACATCGTAGGTGGCTCCGAGGTCGATGACCTGCCGCGCCTTGAAACCGAGCAGCGGAACCTGCTTGGTCTCGTCGGTGTAGAGGGTCACCTGCTCCTTGAACGCCAGCCGCTTCTGCTGGGCGAACGCGAGAACGCCGGCCTCCTGCCCGTCGGGCGTGACCGCGTGGACCTCGTACTGGTTGACCATGAGACGTATGCGCTGGCGCACGATGAGATGGTTCTGCGCCTGAAGGGTGTCGAGCGTCACCGCGGCAGTCTGCCATACCGTGGCTTGCTGAGGACTTGCTGAGGGGACCGGTGGCAAGGCGCAACCTGCGCGGGCCAGACTGGAGACCATGGCCAAACGAACGCGTACCCGTACCGTCATCGCCCTGGCTCTCGGCGCCGCGGCGGTGTGGGCCGCCCGCGATGTGCCCGCCCAGCTCGGCGCCCGGGCGAGTGGCGCCCGCCGGGAGCGGATCCAGCGGTCGCCGCAGTACTCCGAGGGCAGATTCCACAACACCGTCCCCGCCTCCCAGGTGGTCGCCGGCTCGATGCCACGCCTGGCGCTCGCCGCGGCCACCGACCGCGACTCGCGGCGGCCGCACCAGCCGATCCCGGTGGTCACCCCGGCTCCCGGCGGCGACGCGCGGGGACTGCACATCACCTGGTACGGGCACTCCTCGGCACTCGTCGAGATCGAGGGCCGCCGGGTGCTGCTCGACCCGGTCTGGAGCGACCGCTGCTCGCCGTCCCGGCTGGCCGGGCCACGGCGCCTGCACGAGCCGCCGGTGCCGCTGCGCGAACTGCCCCCGATCGACGCCGTGGTGATCTCCCACGACCACTACGACCACCTCGACATGGCCACCATCCGCACCCTGGTCGACCTCCAGGCGGCCCGCTTCCTGGTGCCGCTCGGGGTGGGCGCGCACCTGGAGAGCTGGGGCGTGCCGGCCGGCCGGATCGTCGAACTGGACTGGAACGAGTCGGCCACCGTCGCCGGGATCGAACTCACCGCCACCCCCGCCCGGCACTTCTCCGGGCGCGGGCTCAGCCGGGACGAGACACTCTGGGCCAGCTGGGTGATCAGCGGGCCGACCCGGAAGGTGTTCTACTCCGGCGACACCGGCTACTTCCCCGGCTTCGCCGCGATCGGGGCCGAACACGGGCCGTTCGACGCGACACTGGTGCAGGTCGGGGCGTACGGGGACGCCTGGCCGGACATCCACATGACCCCCGAGGACGGGGTGGCCACCCACGAGGACGTGCGGGGCGGCCTGATGGTGCCGGTGCACTGGGCGACGTTCAACCTGGCCCTGCACGAGTGGGCCGAGCCGGCCGACCGGACCTGGCGGGAGGCCAAGGCCCGCGGGGTGAAGCTGGCGGTGCCCCGGCCGGGAGAGCGGATCGACGTGGACAACCCGCCCGCGGTCGACGGCTGGTGGCAGCAGGTCAGCTGAGCCCGCGGTCACCGTGGGCGTCCCGGCCGTCGGCTTTCCCGCCGGCGGCCTTCCCGTCGGCGGCCTTCCCGGCGGTCAGCTGAACTCGGGTGGGAGCGGGATCTCGAAGCGGGAGCAGAGCAGCGGCACGTCGTGCCGGTCGGCGGCCCGGGGCGGATAGCCGGTGTGCCAGCGCACCGCCCACTCCGGCGCCTCGCACCGGACCGTCCGGCCGGCGATCTCCCCGCACCCGCCGAGCGCCTCGGCCGGGACGGTGACCCCGTCGACCGCCGAACCGTAGTGCAGCCGGCCGTCCGGCAACCGCTCGAACAGGTGCAGGTCGACGCGGAGCCGGTCGCCGTCGTGCAGGACGAAGTTCCACGGGCGGTCGCCGGGCCATGGGAACACCCGGTCGACCCCGCATCCGGCCAGCGCCCGGAACAGCCACTCCAGGTGCCCGGCCGGCGCCCACAGGTCCAGATCGGAGTGTTCCCTGGTCTGCTCGCCGAGGAGCGCGTCGACCGCCCAGCCGCCGCTGAGGCTGACCTCCACCTGGTACGCGTCGATCGCGTCCAGCAGCCGGACCACCTCGCCGGCTGCCATCACGTACCGCCCGGTCATGCCACCCCCGTTCGCCCCACCGGTTCCGCCCCGGTGTGAGCGTCAGGTAATCGCAGCGGCCCGCCGGTAACCATCCACCGTTCGGCCCCGCCACCCCGAAAACGTGCGGCCCCCACCCCGTGTGCCGCACAGCGGCGCGATCCGCACCACAAGTGACCACACAGACCGGCAACCACCGCACCGTGGCAACCTCCGGCGCGATCCGCACCACAAGTGACCACACGGGCCGGCAACCACCGCACCGTGGCAACCTCCGGCGCGATCCGCACCGCGAGTGACCACGCGGGCCCGCGAAAACCGCACCGTGGCAACCTCCGGCGCGATCCGCACCGCGAGTGACCACGCGGGCCGGCGACCACCACACCGTGGCGACCTCTGGCGCGATCCGCACCGCGAGTGACCACGCGGGCTGGGGTGCCGCGCCGCTGCGCGGTCCGTGCCACCCCGGTGGCATGCCGTCTCCCCGCGCTCACGCCCGGCGGTCGCGGCACGGTCCGGGCCCGGCGCCCGCCTCGCGGGGTGGCCACGGGGCGGGCCGCTGCGGTCGTGGGAGGGGTAGGCGTACCGTCAGCGGGGTTCCCGGGGTTTGGGCACGCAGACCCGGACCGCCTCGGGGACGACCTCCGCGGTGAACTTGCGGGTCTTGGCGCGGTCGCCGCCGTCCAGTTCGTATTCCATCTTCGACTCCAGCGTGACGTCGATCCGGCGGGCCCTGGTGGTGCGGACGAACGGCGAGTTGTCCGACCGGGTGACCGCCATCGTGCCCAGGGTGCGGGCCCACTGGAGCGCGTTGTGCGCGGTGGCGACGCCGACGTCGAGCCAGCCGTCGGTCGGTGAGGCGTCGTCGAAGGCCTCGATCCCGGCGTGGATGGTGCCGACGTTGCCGATCAGGACGCAGCTGGCCTCGTCGTCGAACCAGTCCGTGCCGTCGATCCGGATCTTGGCACGCGGGGTGTCGCCGTTGACGTGGCGCAGACCGGTCCAGACGTAGGAGAGCTTGCCGAGCCGGTCCTTGAGGGCGCCGTCGGCATCCTTGATCATGGCGCCGTCGAAGCCCACCCCGGCCATCACGGCGAAGTGCTCGCCGTCCAGGCGCCCCAGGTCGAGGCTGCGGCGCTCGCCGGTGAAGGCGATCTCCACCGCCTTCTCCAGGTCGGTGGGGATGCCCAGGTTGCCGGCCAGCAGGTTGCCGGTGCCGGCCGGCATGATCGCGACCGGCGTCTTCCGGCCCTTCTTGTCCTGGGCCAGCACGTCCAGGGTGCGCTGGACCATGCCGTCACCGCCCCAGACCACCAGCAGGTCCACTCCGGCCTGGACGGCCTTGCGCACCTTCTTCGGGGCCTTGCGGCTCTTCGGCACCTCGTACCAGAGGAGTTTCTCGATGCCGCGACCGGTGAGGAGGCGGCGCAGTTCGTCGAGTCCGCCACCGAGGGTCTTCCGCTGGTGGGCGACGACGGCGATGGTGCGGGGGGTTCGCATGTCCGCCGCCGTTACCCGACCGAACGGAAAACCAATCAGCGGAATCCGAAGCGGCGACGCTTCGGCTTCCGGCCGAACAGGGTCTGCGCGGTGTCGGCACCCTGCCTGAGCAGGCGGGAAGCACGATTGTTCGGCCCCCGGCGGCGCTCGACGGTGTCGCTGAGCTTGCGGGCTCCGGCGACACCGAGCGGGACGAGGACGGCGGTCAGGACGATGCGGCGGAGCAGGTTCCAGATCATGCCCGAAGGATTACCCACTTCGGGTGATCAGTTCACCGTCTCGCGCATCCGTTGCTCGGCGGCCGCGCTGCGGATCACCATCAGCCGCAGCTCCAGTTCGTCGGCGACGATCTCGGCGAGGTTGGCCAGGGCCTTGAGCTGACGGTCGTTCGCCTCCCGGGGCACGCTGTCGATCACGTTGACGGTGCCCAGCCGGTAGCCGTCGTGGGTGCGGATCGGGGCGGCGGCGTAGAACCGCAGGCCCAGGTCACCGCGGACCAGCGGATGCTCCAGGGTGCGGGGGTCCACCGCGGCGTTGTTGATCACGTAGACGTCGTCCTGGGCGATCACCGAGGCGCACAGCCCGGGCTCCTTGCCGAGCTGCCGGACCCCGGTCAGGCCCTGGCAGGCGGCCAGCCACACCCGGTCCCGCTCGACCAGGGAGACGGTGGCGATCGGGGTGCCGAAGAGGGCTCCGGCGATGAAGGCGATCCGGTCGTACGCCTCCTCCACCGGCTGATCGACCAGCCGGTAGCGGCGCACCGCCTCAAGCCGGGCCCGCTCCCGGGGGTCAACGTTGTCCAGGTATTCGTAGGCGCCAGACGACTCTGTCATGGACGAGACACTATTCCCGCCGGTGCCGGGGCGTCGCACACCGCGTCAGTCGCGGGCCCGCACCCGCAGTCCGGTGATCGCCCGCCCGGTCACCTCGGTCACCTCGGCGGTGAACTCGCGCAACGTCACCACCTCGCCCGGCCCGGTCGGGATGTGCCCGAGTTTGGCCAGCACCATGCCGGCCACCGTGGTGTAGTCGCCCTCCTCCCCCGGATGCCCGTGCAGGCCGACACCGGGCAGGTCGTGGATCGGGAACGAGCCCGGCATGAGCAGCGAGCCGTCCGGTTCCCGTACGGTCGGCGCGGCGTCGGTGTCGGTCTCGTCGTAGATCTCCCCGACGATCTCCTCGACCAGGTCCTCCATGGTGACGATGCCGTCCACCGCGCCCAGCTCGTCGACCACCAGGGCCAGCGGCTGGCGTTCGGCGCGCAACCGCTCCAGGGCGTCCGAGACCCGCAGGGTGGCCGGCAGCAGCAGGGGCGGCCGGGCCACCCCGTCGACCGGGCCGGCCACCCCGACCAGGTCGCGCAGATGCACCACGCCGACCACGTCGTCCAGCCCGGCCGGGCCGACCACCGGGGCCCGGGAGTGCCCGCCGTCGATCAGCGCGCGCAGCGCACCGGCCGCCGGCCGGCCACTGGCCAGGGTCAGCACGTCCCGGCGGGGCACCAGGATCTCGCGCAGGTTCCGGTCGGCGATGGTGAACGCGCCGGAGATGATGGTGCGCTGCCCGGCCGAGAAGTCCCGCTGGCCGGCGGCCAGGGCCCGGATCTGCTCCGCGGTGGCCTCACCGGGCCGGCCGCGCCGGGTGACACCGGCGCGCAGCAGGGCCCAGCGCAGTGGGATCAGCATCGGCTCGACGCCGGTGGCCACCACGGCGACCATCACCAACAGGAGGATCGGAATGCCGTCCACCGAGATGCCCTTCGGGACGAACCACACATTCCGAACAATTTACCCAGCGGATCGGATCAGAACCGGGAGAACGACCGCAGCGGCATCCGCGGACCGAACTTCGGCGCCGTGACACCGCCCAGCGCGAGCAGATCACAGACCCGGCCCCGATGCCCCCGAAACGGCTCCAGCAGCTCCAGCATCCGCTCATCGGTGCCCCGGGCCTCACCGGCCAGCGCGAACGCCACCGTGTTCGGGATGTGGAAGTCACCCACGCTCACCGCGTCCGCGTCCCCGAAGACGAACCGGACCGTCTCCGCCGCCGTCCACGGCCCGATCCCCGGCAGCGCCGTCATCCGGGCCGTCGCCTCGGCCGCGTCCACACAACGCTCCAGCCGGGCGGCCACCCGCGCCGCCCGCAACAGCGCCTCGGTGCGGCGCTGCTCGACCCCGAACGGATGGAACTCCCAGTAGGCGGTGGCCGCCACCGCCTCCGGGTCCGGTGGCAGCACCAGACCGGCCGGGCCGGGGGCGGGCTCCCCGAAACGGCGGCAGACCGCGCGGTACGACCGGTGCGCCTCCGTGCCGGTCACCTTCTGCTCCAGGATCGCCCTCAGCAACCGCGGGAAGACCTGGGCGGTGGCCGGGAGGCGTACCCCGGAGAATGTCCTGGCCAGGCGCCCGACCAGCGGATGACGCGCGGCCAGCGCCGGGAAGTCGCTGACGTCGTCGCGCAGCCCGGCGATCGCGTCCGCCCGGTCGGCGGCCCACTCCGCCCCGGGACCGTGGGCGGTCGCCTCCAGCTCACCGCCGACCCGGGCCAGGTGCAGCGAGGCGGGACCCTGGGGGGTACGCATGGCGAGCCGGAACCCGTCCTCGCCGAACCTGCCACACGGGTCGTGTTTCGGGACCAGGAGCGGCCGCACCGAGGCGCCGAAGGCGTACCGCTCGGGTGGCGTCAGCCTGCGGGTCACGGTCACCGGGTCACTATGCCACTGAACGCGGACATGCCGATGGCCCTGACCTTGCTCCAGGGTCAGGGCCATCGGGCGGTGTGGTGACCGGACACCCGAGAAAGGTCCGGTCACCTCGGAACCGTCCACCGTCTGCTCGTCCGGCAGGGGGTTGGACGACGCCGTAGCGAAGGGGGGTCCGGACCGGGTCACAGGGGAAGACCCGGTCCGGGTCGGTTCCGGCTTCGACGGCGAGCGGTTCCGCTGACTGCTGTTACCGGACGCGGACTCGCACCGAGTCGAAGGCCGGCGTCTGGTTGGCGCGCTCCATCATCGGGACACGGTGCGAACCGTCACCCGCCCACGAGGAGCACTGGTAGTTGCCCGAGTTGGGCAGACCCGGCACCTGGATGGCGACGGTGTCCGGCTGAGCGCCACCACGGCTGTCCTCGGTCGCCACGAAGAACTCGGGGACCGGCTCCGGAGCGGGGGCCTGGTTGCCGTTCTGCAGGATCCGGCACGCGGTGTGGAAGTGACCGCGGACCAGGCCGTTCTGCAGGACCGAGCTCTCCACGTAGTAACCACCCTGACCGGCCGCGAGGAAGCGGTCCCGGATCAGGTTGCGGGTGCTGACCTGGATGGTGAACGGCTGGTTCCGGTTGACGTTGCGGGGCGCGTTGGTGATCAGCAGCGTCGAGTTGTTCGCCGCCGCCGCGACCTCACCGAACTCGGTGGAGACGCACCGCTCGCCACGCTGGAAGCCGTCGTGCGCCTCCAGGTTCGAGGTCTCGCAGGAGTTGGTCAGGACACCGAGGCCGGCACCGGGCGGCGGGGTGGTCGGGGCCGGAGCCGGCTCCTCGCCGCCCTGGTCGCCGCCGTTGTCACCCTGGTCGCCACCGTTGTTGCCGTTGTCGCCACCGTTGTTGCCCTGGTCGCCGCCCTGGTCGCCACCGTTGTTGCCCTGGTCGCCACCCTGCTCGCCGCCGTTGTTCTCGCCGCCGCCGTTGTTCTCGCCGCCGCCGTTGTTCTCGCCGCCGCCGTTGTTCTCGCCGCCGCCGTTGTTCTCGCCGCCGCCGTTGTTCTCGCCGTTGTTCTCGCCGCCGCCGTTCTGGCCGTCCTCGGCGGGCTCGCTCGCGGCGTCGGTCGGCTCGGCGCTGGCCTCGCCACCGTTGCCGCCCTGGTTGCCGCCGTTGTTCTGGCCGCCACCGTTGTTGTTGCCGCCGCCGTTGTTACCGCCGTTGCCACGGCCGCCGCCACGGCGCGCCTGCGTGGTGGCCTCGGTCTCGTCCGAGACGTTCTTCACCACCCAGTCCCGGCAGCGGGCCCGCACCTGGGCGGTGGTGGCCACGTCGCCGGCGCCGTCGTCCGCGTGCTGCGTGACCCGGCCGTTGTTCGTGGTGTACGTGCCTTTCCGGGTCTGCGTCGACAGCTGCGCCCGGTTCGGGGCCTCCAGGTCGTCGCAGGCGGCCAGGGCACGCTGCTGGGTGCGTTCGGTGCTCGCACTCGAGATCTGAGTGACCGTCACCACGCCACCGAACGCCGCCAGCGCGGCGGCACCGATGACGACGACCCGCCGCCGGCCGCTGAACCAAGCCGGGGACGAACTGGGGCGCCGGTACTTTGACCTTCGCATGGGTGACACCTTTCTTTGTCGCCGTTGGCGATGTGTTGAGACCTACCGCGCGCGGAAGATGCGCATGGTCGTGACGACCCCGACCACCAGCGCGGCAGCGAGGACCAACAGGATTACGGTGTTGCTGAGGCCGGGCATGTTCTCGCCCTCGGTGGCGGCAACCAGCATCTGGTTGTCGATCGGGACGGGACCCTGGCCCGGGTTGGCCGGCGGCGCCGCCGTGGGGAGCGCGGCGTAGTCGACGATCCCGCTGCTCTCCAGCAGCGTCATGTGCGTCATCACGAACTGGTTGGTCTGCTGCGCGAGCTTGCGGACCGAGTCGTTGCGCGTGGTGGCGCGGATGGTGCCGATCGCCGGGAAGATGTTGCCGTGCGCGGCACGCAGCCGGTCGATGAAGATCTGGTCGAACTGCTGCGGGGTGGCAGCCGTCTTCATCTCGTTCAGCCAGGCCTGCTGGGCGCCGTTCGGCTGGTTCGGCAGGCTGATACCCAGCTGCTTGGCCACCGCGCGGTCCAGGTTGTCGAGCGCGACGTGCTGCTCGGCGATCGCCTTGCCGATCTTGATGACGTTCGGGTCCTCGGACTTCTCCTGGGCCATGTTGCCGGCCGGGATCTCCCAGAGCCCCGCCAGGCGGACCTTGATGATGAAGTCGCGGTCCGCGGCGCTGACCACACCGGTGCCCTTGTTGGTCAGTCCGGTGTTCGGCGGCACGGGCACGGGTTCGTCAGCGGCGTGAGCCGCCCCGGCCGGCGCCAGAATGAACGCCAGGGACAGGGCCAGGGTGCCGACCAGCCATCGGGGGATGCGGCGGGCCTTCATCTCTTCTCCTCCAACCTTCCAGTGCCTATGCCAGATCATCAGTAGCTGTAGTCGCTGCCCGACTCGGCATCGCTACCCGCGTCGCCCGAGGTGTCGTCCTTCGGCGGCGCGACCGGCTTCGAGATCGCGGGGAGGCAGGTGAGGTTCTTGGTGCCGTTCGGCTGGATCACGAACCAGGTGCCGCTGACGTTCTGGCCCTTCCACTGGCCGGGCTTCTTGTCGCCGATGTAGCGGTAGAGCGGCCAGCCCTTGAGGGTGAGCTGCTTGGTGCCGTCGGCCCGGGTGACCGTGCCGACGAGGGACTTGTCGACGCCCTTGAGCGTGGGCTCACCGTCGTTGGTGAGCGCGGCCGGCCAGATCTTGGCGCAGTCGCCGTTGCAGTTCGACTTCGACGGGTCGTCCTGGTCCTTGTCGAACCGGTACAGCACGAAGCCGTCCTGGTCCTGGACCGTGGTGCCCATCAGCTTCACCTTCTTGGAGGTGAGCGCGGTGGTGGTCAGCTCCTCGCTGATCTCGGGAACGTTCGCCTCGTCGTCGGCGGAGTCACCCGGCGCGGCCGCCTCGGCGGTGGAGTCCACCTCGGGCTCGGCTCCGGCGGTCGCCCCCGGCGTGGCCACGACATCGTTGGACGCGGGCTCGGCGGCGTTGCCGTAGTCGGCCGCCTGGTATCCGGCCGGGGCGCATGCGGACAACGTGAACACCGCCGCCAGCGCTGCGCCTACGACCATCAACTTGCGCTTCTCCGGTACCACGTTGCCCCTCCCGGTGTTTCATGGCTACTGGCCATTCCGGGCAGTAGTACGGGGAGGGTGCGAAGTCGGTTGAACATTCGGGTCGATCAAATCAATGTTTTTTCGGTTGAACCTTCCGGCACCGGCGTACGTAAAAGGAAGATCCCCGGCATGCGAAATGGCCCGGCCGCCGAAGCGGCCGGGCCATTTCCGTGGCCGTACGATTACGGAACGCGAACCAGGGTCTTCGAGGAACCGGAGGCGCTGGTCTCCTCCACCTGGACGTGGGCGATCTCTTCCCGCGGGATCTCGGTGGCCGTCTGGAGCATCAGCGGAGCCGGGTTGGCGGCGGTGCCCCAGCCCTTGCCCTCGGGGACGGTCCAGCCGGAGACCTTCTCCTTGACCCCGTTGGTACGCACCACCCACAGCGTGCAGGTCTTCGAGCCCTCGATACCACCGACGGCGTAGGAGATCTGCGTGCCGTAGTCCTTCTTCTGCAGACCGACGATCAGGCTGACGTTGGTCCGCGAGTCGGTCCCGTTGTAGTTGTCACCCGGCAGCTTGGTGCCACCGAGGCCGATGTCGCCGTTCGGCAGCGGGTCGAGCTGGTTCTGCCGGCCCGCGGTGCTCTCCGGGGCGGTGCCGGAGTCTCCGCCACCCAGCCACTGCCCGCCGGCGAACAGCGCGCCGATCGACAGCATCGCGAAGACCACCACCGAGGCGGCCAGGGCGTAGAGCCGGCGGCTGTTGGCGCGCTGGCGCTCGGCACCCACCTCGCCCAGCATCTTGTGCAGCACGGTGGCGTCCCGCTCAGCCTGCTCGGCGGCCACGAAGGCCTCACCGTCGACCGTCGAGAGAACGTCCGCCACCTCGACGAACGACTCCAGCTCGTACGCGCACTGCGCGCACTCGATCAGGTGGTCCTCGAAACGGGCCGCGTCACGGTCGTCGAGGATGCCGAGGGCGTAGGAGGCGACGTCGTAGTGCTGATCCTGCGTCATTCCGTCACCCCCCGCTGCTGAAGCGCGGTGCGCAGGGCACGCAGCGCGTAGTAGACCCGCGACTTGGCGGTGCCGAGTGGCAGGTTGAGCGCCTCGGCCGCTTCCGGGACGGTGCGGCCGCGGAAGTAGGTCTCGATGAGGATCTCCCGATGCGAATGGCTGAGCTGCCGGAGCGCGTCCGACACGGTCATCGACTGCAGAACCTTGTCGGTCTCGTCGGACGTCGTCGGGAAGCTCTCCAGCTCCCGATCGTACGTCTCGGCGGGGCGGGCGTTGGCACTGCGATGCTCGTCGATGGCGATGCGACGGGCCACCGTCACCAGCCACGGCCTCAGCGACTGCTGACCCTGCGCGCCGAGGCGGTGCGCGTTGCGCCACGCCCTCAGCAGCGTCTCCTGCACGATGTCCTCGGCGCGCTGCCGGTCTCCGCCGGTCAGCCGCAGAACGAACATCAGCAGGGGGCCGGCGTGCTCTTCGTACAGCATCCGCACGAGGGTGTCCTCGTGACTCGGCGTGCTGTTCGGAGCCGACTGGTGCCGCGGACCCTGCCTCGGGATAGTCGTGCCCTCGTCCCGCTGGTTGCCACTGCCACCACCGTCGAGAGCCTGCCACCTACCACCGGAATGTTGCCGTGCCATCACTAGCACCCTCTCCGGCGCGAGCCGATCCTCGGCCACCGCATGCATCGATACCTCCGCCCGGACCTTTCCCCGTCGCCTGAGATACGGCCGGGGTGCCCCGCCGGGATCAATGCCGGGGCAAAAATTTCCGGGACACTCGGTCTCAACGGTCCTCCGCTGCGTTCGTGATCGTTCGTGATCGAGAGGGCGCACCCGGCGCCGATCACTGTGCGTATTGATCAACGCCGATTGGGACACCAGGTAAGGCGGAATGATACTCAGTGACATTCGACCCTGGACAACTCCGGTGAGAATAATTCTCGGCTTTCGAGAGAGCGCGATCTCGCAGCGTGAACAAGCGATTCCGCTCCGTCGTCATCAGTGCGTAATGTGCGGTGAATGACCGTCCGGCCGAACCGATCGGGGGATGCCGGAATACCACTCGGACCCTTTCGGGCGACACCTGGTGGGGAGCGCTCCCATTTCCGAATTCCCTGCTCGGGTGACACTCGATGCCCGATTACGCGCGATGATCGGCGGGCCCCGGCACCACTCCGGGCGAGGTTGGCACGATCATCCGGCCCCTCCGGCACCCGGGTTCCGGGATGCGGATGAACATCCCAGAAAGCGAGACAAAACGATCATCGGTGGGACGCCCCGCGCCCACCTGGTGGACGCCGGTGTGTGCACGAGCACACCCCGGACGGCGCCCGGTGACCGTCAGCGACCGCGGCTGGTGGCCATGGAGAGGGCCCGGTGCAGCACCCGGGCGTCACCCAGCATGCCGCGCAACCGGCGCTCCAGACCCGCGATCGGCACCAGGTTCTGCGGCGCCCGGGGATCCTTGTAGGCCGACGAGGCGAACCGCGGCAGCGTCGCCACCGAGACGTCGGCCAGCTCCACCGCCTGCTCCGCGGACAGCTCCGGAGAACACTCCACCCGCACGATGCCCGACCACGGCGCGCCCGACGACCCGGGCAACCTCAGATACCACGACCAGCCGCCCCACACCGTCCCCAGATGGAAGACCGGGGTCCGCTGGCCCGGCCGCAACCGGGGCACCACCGCCTCCTGCGCGGCCGGCAGGTAGTGCTTCTGCTGGGTCTTCACATAACCGATGGTGCGTGGCAGCTGGCGCCGGTTACGCAGCGGCCCGTCCACGATCAACAGGTCGGCGCCGTCGGATCCGCCGTCCCGGGCGGCCGCCGAGATCTCGATCTCCAGGGCGGTCAGCGGGCCCTGGACCGCGGCCGGGAGCTTGCTGGCCTCCCCGGTGCCGCTGATCCGGTGCACCTCGTAGCGCACCGACCCGGCCTGCACATCGGTCGCCGACGGGCTGGCCGTGAACAGGCCCCGGGCCACCCGGGCGCCGACCAGCTCGGCGGCGCCCCGGGCCAGATCACACCGGACCACGCCGGCCGCGTACGACGCGGCCAGCCCCGGATAGGTGGTGCCGTCCTCCTCGGCGGTCCACAGCCCGGCGTCGTTACGCCGCACCCCGTCGACCAGGAACACCACATCCGGGGCGACGGCCGTCCGGGACACGTCGATCGGCGCCCACTCAGTGGCCGGCACCTCCACCTCGACGTCGACCTGGGCGCTGCTGGACGAAGCGGGACCGTCGCCGCCCTCACCGCCCTCGAAGGACGAGCCGTAGGACGGGTCCCAGGCGTCGACGAACATCCTGGTCACAGGCCGACCCTCTCGACGTGGGCGGTACGGGCGTCCTTGTGCACCTCGAACCGGACCGGCACCCGCTCGGCCAGCGCGTGCACGTGGGTGACCAGGCCGACCATCCGGTCGCCGCGGGCCGCCAGATTCTCCAGAGTGGCCGCGACCACGTCCAGGGTCGCCGCGTCCAGGGTGCCGAAGCCCTCGTCCAGGACGATCGACTCCAGGCTGGCCGCGGTGGTGCTCATCCCGGCCAGCTGCTCGGACAGGGCCAGCGCCAGGGCCAGCGAGGCCTGGAACGTCTCACCGCCGGACAGCGTCCGCACCCCGCGCCGCAGCCCGGCGTCGTGGTGGTCGATGACGAAGAACTCGCCCTTCTCGTGCATCAGTTCGTACTGCCCGCCGGTCAGCTCCCGCAGGATCCGGGAGGCGCCGTCCACCAGCAGATCGAGCGCCTCCTCCAGCAGCCAGCGCTCGAAGTTGTTGGCCCGCAGGTGCCCGGCCAGCGACTTCGCCACCCGCCCCGCCCGCAGCAGCGCGGCCCGCTGCTCCAGCGCGGCCCGTGCCTGCTCACGCCGCTCGACCAGCCGCTGCCAGGCCGCCTCGGCCCGCTCGGCGATGATCGCGGCGGACCGCACCAGCGACGACTCGTCCTTCTCCGCGACCGGGACACCGGCCTCGGTGAACAGCAGCACGATCGCGTCCACGGCTCGCACCGTCGACTCGTGGGCGGCCAGCACGGCGGCCTCGGCCTCGTCCCGCCGCGACCGGCGGTCGGAGTGTTCCCCCGCCGCCCATTCGACCAGGGATCGCCAGGCGCCGGCCAGGTCGTCCCGGTCGGCCGGCGGCGGAGCGAAGCGGGCCAGCCCGTCCCGGACCTTGTCGAACTGCCGCCACGCGGTGCGCTGCCGCTCCTCCGCGTCCCGGACCACCGTCTGCGCCCGGCGCTGGCCCTCCCGGGCGGCGCGCACCGCCGTCCCGGCGTCCTCCAGCCGGCGCTGCAGCTCACCCATCTCGGTCAGGCGCCGCTGCAGCACGTCCGCGCCGGGCAGGCCCTCGATCGTCTTGCGGACCTCGGCGAGCCGGGAGAGGTGATGCTCGTACTGCCCGCGTTTGCGTTCCAGGTCGAACGCCGCGTCCCGGGCGATCGCGTCCCGCTCCCGCCACCGGGCCTGGGCCGTCTCGGCCTCCTCACGGGCCACGTTGCCGGCCTGCTCGGCCAGCCGGACCGCGGACTCCCGCGGCACCTCGGGCACCACCGCGACGGTCTGCTCGCAGACCGGGCAGGCGTCACCGGCGGCCAGATGGCCGCGCAGGGCGGTCGCCCGGTCCCGCTGCTGGGCGTCCCGGTAGTCCTGCCGGGCCTGCTCCAGCAGCTGCTGCGCGCCGGTGTGGTGGGCGTGCGCGAGCTCGGCGGCGGCCTGGGTGTCCCGGAACTCGACCTCGGCCACCGACACCTTCCCGGCGAACCACTCCTCCTGCTCGATCAGCCGGGCCAGCTCGGTGTGCCGGTCCAGCGCCACCCGCAGCCGGCCGGGGTCACCGGCCGCGGCCAGCTCCCCGCGCACCTTCTCCTCGGCCTCCTCCGCGGCGTGCACGCCCACCGCGGCCCGGTCGGCGGCCTCCCGCGCCGCGGCGACCGCCCCGGCCGACTCGGACAACCCCGCCGGGGTACGCACCGCGCCCAGCGCCGCCAGCTCGGCGTCGATCGCGTCCCGTGTCCCGGCCGCGCTCTCCTCGGCGGCGCGGGCGGCACGCAGCCCCGGCACCGCGGCCTCCACCGCCACGGTGAGTTCGCGCATCCGGGCCAGGTGCGCCCCGGCGCCGGCGACCGCCTCGTCGGTGGCGTCCTCCAGCGCGCCGATCTGCTGCTCGACCACGCTCAGCTGGGCGTCGGCGGTCTTGCTCCGCTCGGCGGCCCGGGTCTGCACGTCCTCGTAGACGTGCAGGCCCAGCAGGTTGACCAGGATCTGCTGGCGGGTGGCCGGTTTGGCGTGCAGGAAGTCGGCGAACTGGCCCTGCGGCAGCACCACACAACTGGTGAACTGCTCATAGGGCAGGCCGACCGCGTCGAGCACCGCGGCGTCCATCTCGGCCGGGGTGCCGGCCAGCGCCTCACCCAGGTCCTCCAGGTCCATGCCGGTGTCGAGCTTGGTGACGTCGAAACCGGGCGGCATCAGCTGCAACCCGGCACCGGCCGTCTTCACGTTGCCCCGGCCGTCCCGGCGCACCACCCGGGTCGCCACGAACCGGTCACCGGCCGACTCGAACACCAGGCGCACCCGGGCCTCGGCGGCGGACGGGGCGAGCGCGTTGCCGATCCCGCGGGCCCCACCCCAGCGCGGGACGGTTCCGTAGAGGGCGAAACAGATCGCGTCGAGCACCGTGGACTTGCCCGAACCGGTCGGGCCGACCAGGGCGAAGTAGTCGGCGTCGGTGAAGTCCACGGTGGTCTGGTCGCGGAAGACCGTGAACCCGGCCATGTCGAGCCTCAGTGGCCTCATTTGTCGCTGCTCACCTCGTCGTACAGCTCGTCGAAGAGTTCACGGACGCCCTCCTCGGCATTGCCGCGACTGTCCAGATAGTCACCGAAGAGCTGGCGCGGGGACCGGCCGGCCCGCTCGGCGCCGCGGGTGCTGCTCCGGCTCGGCAGCATGTCGGGATCGATGCGCACCTCCAGGGCGTTGGGCAGAAGCTCCTGCACGTCCTCCCGGAGGCCCGGCCGCGGCACCTCCCGCACCAGGACACGCAGCCAGGCGTCCGGAAGGTTCACCGTGGCGAGCTGCTCCAGGGTGCCGCGCACGGTCCGCAGCGTCAGCGCCGTCGTCACCGGGATCTCCCGGACGTGCGCCGCCCTGTCCACCGCCACGTCCACGATCGAGACCGAGCTGACGTTCTCCTCCTCGCCGAAGTCGATGGCGAGCGGACTGCCCGAATAGCGGGTGGGGCAGGGCGAGATCACCGATTGGGTACGGTGCAGGTGGCCCAGCGCCACGTAGTGCGCGTTCGGCGGGAAGACGGTGGCGGGCACCGCGTACCCCATGATGGTGTGCGCCTCCCGCTCTCCCCCGCCGGTGCTCGCGCCGACGATCGTCAGATGCGCGGTGAGCAGGTTGACCGCCCCCGGCTCGGCGAACCGCTCGCTCAGCTTGGCGATCAGGCGGGCGACCAGGTCGGCGTAGGTCTGGTTGGCCTCGGCGGCGGTCAGCTCGTACATCTCGGCGGCCCGGATCGCATAACGCTGGGAGAGGAACGGCAGAGCCACCAGCCGCCACCGCTCGCCACCCTCGGTCACACCCTCGATCAGAAGATCATTCAGATCACCCTTGGGGTACGACCCACGAAGCTCGATGCCGGCCGCGTCGGCCCACGGGCGCAGCGCGTCCAGCGCGGCGCCGTTGTCGTGGTTGCCGCCGATCGCCACCACCCGGGCACCGGTCTTGCGCAGCGCGGACAGGGCCCGGGTCACCAGCCGGGTCGCCTCGGCCGTCGGGGCCGCCGTGTCGTACAGATCGCCGGCGACGATCACCAGGTCCGGACGCTCGGCGCGGGCGATCTCGACAACCTGGGCGAGGACCTTGATGTGCTCCTCGTTGCGGTTGCGGCCCTTGAGAACCTTGCCGACATGCCAGTCGGAGGTGTGCAGGATGCGCATCGCTGAACCTTAGTCTCCAGTCCGGCCGGTCAGAACGGGATGTCGTCGTCCGTGGCGCCGTGTCCGCCGACCACCGCGAACGGGTCGGCGCCCTGCACTATCGACCGGTGTGTCCCGGCCGGCGGCGGGCCGGACTCCGACTTGCGGGTGGCCCAGGCCGGGAACGGGAACTCGACACAGAGCGGCACCGGGATGTCCGGCTGATTGACGAACATCGTGCCCGGGCGGGCCAGCAGCGCCCGCTGGCGCATGGCGGGGGGCAGGAAACCGTACTCCGGGCGGGACGCCTCGGCCGGGTCCAGCCGGCCGACCACCCGGATCGCCGAGTTGGTGACGATCCGCCGCTCCACCTCGCTGGCCGTCTGCTGCGCGCCGATCAGGATCACCCCGAGCGAACGGCCCCGCTCGGCGATGTCCAGCAGCACCTCCTTGATCGGGGAGGAGCCCTCGCGCGGGGCGTACTTGTTCAGCTCGTCGAGGACCACGAAGAGCAGCGGGCGGCCGGTGCCCGCCTTCTCCTTCTCCTCGAACTCGGTCTTCAGCGTCACACCCACCACGAACCGCTGCGCGCGGTCCGGCAGGTTGTGCAGGTCGACCACGGTGACCTGGGCGCTGTCCGCGGTCTTGATCTGGTGCGGGCGGCGCTGCGCGAGGTCGCCGCGGATCAGCCGGGACAGGTCGCGCTTGCTGTTGATCAGGCGGCGGGCGAAGGCGTTGACGGTGCCCATGTTGACCGCGCTGCCGGCCCAGGTGGACCGGGTGTCGTCGTCGGTGAGCTGCTCCACGACGTGATCCACCAGGTCCTGATAGGAGCCGATCCGCTTGCCGTCGATGCTGACGCCGCCCTCGGCCGGGACCGCGAACCGGTTCAGATGGGCGGTCACCGAGTGCACCACCATGGTGTACTGCTGTCGCTCGTCGTCGGCGTCGGCGAACACGTACGGCAGGAGCTTCAGCTCGCAGAACTCGGCCAGCGTCCAGTAGAACGAGTCGACCCCGGTGAGCCGGCCGGCCACATCCGGCGCGCCCGAGGTGTCCCCGGCACGCGGCGGCGCGTAGACCCGGACGTCGGCGAACGGGGTGGCCGGCAGGCCCAGCTCCTTGTAACGGGCGACGGTGTCCTCGTCCAGCTTCGTGTTCGGGTGGTCGAGGAAGAGCAGGTCCTCACCCTTGACGTTGAAGATCAGGGCGCGGGCGTTCGGCCCGTCCGCGCCGAGCTGGCCGGACCGGAACACCGAGTAGAGCAGGAACGTCGCGAAACTCGTCTTGGTCGCCACCCCGGAGATGCCGGAGATCGACACGTGCGCGCCGCGGGTGCCGTCCAGGAAGTCGGCGTTGAGGAACACCGGCACCCCGTCGCGCCCGGTGCCCATCGGGATCCGCCGCTCCATCCGGTCGAAGTGCAGCGCCGCGTCCCGCGCGTCACCGGAGGCCCGGTGCACCACCGCGCCGGGGGCCGGCGGCACATACAGCTCCGGATCGACCCGCGTCGTGGTGATCTCGGCCGCCTCCTGCACCATCGCGGGCAGGGTGCCGTCGGCGATGGCGAACACGTCCGAGTCGAACTGGGCGCCCTCGTGCCGTGCGCGCACCTGGGTGACCACCCCGGCGATCGTCACCGGCTCACGGTCCGGCAGATCACGCCGGGTCACCACGACGTCGTCGAGCTGGAGGTAGCTCCCCGGGGTGACAGCCGTCCAGAACTGGAGCGGGGTGGCATCCGCGGTACCGAGCACCCGCCCGACGGGGGAAGTTTCGTCAGACACGGGGATCATGTTGCCTCAGAGGTACGACAAAATGCCCGCGGGCCCGGTTGTCCACAACTTGTGGGGTCCATCCACAGAGTTATGCACAAGATCTTGTCCGGATAACGGAGGCGCGCCCTGATTCGAACCGATCGGCACCGATCGGCCAATGACCGGGTGACGGGACACCCCACCGCAGGAAAGGGCGCCATGATCCCAGCGGCCACACTCATCCCGGACCACGAGATCATCCTCGGTTCCCGGGACGATCCCGAACGGTTCGGCTCGATCTTCGACCGGCACGCCGACACGATCCACCGCTATCTGGCCCGGCGCGCCGGGCGCGCCCTCGCCGACGACCTCACCGCCGAGACGTTCCTGATCGCCTTCCGCAACCGGACCCGGTACGACCGGGCCCACCCGGACGCCCTCCCCTGGCTGTACGGGATAGCCGCCAACCTGCTCCGCGGCCACCAGCGCACCGAACTGCGGCAGTACCGGGCACTCGCCCGCACCGGCGTCGACCCCGCGACCGGATGCCCGGCCGACCGGGTCGCCGCCCGGGTGACCGCCGCCGACCACGTCCGGGCACTTGCCGCCGTACTGGCGCGGCTCCCGGTCCGGGAACGTGAGGTGCTCACCCTGATCAGCCAGGCGCAACTCAGCTACCCCGAGGTGGCCCGCGCCCTGGACATCCCGGTCGGCACCGTCCGGTCCCGCCTGCACAGCGCCCGGCAGCAGATCCGCCGCGCCCTGGGCGACCTCCCGGACCTCGACCTCGACCTCGACCTCGCGAACGGAGCCGAAGCGTGAACGATCTGGACCTGATGGAACGGTTCCGCGCCGGAACCGAACCGATGTCGCCGGCCGCCCGCGCCCGCGCCCGGGCCGGCATGTTCGCCCCAGAGAAGCCCCGGCCCACCGGGCGCTGGACGTGGCGGCTCGCCCCGGTCGGCGCGCTGGCCGCCGCCGCCACGATCGCGGCGGTCACGGTGAGCCGGCCCGCCGAGCCGGCGCCGACGGCGCGGAGCGTACTGCTGCTCGCCGCCGCCGAGGCCCGGCGGGAGACGGCGCTGCCGGCCCGGCCGGACCAGTTCGTCTACGTGGAGTCGTACATCGAATACCACTCCACTATCACGAACGCGGACGGCTCCGAGACGATCGAACCGCTGGTGCCGAAACACCGGGAGATCTGGCAGTCGGCCGACGGCACCCGGGACGGCCTGCTCCGGCAGCGCCCGCGGGATCCCGGCATCCCGAACCCCGACCCGGAGATGGCCAACTCACCGATCTCGGTCTGTCAGGGAGTCGAGCCCGGCGAGGCCTGCCCGGTCCGGCCGGCCTATCCGCGGGACCTGCCGGCCGACGCCGCGGCGATGCGGGCCCACCTGGACCGGGCCTACACCGGTGGACAGCCGGCCGACCGGGGCGTCTTCGTGGCGGCCACCGATCTGCTCACCGAGGTCTACGTCCCGCCGGCGGTGCAGGCGGCGATCTTCGAGGCGCTGGCCACGGTGCCCGGAGCCCAGGTGCAGGAGGGGGGCACCGACCTGGCCGGCCGCCCGGGCATCGCCGTCGGTCACGTGCTGGACGGAGCCCGCTACGACCTGATCTTCGACGCTGGCGACTATCACTACCTGGGCAAACGGGAAGTGCTGGTGGAGGCGTACCGGGATGTGCCGGCGGGCACCGTGAACGGGCAGAGCGCACGGATCCGGGTCGCCGTGGTGGACCGGCCCGGGGATCGGCCCTAGGCCGGATCGGCGGGGCCGCTCCGGGCGTACCGCAGGAAGAGCATGTCCTCGCGGGTCAGCGCGTGCCGTAGCGACATCCGCCGGGGTGGCGCCGGCGGTCCGTGGGCGATCCGGCCCGCCGTGCCGCCGGCCAGCAGCGGGGCGACGGTGAGGCACAGCTCGTCGACCAGGTCGGCGGCGATCATCGCGCCGAGCAGGCCCGGCCCGCCCTCGCAGAGCAGCTGGGTCGCGCCGCGCCGGTGCAGCAGCCGGACCCCGGCGGCCAGATCGACCCGGTCGGCACCGAGCGCGACCACCTCGGCCACCCCGCGGACCGGGGCGCCGGCCGGCGCGCCGTGATGGGTCAGCACGATCGGCCGGATCGGCGCGTCGGCGAAGACCAGCTGCTCCGGGTCCAGATCCAGGGAGCCGGAGACGATCACCATGAGCGGGAACTCGGGCAGCCCGTGCGCCACCCGCCAGGCCCTCGCCGGCGCGGTCGGGCGCAGCGCGTCGTACCCCTCGGCGCGGATCGTGCCGGCCGCCACGATCAAGGCGTCGCAGACCGTCCGCAGGGTGTCGAAGACCTCCTTGTCGCCGGGGCCCTGCAAGCCGCCGGAGAGGCCGTCGACGGAGACCGCGCCGTCCGCGCTGGCGATGAAGTTGACCCGCAGCACCGGCCGGTCCCGCCGGGGATAGCGGGCGGCCAGCTCGTCGAGGCCGGTGGGCAGCTCGGGCAGTCCGGTCACGGGCCGGGTGGGCCGGTCACCGGCGGGGTCGGCTCGGGCTTGCGGTGCTGGCAGTCGCACCACGATCCACCCCGGCAGTCGTCGTGCCGCCGCTCCCGGCACGGGTCACAGATCATGCCTCGACCCTAACCCGAATGCTGGGAAGCTGATCCACTCCTCGGGAGGAGGCCGGTGTCCGACACCCGACCTCCGGGCCATCCGTACGATGCCGGCCCATACCCTGAACTTGAGATTCCGGGCATATCGCGACAGCTTGACGGCCGGGACACGGCTGTGCAACGGGTCCGAAACGCCAGGTCGGCAGGGTGTTGAAGATGGGACGGCGCCACCGGCCGTCGCGACGGGAGGAGTTACATGTTGCTGCGGGTTCGAATCACCCTGCCGGACCGTCCCGGTGCGCTCGGGCAGGTCGCGCGCACCCTCGGCGTGGCCGGCGCCGACATCGTCCAGGTCGTGGTGCTGGAGCGGCTGGGCGGCCGGGCGGTCGACGACTTCACCGTGGTGTGGCCCGGCGCCTCCCGGGTCGAGCGCCTCCTCGCCGGGCTCGCCGCCATCCCCGGCGTGCAGGTCGACGGGGTGTGGAAGGCGATAGGAGCACCGGTCAACGGCGGCCACGACGCCGAACTGCTCGCCCAGGTCGCCGCGAACCCGGTGGACGGCCTGGCCACCCTGGTCGACGCGGTCCCCGGGCTGCTCGCCGCCGACTGGGCCGCCGCCGCCGTGGTGCCGGCCGACTGGGCCACCCGCAGCAGCGCCGCCGGCGTCGGCAGCGAGCCCAGGGTGGTGTACGCGAGCTGGCGTGCCCCGTCCCCGCTGCACCTGCCCGAGGTCACCCCGCTGCGGGCCCGCCCGATGGCCGAGCCCGGCGGCGACCGGTTCGCGGTGGCCCCGTTCGGCCGGGGCGGCCTGGTGCTGGTGGTGGCCCGGACCGACGAGGACGACCTGCCCGCCGCCGCCTTCCACATCACCGAGGTGGACCGGGTCGCCCAGCTGGTCCGGGCCGCCGCGGTCATCCTCGGCGACCGGCTGGACACCGTCACCACGCCCGCGGCGGTTCCGCAGGTGTGATCGTCGTAACGCCATAAGCCCAGCTCAGGCAATAGGTCTGCAACAACGGCAGGGCACTCTGGAAGGACGAGGAAAGGAGTGCCCCGAATGGCGTTGTGGCGTGTCCGGGCCACGGTCGACGACCGCCCCGGTTACCTCTCGGTGCTGACCGCGAGCCTGGCTCTGCGGTCGGTCAACATCCTCGCCGTCCAGGTGCACACCACCGAGGAGGGCGCGGTCGACGACTTCCTGGTGGACGCACCCGACGCGCTCACCGAGGCCGATCTGCTGGCCGCGGTCGCCAAGGGCCGGGGTCACGACGCGTTCGTGACCCGGGCCGACCCGCAGGCACTGGCCGACCAGCCGACCCGGGCGCTCGCCCTGGCCGGCCGGCTGGTGCACGAGCCGGACGCCCTCGGCGAGGTGCTGGTCGCCCTGCTCGACGCCACCGAGGTCCGCTGGCGGCCGGAGTCGGCCGGCGACCGGCCCGGGTTCCACGGTGGCCGGATGACCCTGGCCGACCCGGCCGGCGGCTCCCTGGAGGTGCTCCGGGCGCTGCCCGGGTTCACCCCCGCCGAGTTCGCCCGCGCCCAGGCCCTGGTCGAGGTCGCCGCCACAGTCCAGCGCCGGCACCGCGACCAGGTCGCCATGCTCCTGCCGGACGGCAGCGAGGTGGTGCTCCGCCCGGCCGCCCTCGACGATCTGGCCGCCGTCCGCGAGTTCCACGACGAGTGCTCGCCCGCCGCTCTGCGCCAGCGGTTCCCCGGCGGGCTGCCCGCCGACACCCGGCTGCGCCGCCTGCTGGAGCCGGCCGGCGGGATGACCCTGCTGGCCGTCGCCCCCGGCGGCGCCGTGGTCGCGATGGCCAGCCTGCTGGCCGAGGGCGACCTGGGCGAGCTGCGGGTCCTGGTCACCGACGACTGGCAGCGGCGCGGGCTCGGCACCGCCCTGCTCCGCAGGTTGCGGTCGCACGCCGCGAAAGCCGGGATGGCCGCCCTGGTCGCCCACACCGGCGCCGGAAACGCGGGCATGCTGCGCACGCTGCGGCGGGTCGGCGCCGGCCCGATCGAACGAGACGGAGCGATGGTGACGGTGACGGTGCGAGCGGCGGCCCACCCGGTCGGCGAGGAGACTCCCGCCCCCTCGGCGTGAGCCGACCACCCCCACAAAGCACGCCGGTCCCGGCCGTGCCCACTTCCGGCACAACCCGCACCGCAAAGCAGTCGGCGTGGGCGTGTGGCCACCTCCGGCGCAATCCGCACCGCAAAGGACCACACACCGCCGTCGACACAACCGCGTGGCCACCTCCGGCGCGATCCGCACCGCAAAGGACCACACACCGCCGTCGACACAACCGCGTGGCCACCTCCGGCGCGATCCGCACCGCAAAGGACCACACACCGCGGTCGGCACAACCGTGTGGCGACTTTCGGTGCGAATCGCGCCGCGGGGCACGAGGGTTCAGGCTCGGCGGGTGCCGTGCTCCACGCACGTCGCGGCCCAGCCGGCCGGAAAGACCTGCACCTTCATCCGGCGGCGGCAGTCCGGGCAGAAACGCGGCGGCTCCAGCTCCCGGGCCGCCGCGCACGCCGAGTGATCGCCCTCCACGGACGGCAGGCCGCACCGGTCGCAGTACATCACCCTGCCACCGGCCGCTTCCCCCGAGCCGGTCGTGGCCCGCCGGATCGCCGAGGTGTCATCAGAAGGTCGCCGACAGGGACTTGACCGGCATCTTCAGGTCCTTCAGCAGCTCCAGGTCGGCGGTGGCGGGGCGACCCAGCGTGGTCAGATAGTTGCCGACGATCATCGCGTTGATGCCGCCGAGCAGACCCTCGCGGGTGCCCAGGTCGCCGAGGGTGATCTCGCGGCCTCCGGCGTACCGCAGAATGGTCCTCGGCATCGCCAGCCGGAAGGCGGCGATGGCGCGCAAGGCGTCGCGGCCCTCGACGACCGGCAGGTCCCCGAACGGTGTGCCGGGGCGGGGCGACAGGAAGTTCAGTGGAACCTCGTGCGGGTCCAGCTCGGCCAGCTGGGCGGCGAACTCGGCCCGCTGCTCGATCGTCTCGCCCATGCCGAGGATGCCGCCGCAGCAGACCTCCATGCCGGACTCGCGGACCATCGTCAGCGTCTCCCAGCGCTCCTCGAACGAGTGGGTGGTAACCACGTTCGGGAAGTACGACCGGCAGGTCTCCAGGTTGTGGTTGTACCGGTGGACGCCCATGTCGACCAGCTCATCGACCTGCTCCTTGGTGAGCATGCCGAGGCTGGCGGCGACCTGGATGTCCACCGCCTCCTTGATCGCCTTCACTCCGGCGCGCATCTGCTCCATCAGCCGCTTGTCCGGTCCACGGACGGCGGCGACGATGCAGAACTCGCTCGCCCCGGTGGCCGCGGTCTGTTTCGCGGCCTCCACGAGGGAGGGAATGTCGAGCCACACCGCCCGGACGGGGGATGCGAAAAGCCCCGACTGCGAGCAGAAATGACAGTCCTCGGGACAACCACCGGTCTTCAGCGAGACGATGCCCTCGACCTCGACTTCCGGACCGCACCACTTCATCCGGACGTCGTGCGCCAGTTGGAGCAGCTCCGGCAGGTCCTCGTCGGGCAGACGCAGCACCTCCAGGATGTCCGCCTCACCGAGGCCGGCACCGTCGTCGAGCACCCGGGCACGGGCCCGGTCGAGGATCTCTGGCATGCCCGTACCCTACAGAGTTCCCGGCCTGACCAGACTGTCGGAGCTGGGTGATAGTTTCCGTTCGCGTGATCACAGGGGGCGTCTTGGCGGACTGGTTGGAGGAGCTCGACCGTCTGGCCCGTGAGCGGGCCAAGGCGGGGCTCACCCGTCAGTTGCGGCCGCGATCCGGTGCCGACACCGTGGTCGATCTGGCCGGGAACGATTATCTCGGCCTGTCCGGTCACCCCCGGGTGACCGAGGCGGCACGGCAGGCGATCGCGACGTACGGGCTGGGCGCCACCGGTTCCCGCCTGGTCCGCGGATCGACGGACGCGCACACGGCTCTGGAGTCCGCGCTGGCCGGCTGGACCGGCACCGAGTCGGCCCTGGTGTTCTCGTCCGGCTACCTGGCCAACCTGGCCGTCGTCCGGGCCGTCGCCGCGGTCTGTGACCTGGTCGTGTCGGACGCCTACAACCACGCCTCACTGATCGACGGCTGCAAGATCTCCGGATTGCCGGTCCGGGTGAGCCCGCACAACGATCCGGCCGCGGTCGCCGACCTGCTCGACGCACACCCGGGCCGGGCCGTGGTGATCACCGAGTCGGTCTTCTCGGTCGACGGCGATCTCGCCCCGCTGGCCGACCTGCACGCGGTCACGTCGGCCCGCGGCGCCCTGCTGATCGTCGACGACGCGCACGCGCTGGGCCTGCTCGGACCGTCCGGCGCCGGCGGGGTGGCGGCGGCCGGGCTGGCCGGCGCCCCCGACGTGATCGTCACCGCGACGCTGTCCAAGTCGCTCGGTGGCGCCGGCGGTGTGGTGGCCGGGCCGGCGGTGTTCGTCAGGCACCTGGTCGACACCGGCCGCACCTTCATCTACGACACCGCCCCGCCGCCGGCCGTGGTGGCCGGTGTGCTCGCCGCCGTCGACGTGGCCCGGTCGGCCGACGACCGGCGGGCCGTGCTGTTCGCCCGGGGCGCCCGGATCGCCGCCCGGCTGCGCGAGGCCGGCCTGGTCACCCGTGATCCGGCGGCCGGTGTGCTGTCGGTGCCGGCGCCCGGCCCGGAGGCCGCCGTCGCCTGGGCCGCCGACTGCCGCGACAGCGGGGTGGCGGTCGGCTGTTTCCGGCCACCGTCGACTCCGGACGGCAGTTCGCGCTTGCGTCTGACCGTCAACGCGGGCGTCTCCGAGGAGGACTTCGCCCGAGCCCTGTCCGTGATCCTGGAGTGCGCACCGTGACCACCGATCCCCCGCAGGCGTCCCCCCGCCGGCACCTGTCCGTCGTTCCGCCACCCCCGCGGACCGATCCTGATCTCCCCTCGGCACCGGATTCCGGGCGCCCACCCCGCGGTCTCCCTCCCCACCGGGACACCGGCTTCCCGACCTGGCCGGTCTCCGGGCACGGGTTCCCCTCCCCGCCGCCCACCGATCGCGGTCTCGCCCGTGGACCGGCCGGCGGGCGCGGGCTTCCGCCCCGGGCAGATCTCGGAACCGGCGTTGCGCCCCGGGCGGAACCCGGGGCGGGCATGCCGCCCAGGGCCGGGCGTGGTCTTCTCCGCCAGCACGCCGAGCCGGTGCCGCCGTCCCGGCCGAACGAGTCGGATCCCCCGTCGCGACGACACGAACCGCACGACGCCCGGCCGGTGACATCGTTCCCGCCGGGGCCGGGATCGGGTCATCACACCGAGCCGCCGCTTCCCCCGCCGCCGCATCCGGTTCGTCGTGGTGGCGGTCATGGACTGCCGGTCGCCGCCGCGCCGGTGCGCCGGGCCGGAGCCGATCCGCTGCAGGCGCACGGAGGCGGGCACACGATGGAGCCGCCGCCCGTACCGCCGCCGGTGGTGGTGGGAAACGCCGCCCCGGACCGCCCGGAGGCGGACCGCGAACCGCACCGCACACCGCCGCTGGTTCACACCGGATCAGCCGTGCCGGACAACAGCGAAATGCCGGAGGACGGCGAGACGGGGGCCGGCGCCCGCGAGCCGGACGACGCGCTGACGCCGGCCCGGGCACGAACACCGGGTGACCCGGAGGCGACGGGACAGGCGAGCCCGGAGGAGTGGACACCGGGCGAAGAGCAACGGACACCCGGAAGCGGAGAACGGCCACCGGCCGCGGAGGAACGAGCACCGGGCAGCGGAGAACGAGAACCCGGCGGTGAGGGACGGGCAGCCGCGGACGACGACGCCGACGGTGAGCGCACGCCCGGTGGGAAGCCCGCGGCCGAGGAGAAGCGGGCGCCCCGGGACCACGGTGAGTGGCACGGGATCGTGCTGGTCACCGGCACCGACACCGAGGTCGGCAAGACCATCGCCACCGCGGCCATGGCCGTCGTCGCTCAGCAGGCCGGGCTCCGGGTGGCGGTGATCAAGCCGGGGCAGACCGGTATCGCCACCGGGGCGCCGACCGACGCCGAGGTGGTGACCCGGCTGGCCGGGCCGGAGACGGTGCGGACGCTCGCCGAGTACCCGGAGCCGCTGGCGCCGCTGGCCGCCGCGAAGGTGGCCGGGATGCCGGCGCTGGATCTGTTCGATGTGGTCGACGCGATCCGGGCCGAGGCGGAGAAACACGATCTGGTGCTGGTGGAGGGCGCGGGCGGGCTGCTGGTGCCGATGGGCCTGCGGCCGTCCGGTGAGCCGTGGACGTTCGCCGATCTGGCGACCACGCTGGGCGCCAACATGATCGTGGTGGCGCGCGCCGGTCTGGGTACGCTGAATCACACCGCCCTCACCCTGGAAGCCCTGAACCGCCGGGCCGTGCCAGCCCGGGTGATCCTCGGCGCCTGGCCGGCCGAGCCCGAGCTGGTCCACTGGGCGAACCTGGGTGAGCTGGTCCCGCACCTGGTCGGGGCGTTGCCGGCGGGTGCCGGATCGATGGATCCGGGGGTCTTCCGGCGGTCCGCGCCGGGCTGGCTGACCCCGGCGTTGCACGGCGTGCTGGACAATTGGCGCGTCTGGGCGGAGGAGGCGGGATAGACCGACACCCGGCACAATTGCCGTCGGGGGAGGTGGTCCGCGTGCACACTGGCCGGGTGGCATTCACCCTGACGATCGACTGCGGTGGTGGCGGGATCAAAGGTTCCGTCCTCGACGAGGCCGGGACCATGCGGGCCCAGCCGATCCGGGTCCCCACCCCCTATCCCCTGCCACCCGACCTGTTCGTGAAGACCCTGGTCACTCTGGGCGAGCAGTTGCCTAACGCGGACCGGGTCACGGTCGGCATGCCGGGCATGATCCGGCACGGTGTGGTGGTGGCGACCCCGCACTACGTGACCCGTTCCGGACCGCGCACCAAGGTCGATCCGGAGCTGGTGGAGGCGTGGCACGGGTTCGACGCCCGGACGGCTCTGGCCGACGCGTTCGGACTGCCGACGCTGGTGCTGAACGACGCCGAGGTGCACGGCGCCGGGGTGGTCGCCGGGACCGGCTGCGAGCTGGTCCTGACGCTCGGCACCGGGCTTGGCTGTGCCCTGTTCGACGGTGGTGAGCTGGCCCCGCATCTGGAGATGTCGCAGGCGCCGGTCCGGTGGGGGATGTCGTACGACACCTACATCGGTGAGCACGAGCGCCGCCGTCTCGGTGACGCGCTCTGGTCCCGCCGGGTGCGCAACGTGGTGGAGGGGCTGCGCCCGGTGTTCCTCTGGGACCGGGTGTATCTGGGTGGCGGCAACTCCCGGTTGATCACTCCGACGCAGCTGGCCCGGATGGGCGACGACGTGGTGGTGGTGCCGAACACGGCGGGCATCGTCGGCGGGGTGCGCGCCTGGACGCTGGGGCAGGAGACCCGGTGACCCCGGCCGCGGTGCTTCTCGACTTCGGCGGGGTGCTGGCCGACGCCCCGCACCGGGCCGACCCGCCGGAGCTGGTGTTGCGGCTGTACAACCTGATCGACGGGGCGCTGGCTCCGGGGGAGATCCAGCGGTCGCTGTCGGAGGGGACCGCCGCCTACGCGCGCTGGCGTGACGAGGACTGGCCGGACGAGTTGCCGCAGCTGGAGGTGTGGGAGCGGTTCGTGATCGGGGACTGGCCGAGGCTGGCGCAGGCCCGGGTGCGCGGTTCGGTGGCCCGGCTCAGCTACGACTGGGCGTGGCGGGACGGCTGGGCGTTGCGCCCGGGGATCGCCGAGTTCCTCACCGAGGCGTCCGGCCGGGGTGTTCCGCTGGCGGTGGTCAGCAACACCCTGTGCGGGGCCGCCCACCGGGATTTCCTGGTCAAGGCGGGGGTGGGGCGGTTGTTCGCGGTGCAGGTCTACAGCGATGAGGCGGGCGTCCGCAAACCCAACCCGCAGATGATCTGGAACGCCACCGATGCTCTCGGTGTCGCGCCGGCGGCCTGCTGGTTCGTCGGTGACAGCCGCCGCCGTGACATCGCCTGCGCCCGCCGGGCGGACATCGGCACGGCGATCCTGATGCCGTCGAGCCGCGTCGACACCGGAGGCGATCAGTCCGGGCCGGACGTGACGGTCACCGATGGCTTCGGGTTGAAAGACCTTCTGTAGGTACGGACCTGTACAGCGCTGCCGTTTCAGCCGGCAGGGTGGGCGGCCCCTCCGACCGTCCCCGGCCGCCGGCTCATGCGTGCCCAAGACGGCCGGAGAGCTGCCGTGGCCGTCCGCACCGCATCCGCCCGGCGGGCGCCGGGCGGTCCGGTGTGCCGCCCGCGTCGCGTGGTGGCCACTGGCGTGGTGGTTCGGCGAGGGGCCACCGGGGCGTACCGAATCGGTCAGTAGGGGTTGCCCTTGCCGGGCAGCCGGCCGCGCAGGAGACCGCCGAACCGTCCGGGTAGTGCGGGGTCTCCGGCCATCGGCGGGCTCTGCGTGTGCGCGCGGTCGGCGATGCCGGTGACCAGTTCGCGGAGGGCGCTGATCGCGTCGGTGGCCGGGCGCCAGCCGAGTTCCGCGGCGGCCCGGTCGCAGCTCATCAGGGGCGCCTTCAGGGCCAGCCGCACCCAGCCGCGGTCCACCGGCTGCAGGCGCAGCTGCCAGGTCAGTGCGGCGGCACCCTCGATGAGCAGGCCGGGGACCGGTACCGGCACGCCGTGGAAGGCCCGGCTGACCACGTCCGCGTCGAGTACCGGGCCGGCCGCGATGTTGAACGCGCCCCGGACGTCACCGCGCAGCGCCCGCAGGTAGGCGTCGGCCACGTCGTCGGCGTGCACTCCCTGGATCCGCAGTCCGGGGTGGCGCGGGACGACCGGGATCCGGCCGAACCGGAGCAGGTCGACCGGCAGCAGCGGTCCGGCGAAGTAACGGGCGATCTCGGTTCCGGCGTCCCGCTGAAAGATCAGTCCCGGACGCAACCGGACCACCCGCAGGGTCGGGTGGTCCGCTTCGACCTCGTCCAGGACCCGTTCCACGAGTGCCTTGTGCCGGCTGTACGACGATTCCGGGATCCCGGTCCGCAGCCAGTTCTCCCGGACGAACGCCTGTTTCGGCCCGGGTGCGTAGGCGCCCACCGACGACGCGTGCACCAGCGACGGCACGCCGGCCTCGACGACGGCCCGGAAGACGGCCCGGCTGCCGAGCACGTTGGTCCGGTAGAGCCGCCGCTGGTCGTGGCTCGGCTGGATCTGCCAGGCCAGGTGGACCACCGCGTCGGCGCCGCGGAACACGTCGATGAGGGTGCCGGTGGCGTCCTCGGCACCGATGTCGGCGGTGTGCCAGGGGATGCCGGCGTACGGGCCGGTCGATTCCGGGCGCCGCCGGGAGACGCCGATCGGGTCCATGCCGGGTTCGTCGCGCAGCCGGCGCAACAGGGCGGTGCCGACGTTTCCACTGGCGCCCACGATCACTACACGCATACGGGTCGCGTACCCGGTGGCGCGCCGATGAACCGCTCCCACGGCCACACCGCCGTTTCCGGTCGGGCGACAGGCGCCATTCCCGGGTTTCGGGGGACGTTACGGGACCGTTCTGAAGTTCCACATTCCGGAATTCCAGCCATCGACGGGTAGCGCTGGCCGCCGCCGGTTTTCCGGCTGCCGTGCGGTTCCGCCGGCCCATTCCGGAGCGCCGGCGGAGACGGTTCCGGCTCCTTCCGGCCCGGCGGCGGCGTGCCGTTTCGGTGTTTGCCGGCACCGGCCGTCCTATCCGGCGGCCGGCCCGCGCTTTCCCGCCGGCTTCCCGGCCGCCTTTCCCGCGAACAGGCGATCGGTCACGAACGGAAGGGCATTCGACAGCATCACCGCCGCGCGATACCGCCCCGGAACCACCACCCGCCGGCGCGGCCGGGTCAGCGCCCGTTCCACCGCCACCGCCACGATCTCCGGGCCGGGCAACCCGGAACGGTGCGCGGTCAGCGCGGTGGCGACATATCCGGGTTCGATCAGCGTGACCGCGATCCCGGTGCCGGCCAATTCCCGCCGCACCGAGTCGGTGATGCCCCGGAGCCCGAACTTGGTCGCCGAGTACACCCCGCCGATGCCGATCTCGCCGGCCACCGAGCCGATGTTCACGATGGCGCCGGCCCCCTGCTCCCGCATGATCGGGACGACCGCCCGCATCAGCCGGATCGGGGCCATCAGGTTCACCTCGACCATCGCCCGGACCTGCTCCTCGGCGGCCAGGATGGAGGCGTCCCCGCCGACTCCGGCGTTGTTGACCAGCGCGTCGATCCGGCCGGTCACCGCCCGCGCCCGGTCGACGAGATCAGCCACCCGCACCGGGTCGGTGACGTCGGCCGGCACCGGGAGGGCCCGACCGCCGGCCGCGACGATCTCGGCGGCGACCGTCGCCAGCTCGGACTCCCGGCGGGCGGCGAGGATCACGGTGTCACCGCGGGCGCCGAGACGGACCGCCGTCGCCCGCCCGATCCCGCTGGATGCCCCGGTCACGATGACGACGGCCACCGGATTCCCTCCTCGTCGAAAACGGCGCCGTCCGGATGGAGGCGCCGTTTCCGCATTCGGTCAGCGCTTGGCGTGGTAGGCCTCGACGACGTGACTCGGGATGCGGCCACGCTCGGAGACCGGGTGACCGTTCTTGTTGGCCCACTCGCGAATAGCCTGATTCTGGTCGCGGCTGGAACGGCTGGACACCGTCGGAACAGCGCGCCGGGCAGCGGTGGGGACGTTACCGTTTCGGCCCAGCCGGGTGGCCGAGGAGAGGAACGGTTCCAATGCCTTTCGCAGCTTGCCGGCGTTCTTCTCGGACAGGTCGATGGTGTAGTTGACGCCGTCCAGGCCGAATTCGACCGTCCGGTCCGCATCGCCGCCGTCGAGGTCGTCGGTGAGCACGGTAATTATCTGCTTGGCCATGGTTGTTCGCTCCTACGCGATGTCATTCGAGTGACGTCCGGGCGCGCACGCCCGGTAGTGGCCGCGAATGCTCGTCGTCGCATTCATTCTGTCGCCATCACGGCAGCAAGTGCAAATTGCCCGTTCTGGCATGTCGCAATTGCCGGAACCCATCCGTGCCAACTACGACCTCGACTCTTTTCGGGATCGTGAATGTGCGGTAACGTCCGTCATGGGAGCGCTCCCAGGGCCAGATATTCCAGCGCCCGGCGTTCCCCCGTGAACCCGAGCCGCCTCGTCGCCGATCCTCCGGTGCCGGGGCGGTTCGCCGTTTCACCGTTCCGCCACCGGCGAATCTAAACGCCGGCGCCGGAAAAATCAGCCCCGGAAACCGGGCGATCAGACCGCGAGCGGCTGACTGTCACACCGCGATCGGCTGACTGTTACGGAGCCAGGCCAGCACCTCGGTCGGCCCGAGCGGACTGGAGAAGAGGAAACCCTGACCGAGCGGGCATTCCAGGCGGACGAGCACCACCCGGTGCGCGGCGTCCTCGACCCCCTCGGCGATCACCACCAGACCCAGCGAGCGGGCCAGGCTGACGATGTCGCCGACCAGAGCCATCGACTGCTGCCCGGTGACCATGTCGTCGATGAACGCCTTGTCGATCTTGATGACGTCGATCGGCCGCTGCCGCAGGTGGCCGAGTGACGAATACCCGCTGCCGAAGTCGTCGACGGCGATCCGGATGCCCATGTCGCGCAGCACGCTGAGATCGCTCCAGATCCGCTCGTCGTCGCGGGCCAGCAGGGTCTCGGTGATCTCCAGCATCAGCGCCTGCGGCGGCACCCCGGTATGCGCGAGCGCGGTGCGCACCTGCTCGACGAAGCCGGTCTCCCGGAACTGCCGGACCGACACGTTGACGCTGACGTACGGCGCGGTGCCGGGCGGCAGGATGCGGCGCCACTCGGCGACCGTGCGCAGCGCCTCCTCCAGGACCCACCGGCCCATCGGCACGATCAGGCCGCTCTCCTCGGCCACCTCGATGAACTGGTCGGGCGTGATCACGCCCTGGCGCGGGTGGTGCCAGCGGACCAGCGCCTCGAACCCGACGGCCGCGCCGGTGGGCAGGTCCACGATCGGCTGGTAGTGCAGCAGGAAGTGGCCCTCGTGCACGGCGTGGTCCAGGGCGGACCGCAGTTCCAGGCGCTGCACCATCTCGTGGTGCAGGTGGGCCTGGTAGCGGCGCCACTGGTTCTTGCCGGCACCCTTGGCCACGTACAGCGCCAGGTCGGCCTGCCGCAGCAGCTCGTCGGCGTCGGCACCCTCGGGGGTGGTGGTGATGCCGATGCTGGCCACCGCGTGCAGCGGTTTCGCGTCGGTGGTGATCGGTTCGGCGAGGGCCTCCAGGATCCGGTTGGCGGTCTCCTCGACGGCGCCCGGGTCGTTGACATTCTCCACGATGGCGGCGAACTCGTCGCCACCGAGCCGGGCCGCGGTGTCGTCGGCGCGCAGGGCCCCGGCGATCCGGTGCGCGACGGCGATCAGCAGCTGGTCGCCGACCGCGTGGCCGAGCGTGTCGTTCACGATCTTGAAGTCGTCCAGGTCGATGAAGAGGACACCGACCACCGAACCGTCCCGGGCGCTGCGGGCCACCGCGTGCTGGAGCCGGTCGTTGAACAGCACCCGGTTGGCCAGCCCGGTCATCGAGTCGTGGAACGCCTGGTGGGTCAGCTCGTTCTGGAGGCGGCGCTGCTCGGTGACGTTGCGCATGGTGATGACCAGCCCGGCCACCGTCGGCTCGGCGCGCAGGTCGCGGCAGTGCAGTTCGAGCAGCACCTCGGCCCGGCGGTTGCCGCGGGCCCGGAAGTCGAGCTGCTCCTCCAGCCGCTCCCCCTCGCGGACCGCGGTGAGCACCCCGGCCAGCCGGTCCCGTTCGCCGGGATGGATCACCTCGGGCAGCAGGGCTCCGGTCGGGTCGGCGCCGAAGACCCCGACCGCGGACGGGCTGGCGTACCGGATCCGGTCCTGGTCGTCGACGATGGTGATGACGTCGGCGGTGTTCTGCACGAGCGTCCGGAAGTAGGTCTCGCTGTTGCGCCGGATCACCTCGTGCCCGAGGGCGATCCGTTCCAGGGCCAGCGCCACCTGAGCGGCCAGCACCTCCACCGACCGTTGCAGGTCGAGCAGGGTCCAGGTGGGCGCGGCCACGTGCAGCACGCCGACCAGCGGGTCGCCGCCGGGCCGGTCCTTGAGGACCATCGGGCAGCGCAGGGTCCGGTCGAACTGGGTGAGCCGGACGGCCACCGCCCAGTCCACGTCCCGGGTGACGACGAGGCGGGCGGCGGTTCCGGTGGCCCGGTCCACGGCGGCCTGCGCGGCGGCCTCCGGGGACTGCGGCTCGGCCTGGGCGATGGCGATGGCCAGCACCACCCCGTGCGGCACGTCCCCCGGGATGAGCTGGGCGACGGCGGTGCGCACGGCCAGCCCGACGGCCTCGTTGTCGTTGGCCGACACCAGGGCGGCGGAGGCCTCCCGCAGCGCCCGTTCCCGGGACATCGCCTGCCGGTGGCTGGCCATGATCCCGGCCATCCGGGCCAGCAGCAGCGCCACCATCAACAGGCTCAGCCCGGCGACCACGGTCAGGCCGGCGAACTGCCCGTCCCGGAACATCTTGGCCAGCAGCACGGTCGGCGCCACCATGGCCGCGCCGGCCAGCAGGGCGAGCCGCCCGGTGGAGGTCTCCGCGGGCGGTTTCTCGGCCGGCCGGGTCAGTTCGGCCATCGACGGGATCAGCGCCGCCAGCCCGGCCGCGGTGTAGAGGGCTAGGTGCCCGAGCCCGGAGGCCCGGCCGACGTCGGCGGCGAGCAGCCCGACCACCCCGGCGCCGAGCAGGTAGCCGGGGGCGACCAGCCGGCCCGGCACGGTGGCCAGGCGGACCAGCAGACCGAGGCAGAGCAGGTCGGCGAGCGGCATGGCGATCTCGGTCCAGCCGGTCGCGGTGGCGTCGGCCATCCGCGGGCCGACCACGAACGTCCAGGTCAGCAGGGCCACCCCGGAGGTGACGGTGAGCGCGTCGAGCAGGCCGGCCCGGTCCCGGGACGAACTGGTGCGCCGGTCCACGAATCCGGCCAGGGCCACGGCGAGGGCGGCGTACCCGACCAGCAGCAGCGCGGTCCCGCCCGGTTCCAGCCAGCTCACCCGCCCGGTCAGCCAGGCCGGGGCGCCGGCGGCGGCGCCACCGAGGGCGGAGAGGCCGACGGCTCCGGCCAGGACCCACCACGGGCGTACGTCGTCCGGCCGGCTGTGCCGGATCCCGGCGCTCATCGCGATCAGGGCGGCGACCCCGGCCACCAGCCGCAGTGGGGACTGGAGTGCCGGCTGGAGCCCGAAGGCGAGGGCGAGCACCACCATCCCGGCGCCGAAGATGGTGGCCGGCCACCTGGTCGGCATCGCGGCTCCTTCTCTCGGCCCCTGTCGGACTGATCGGCCCGGTCGCCGCGCATCTGAGCGACAACGGCACAATCGGGGCGTGCTTCTCGAGTTCGTGCACACGCACACCGTTGCCGCTCCGGTCCCGTTCGTCCCCGAGGTCACCCTGTTGCAGGCCGATGACCCGATCGCGCTGTGGGAGGCGACCGAGTCGGGCGGGACCGCGCAGCCGCCGCCGTTCTGGGCGTTCGCCTGGGCCGGTGGGCAGGCGCTGGCCCGGCACGTGCTGGACGACCCGGATCTGGTGGCCGGGCGCAGCGTGCTGGACCTGGCCACCGGGTCCGGGCTGGTGGCGGTGGCCGCGGCGAAGGCCGGTGCGCGCCCGGTGACGGCCAACGACATCGATCCGTACTCGCTGGCGGCGGCCCAGGCCAACGCGGACACCAACGGGGTACGGGTGGAGACGGTCGAGGCCGATCTGCTGGACACCGACGGACGGTTCGGTGTGGTGCTGGCCGGTGACGTCTTCTACAGCCGGGAGATGGCGAACCGGGTGCTGCCGTTCCTGCGGCGGGCCGCGTTCCACGGCGCGCTGGTGCTGGTCGGCGACCCGGGCCGGGCCTATCTGCCGGAGGGCCTGATCGAGCGCGCGGTGTACGACGTGCCGGTGGTGGAGGAGCTGGAGAGTGTCCCGTTCCGCCGAACCACGGTATGGCAGCTCACAGCCTCCTAACCCCCTCTCACCCCCGGCTAGCCGTACCTCAGGCATGTAATTCGGCTAGCCGAACCTCAGGCACGTTATGAGGCCTCGATTACATGGCTGACGTACGGCTCGGCGAGCCGAGCCGTACGTCAGCCATGTAATCGCCCTGTTTTAAGACCACTGAGGTACGGCTAGCCGCAGATCTTGGGCTGGCGGGTGGTGGCCTCTGCGGGGGGAGGTACGGCTAGCCGCGGACCTTGGGCTGGCGGGTGGTGGCCTCTGTGGGGGTAGGGTGTAAGCATGTAATCCAGTAAGTACTGGAGGTTGTGATGCGTGTGAAAATCGCTCAGCCCGGTGGACGTGCCGCCGAACCCCCCTCCGCCGACGACGCCCCCGCCTGGATCACCGGCTCGATCCCGGACGGCTGGTTCACCGAGCCGCCCGAGGTCGTGGTGGACCGCGACGAGATCATCATCTGGGGCCGCCTGCCCAGCCCCGAGCTGCCCGGCGCCACCGACGCCGACCGGGCCGCCGGGCAGTCCGGCCGGATCACCCAGTTCCGTGAGGACACCCGGGACGCCCGGATCCGGGTGGCCCGCCAGGTCGAGCACCGCTACCAGCGCAAGGTCGCCTGGGGCGCCCGCTGCGGCGACACCTCGGAGCTGTTCACCCACCTGTCCGCGCCGGTGATGACCCGGCTGCGCCAGCCCGAGCGCCAGGTCCTGGACACCCTGGTCGACGCCGGGGTGGCCCGCTCCCGGTCGGAGGCGCTGGCCTGGTGCGTCAAGCTGGTCGGCCGGCACACCGAGGACTGGCTGGGTGAGCTGCGCACCGCTCTGACCCGGGTGGAGGAGTTGCGCCGTCAGGGCCCGGACGCCTGATCGCTAGGCTGGCCGGGTGCTACCTGAGGTCACCGCCATCCGTTACGTCACGCCCCTGCGGGAGGGTGGTTCGCTTCCCGGTGTGGTCGAGGCGGACGATCTGGGCACCTACGTGGTCAAGTTCCGTGGTGCCGGGCAGGGCCCGCGGGCGCTGGTCGCCGAGGTGATCGCCGGCGAGCTGGCCCGCCGGCTGGACCTGCCGGTGCCCGCGCTGGCCCGGGTGGAGCTGGATCCGGTGGTGGCGCGGGCCGAGCCGGACGAGGAGGTCCAGGAGCTGATCAAGGCCAGCGCCGGCGGCAACCTGGGGATGGACTTCCTGCCGGGGGCGCTGGGCTACGACCCGGTGGCGCACCCGGTGGACGCCGGGCTGGCCAGCCGGATCGTGGCCTTCGACGCGTTCGTGGAGAATGTGGACCGCAGCTGGCGCAACCCCAACCTGCTGATCTGGCACGGCGGCCTGTGGCTGATCGACCACGGGGCCACCCTCTACTTCCACCACAACTGGGCTCGTGCCGAGCACGCGATCCACCGCCCCTACCAGTGGGATGATCACGTGCTGAAGCCGTACGCCGATCGGTTGCCCGAAGAGGGACCCACGCTGGCCGCGAGAATCACGCCGGACCTGTTGGCGGAGGTGATCGCCCTGGTCCCGGCGGAGTGGCTGGAGGACGGCGACCGGGACGCCTACCTGAGCCACCTGTCCCGCCGGGCGCAGCGGCCGGAGGCGTGGCTGCCGTGAAACGGACCCCTTACGAGTACGCGATCATCCAGGCCATGCCCCGGATCGAGCGCGGTGAGCTGATCAACGTGGGTGTGCTGCTCTACTGCCAGCGGCACGACTTCCTGTCCGCGCGCACCCATCTGGACGAGGCCCGGCTGCGGGCGCTGGATCCGGCGGCCGATGTGGAGGCGGTGCGGTCGGCGCTGGACGCCTGGGACCGGACCTGCGCCGGCGGCGGCGCGGCCGAGGGCATGAAGCTGGGCGAACGCTTCCGCTGGCTGGTGGCGCCGCGCAGCACCGTCCTGCGGGCCGGCCCGGTCCACATGGGCCTGACCGTGGAACCGGAGCCCGAACTGGCGAGGCTCGTCGAACTCCTGGTCCGGTGACCTTGGAGCGGGCAGACTGAGCGGATGCAGCTGCCGCTGAACCCACCGGTCAAGCCGATGCTCGCCAAGCCCGTCGCGGACATCCCACCCGGTCAGGTCTACGAGCCTAAATGGGACGGTTTCCGGTCGATCGTCTTCCGGGACGGTGACGAGGTGGAGATCGGCAGCCGCAACGAGAAGCCGATGACCCGCTACTTCCCCGAGGTGGTGGCGGCGCTGCTGGCCAACCTCCCGGAGCGGGCGGTGATCGACGGCGAGGTGATCGTCGCCGACACCGAGCGCAACCGTCTCGACTTCGAGGCGCTCCAGCAGCGCATCCACCCGGCGGCCAGCCGGGTCAAACTGCTGTCCGAGCAGACCCCGGCGAGTTTCGTGGCGTTCGATCTGCTGGCGCTCGGCGACGAGGATCTGACCTCGCTGCCGTTCGGCGAGCGCCGGGACCGTCTGGTCGAGGTTCTCAAGAACGCGAGACCGCCGGTGTACGTCACCCCGGCCACCGATGACGTGGAGACCGCCCGGCGGTGGTTCGCCGAGTTCGAGGGCGCGGGTCTGGACGGCCTGATCGCGAAGGCCCGGGATCTGACCTATCAGCCGGACAAGCGGGTGATGGCGAAGATCAAGCACAAGCGCACCGCGGACTGTGTGGTGGCCGGCTACCGGGTGCACAAGTCGGCGGACGACCGGATCGGGTCGCTGCTGCTGGGCCTGCACGACGAGCGCGGTGTCCTGGTGAGTGTCGGGGTGATCGGCTCGTTCCCGATGGCGGTACGTGAGGAACTGTTCGCGGAGCTGCAGCCGCTGGTCACCACGTTCGAGGGGCACCCGTGGAACTGGGCGGCGCACGAACAGGGTGAGCGGACCCCTCGCAAGAACGAGGTGAGCCGGTGGAACGCGGGCAAGGACCTGTCGTTCACACCGCTGCGGCCGGAGCGGGTGGTCGAGGTGCGGTACGACTACATGGAGGGCGTACGTTTTCGGCACACCGCCCAGTTCGAGCGCTGGCGTCCCGACCGCGAGCCGCTGACCTGCACGTACGAGCAGCTGGAACGGCCGGTGCGGTTCGATTTGGCCGAGGTGCTGACCGGCCGCTGAAAGCCGCGTTCGGACTGACCGGATAGTGTCGTTCGCGTGCATCGTCGCTCCCGCCTGGCCGTCGCCCTTCTGACCGTGCTGGTTCTCGTCACCACCGCCGGCTGCACGCTGCCCTCGTTCGCGCCGAAGGGGGCCGATTCCCCGGCCCGGCCCGGCACGAACGGCGGGGCGGCCAGCTCGGCCCCGGGAGCGACCGCGAAGTGGCGGCCGTGCCCGGAGGTGCCCCGCGATCTGGTCGGCCGGACCGGGGCGGGGATGGACTACGACTGCGCCACGGTCAAGGTGCCCCGGGACTGGGCGGACACCACGAGCGGTGAGACGTATGACATCGCCCTGATCCGGGTCCGGTCCGAGCGGCAGCAGAACCGGATCGGCTCGCTGCTGCTCAACCCGGGTGGTCCGGGCGGCTCCGGGGTCGATCTGGCGGTCTACCTGTCGTTCGGGCAGGCGCTGGGCGGGCTGCCCACCGAGATCACCGACCGGTTCGACATCGTCGGCTTCGACCCGCGCGGGGTGAGCCGGTCCAGCCCGGTGAAATGCATCAGCAGCACCGATCAGGACGCCAGTTTCGCCGCCGACCCGGATCCGGCCGGGCAGGCCGAGTTCGATCAGCTGGCCGCGCTGAACAAGAAGATCGCCGACGGCTGCGCCCAGAAGTACGGCGACCGGCTGGGCACCTTCTCCACCGAGCAGGCCGCCCGTGACCTGGACGCGCTGCGGGCCGCGGTCGGCGACGAGAAGCTGACCTACCTGGGATATTCGTACGGCACCCTGCTCGGCGCCACCTACGCCCAGCTGTTCCCGAAGAACGTGCGGGCCCTGGTGCTGGACGGCGCGGTGGACCCGACCGAGGGCTTCGAGGCCGGCTCCGAGCAGCAGGCCAAGGGCTTCGAGCGGGCTTTCGCCAACTTCACCACCTGGTGTTCGGCCAACGCCGCCACCTGCCCGATCGCACCGGACGCCCGGGGCGCGGTGACCGACGCGCTGGCCAAGGCCGAGTCCGCGCCGGTGCGGGCCCGTGACGGCCGGTCGGCCACCACCGGCTGGATCTTCGTCGGGCTGATCTCGTCGCTCTACACCGAGTCGGGCTGGACCGAACTGGCCGAGGCGATCGCCTCCCTGGAGACCGGTGACGCGTCCGGCATCTTCGAGCTGGCCGACTCCTACGCCGACCGGGAACCGGACGGCACCTACTCCAACCTGTTCGACGCGAACCTGGCGGTGAACTGCGCCGACACCGACGGCGCCCCGACCGTCGCCGAGGTCCGCGCGCTGCAGGCCGAGTGGCGTACGAAATACCCGCTGTTCGGCTCGGCGCTGGCGGTGGGCATGCTGCCGTGCGTGTTCTGGGGCGGCCAGCGCGACCCTTACCCGGTGGGCAAGGCCGAGGGCGCGCCGCCGATCCTGGTGGTCGGCACCACCGGCGACCCGGCCACGCCGTACGAGAACACCGCCGACCTGGCGACCATGCTCGGTGTCGGCCAGGTGCTGACCTGGGAGGGCGAGGGGCACACCGCGTACCCGACGACCGCCTGCATCCGCACCGCCGTCGACGGCTACCTGATCGACCTGAGGATGCCGCGGGAGGGCCTGCGATGCCCGGCGAAGTGACGTTGACGTTCCGCACCGCCACCCGGGCCGACGTGCCCGCGATCCTCGGCCTGCTCGCCGACGACGATGTCAGCCGCGACCGGGGCTTCGGCGTGGTGCCGGAGTCGGTGGACGCGGCGCTCTGGGCGGCGTTCGAGGCGATCGACGCCGATGACCGCAATGAGCTGATCGTGGCCGTGGACGGCGACGAGGTGATCGGCACCTGCCAGCTCACCTTCATCCCCGGGCTGAGCCGGGGCGGAGCCGAGCGGATGCTGATCGAGGCGGTCCGGATCAGCTCGGCGCGCCGCGGCCAGGGGCTGGGCGGCGCGCTGATCCGGTGGACGGTCGACCGGGCACGGGAGCGTGGCTGCGCGATGGCCCAGCTGACCACGGACAAGCGCCGGACCGGCGCGCACCGGTTCTATGCCGCTCTCGGGTTCACCGCCTCACACGAGGGTTTCAAGCTAGCCCTTTAGATCGCGGTCCTTGGACGGCTGCACCCGCTTCGGCTCGCCGGGCATCTTCGGATGATCCGGCGGGTACGGCAGGTCGCCCAGCCCGGCCCGCTCGTCCCGGGCCACCCACTCCAGCAGTGGGGTCAAGTCGTGGGCGACGTCGTCGATGCCGGCGTGCGGGTCGCCCACCTCGGCGAACCGTTTCGGCATGGTGGCCAGGTCGAAGTCGTCCGGTTCCACGTCGGGCAGCTCGTCCCAGGTGACCGGGGCGGAGACGGTGGCCCGGGGGTTGGCGCGCAGCGAGTAGGCGCAGGCGATGGTGCGGTCCCGGGCCATCTGGTTGTAGTCGAGGAAGACCCGCTCACCACGCTCCTCCTTCCACCAGGAGGTGGTGATGCCGTCCGGGTTGCGCCGCTCCACCTCGCGGGCCAGGGCGATCGCGGCCCGGCGCACCTCCACGAACGACCAGCGGGGCTCGATGCGCACGTAGACGTGCACCCCACGGCCGCCGGACGTCTTCGGGAACCCGGTCCAGCCCAGCTCGGCCAGCACCTCGCGGACCACGCCGGCGGTGGCGGTCACGTCCGGGAAACCGGTGCCGGGCTGTGGGTCGAGGTCGATGCGCAGCTCGTCCGGCTGATCCGGGGCGGTGGCGCGGACCGGCCACGGGTGCAGCACCACGGTGCCCATCTGCGCGGCCCAGGCCACGTGGGCGAGGTCGGCGGGGCTGAGCTCGTCGGCCGTACGACCGCTGGGGAAGGTGATCGTCGCCGTGCGGATCCAATCGGGGACACCGCGGGTGGGGATGCGCTTCTGGAAGAACATCTCCCCCTCGATCCCGTCCGGGAACCGCTGGAGGGTGGTGGGCCGGTCGCGCAGGGCCCGCAGGATGCCGTCGCCGACCGCCAGGTAGTAGCCGAAGACGTCGCGCTTGGTGAATCCGCGCGCCGGGAAGACCACCTTGTCGGGGCTGCTCAGGCGGACGGTGTGACCGGCGATCCGATGTTCTTCCGCGGCGGCTTTCGGCATGACCTGAGCCTAGGCCCTATGACGACGCGGGGCCGCCCGGCAACCCGGACGACCCTTCACGCTTTATCCTGATATTTCAGACAGTGCTCCGGCGGCGGGTGAGCCAGAGCGCCGCGGCACCGGCGGCCACCAGCAGACCGCCGACCGTCAGCGCTCCGGTGACCGGCACACCGGTGACCGGCAGCGTGCCACCGGCGCTGACCCCGGCCCCGGTGGTGGTCCGGCTCGGCGCCGGCGTGGCGGTCTCCGACTTCACCCCGCCCGGCGGAATCTCGGCGGCGGTGCCGGCCGGCGGCGTGGTCGGCGCGGTCGCGGGCGGGGTGGTCGCGGGCGGGGTGGTCGGCGGAGTCGTCGGCGGCGTGGTGGGAGGGGTGGTCGGCGGCGTGGTCGGCGGCGTGGTGGGAGGGGTGGTCGGCGGCGTGGTCGGCGGGGTCGTGGTGGTCGGCGGCGTGGTGTAGCCGGGCCCGCCCCGGGTGGGGGTGGTGGCCGCGGTGGGTGCGACGGTGCCGGTGGCCGGCGCGACCGTCTCGCCGTCGTCCGGCACCTCCTGCGCGGTGCCGCCGTAACCCTGCTGGCCGCGCTGGCCATCCGGGTCCGCGGTCGGCGTCGCGACCTGGTCGATCGTCGCCGTCGTGGTCTGATCGGTCGCGACCACGGCGGCCGGTTCCGTCGCGACCGTGGCGGCCGGTTCCGTCGCGGCAGCGGTCGGGTCGGTCGTGGCCATGGCGGGCGCCCCACCGAGGGCCAGCGCGATGAGGAAGGAGGCTCCGGCCGTGGGAAGTCCGACGGCCAGCCGACGCGAGAAGCTCATGAGGAGTCCGTTCTGTTGCTGAAGGTACGGTTCCATGGTCGCACGGGAACTTAACGGTAATTGCCCGTTTTACCCGGAAACAACCCTGAGCAAGTAATCAGCCCGGAAGACCACCGAATCGGTGACTACGCCACAGATGGGACAACGCGAATACCTTGAGCTCGAACTGGGGATCCGCGGCGAAGAGACCCCCGCTGTACGGCGCGTGCAACCGCACACTGACCCCCGAATCCAGATAGACCGAGACCACGTTCCGGCTGCCCCGCCGCTCGGCCCGCAGATCGACCACCCGGCTCCACGGCGCCTCACCCTCCTCGAACACCGAGGACGTCCGGATCCCGCCGGAACCCACCACGACGCCGGTACGCCGGACCGCCACCAGGCCGGCCACCGCCCCCGACGACAGCGGAAGGAACACCGTCACGCCCCACACCCAGCCGGGCGGCACCGACCAGAGCAGCGCCAGTATCACCCCCGTGGCGACACTCACCACGGCGCCGAGCAGGCCGAGGTAGAGACCGTGGCCGAGACCCTGCTGCCAGGTCGGCCGGAACATCGCCGGGGAGACACCTTCCATGACCCCTCAACGGGGGGTGGACATCACTCCTGGCGGACCCGGGGTGCGACGTACGGTTGACGGCATGACGACCGATCTCCCCATCACCGACGACGAGTGGCGCATCCGCCTCACGCCGTCCGAGTTCCGGGTGCTCCGCGAGGCCGGCACCGAGCCGCCCTGGAGCGGTGAGTATGTGGACACCAAGACCGAGGGGATCTACAACTGCCGGGCCTGCGGCGCGGCGCTGTACCGGAGCGACAGCAAGTTCGACAGCCACTGCGGCTGGCCGTCCTACGACGACGCCATCCCGGGCGCGGTCACCGAGATCGAGGACCGCACCCACGGCATGGTCCGGGTCGAGATCCGATGTGCCAACTGCGACTCGCACCTGGGGCACGTGTTCCGGGGCGAGGGCTTCACCCCGAAGAACACGCGCCACTGCGTGAACAGCCTGTCGGTCAGGCTGGAGCCGTCCGTCTGAGGTCCTCGACCACGTAACGGACACCGTTCGGCGCGGTGATCACACCGGTGGACTCGGTGACGGCCCAGTCGTCACCGAGTTCCGGCGCGAACGTGTCCCCCGCCACGGCCAGATCGATCCGCGTTCGCACGATATGGGTGGCCAGCGGGAGGAACGCGGCATAAACGACACCGCCGCCCATCACCCAGATCTCGGTCGCCGTTATCTCGTCCAGCGAGTGCGCCACCTCCGCGCCGGCATCCGACCAGTGCGGGTCGCGCGTGAGCACGATGTTGCGGCGCCCCGGCAACGGTCGGCGGGGCAGCGAGTCCCAGGTGGCACGGCCCATGACGAGTGACGCACCGGCGGTCCGGTCCTTGAAGACCTGCTGCTCACCCGGCACCCGCCACGGGATGGTGTCACCCGCACCGATCACCCGGCCCCGCGCCTCGGCCCAGATCATGTGGATCGTCATACCGCGACGGGCGCCTTGATCAGCGGGTGGTGCCGATAATCCACCACGGTGAAGTCGGCGAACTCGTGCTCGAAGAGGCCGTCCCGGTGCGCGATCTCCAACTCCGGGAACGGGTAGGGCTCCCGGGTCAGCTGCTCGCGCACCTGCTCGACGTGGTTGTCGTAGATGTGCACGTCCCCGCCGACCCAGATGAAGTCGCCGGGGAGCAGGCCGGCGTGCTGGGCCATCATCCGGGTCAGCAGGGCGTAGCTGGCGATGTTGAACGGCACGCCCAGGAACAGGTCGGCGCTGCGCTGGTAGAGCTGGCAGGACAGCCTGCCGTCGGCGACGTAGAACTGGAACAGCGCGTGACACGGCGCGAGCGCCATGTCCGGAATATCAGAAACGTTCCACGCCGAGACGATCATCCGCCGGGAGTCCGGGTTCTTCCGGATGGTCTCCAGCACATCGGTCAGCTGGTCGATGTCTCCGTTCTTCCCCGGCCAGGAACGCCACTGCTTGCCGTAGACCGGGCCCAGCTCGCCGTCCGCGCCGGCCCACTCGTCCCAGATCGTGACGCCCTGCTCCCGCAGCCACCCGACGTTGGTGTCGCCGCGGAGGAACCAGAGCAGCTCCACCGCGATCGACTTGAAATGCACCCGCTTGGTGGTGATCAACGGGAAACCCCGCGACAGGTCGTATCGCAGGGTCTCCCCGAAGAGACTGCGGGTCCCGGTGCCGGTGCGGTCGCTCTTGGGCGTCCCGGTGTCGAGCACGCGGCGCAGGAGATCTTCATACTGGGTGTCGACGGCCATGCGGTAAAACTAGCGAAGCTTGCCACCGATGGTCACGATCCGGCGCGCCAGGTGATCCAGGGCATTGAACTGCACGTCGGTCAGCGGCGCGTCGTTGTTGCCGCCGGTGACGTGCGAGACGCCGTACGGGTTGCCGTCGGCGAACTTCAGCGCGTCGGTGTAACCGGGCGCCACCACGATCCCGCCGAAGTGGTAGATCGTGTTGTAGAGCGCCAGCAGCGTCGACTCCTGCCCGCCGTGCTCGGTCATGGTCGAGGTGAACCCGGCGTACGCCTTGTTCGCCAGCAGCCCCTGCCCCCACTGCGGGCCCAGCGTGTCGATGAACTGCTTGAGCTGGCTGGTGACGTTGCCGTACCGGGTGGGTGTGCCGAAGAGCACCGCGTCGGCCCAGACCACGTCGTCGGCGGTGGCCCGGGGCTCGTCCTTGGTGGCGTCGAAGTGCTGGCTCCAGGCGGCGTTGGAGGCGATCGCCTCCTTCGGGGCCAGCTCGGCCACCTGGCGCAGCCGGACCTCCGCACCGGCCTTCTCGCCCGCCTCGGCCAGGCGCTTGGCCATGGCGTGGACGGTGCCGGTCGACGAGTAATAGATGATTGCGAGTTTGACGTCAGCCATGCCTCAAGGGAATCTCCCGAACCGGCCGGCCGAAACACTTATAGATGAAGTTCGCTACCGTCCTCGTCGTCCAGCCAGACGCCGCCGGTGGCCAGATACCGGAATTTGTAGTGCCCCGGATCCAGCGGCACGCTGACCGTCCGGGTGCCGTTGCGGCGCACCTGGAGCTCGTGCCGGCCCGGCTGCCAGTCGTTGAAGTCGCCGACCACGCTGACCGTGCCGGGTGGATCCCCGGCCGGCAGCGAGAAGGTCACCCGGGTCTTGTTCCCGAACAGCTTGCTGCGTTTGATCATGGAGCCCTCCAGCCTTCACCGGTACAACGGAAGATCGCCGCGTATGTTGTGCCGATGCACCCCGAACCTCACGACGAGCTGCGTGTGGCGTCCTTCCGCGACCTGCACCCCACCAGCCTGTACAAGATTCTCAAGTTGCGCAGCGAGGTTTTCGTGGTCGAGCAGGAATGCCCGTACCTCGACCCGGACGGACGGGACGATGAGCCCGGAACCCGGCACCTGTGGTTCGAGAACGACGGCGAGATCCGCGCCTACCTGCGGATCCTGGACGACGGTGGGGTGGAGCGGATCGGCCGGGTGGTGACCGCGCCGAGGGCCCGGGGCGCCGGTCTGGCCGGGCGCCTGATCACCGAGGCGATCACCGTGATCGGCGATCGCCCCAGTGTGCTGGACGCCCAGGCCCACCTGGCCGGCTTCTACGGCCGCTACGGCTTCACCGTGAACGGCCCGGAGTTCCTGGAGGACGGCATCCCCCACGTCCCGATGATCCGCGATCGCCGCCGGTGAACCGGGGCGCGAAGCGGAGCCGGCCGGCTACGGCAGGTGGTTGACCAGCTCGGTGACGGTGCGCCGGCGGCCGGTGTAGAACGGGACCTCCTCGCGGACGTGCAGACGCGCCTTCGACGCCCGCAGGTCCCGCATCAGGTCGACGATCCGGTGCAGTTCGTCGGCCTCGAAGGCGAGCATCCACTCGTAGTCGCCGAGCGCGAACGAGGCGACCGTGTTGGCGCGCACGTCCGGGTACGGCCGGGCCATCCGGCCGTGCTCGGCGAGCATCGCCCGGCGCTCCTCGTCGGGCAGCACATACCAGTCGTAGGAGCGGATGAACGGGTACACGCAGATGTACGGCCGGGCCTCCTCACCGGCGAGGAAGGCCGGCAGGTGGCTGCGGTTGAACTCGGCCGGGCGGTGCAGGGCCATCTGCGACCAGACCGGCTCCAGGTGCCGGCCCAGCGCGGTCCGCCGGAACAGCCCGTAGGCGTCCTGCAGCGCGTCCGAGGAACTGGAGTGCCACCACACCATGATGTCGGCGTCGGCCCGCAGACCGGACACGTCGTACGTGCCACGGATCGTCACGTCCTTGGCGTCGAGCTGCTCGAACAGCGCGTCGACCTCGGCCGCGACCTCACCACGGTGGGCCGGCAGTGGCGACGACACCCGGAACACCGACCACATGGTGTAACGGATCGTGGCGTTCAGCTCCTTGATCCGCGCCGCGTTGGTCTGGGACTGCTCGTCGGTCATTTCTCCTCCAGGAACTTGCTCACATCGTCCGCCGCACGCTCACCACTGGCCACACAGACCGGGATGCCGACCCCGTCGAAGGCGGCCCCGGCCAGGGCCACCCCCTCGGGCAGTCCAGCCCGCAGGCGCGCCACCCGGCCGGCGTGACCCGGCGCGTACTGCGGCAGGCCTCCGCCCCAGCGCTGCACCCAGGAACCGGTGGGCTCCGGCAGCGGCATCCCGATCAGGTCGCTCAGCTCGCGGTGGGCGATGGCGAGCAGCGACGTGTCGTCGTGCTGCAGCCGGTTCTCCTCACCCGCGCGACCGAGCGACACCCGTACCACAATCGGTCCTTGATCTTCGGCCAGGTGTGGCCACTTGGTGGTGAAGAACGTGGCGGCCTTGACCAGGGTGCCCTCGCTCGGGGGCACCAGGAATCCAGATATCTCGGGCAGTTCCACGTGGGATGGCAACGTCAGCGCCGCCAAGGCGACACTCGCGTACTCCACCACCGGCGCCGTCCCCAGCAGGCGCGCGGCGGGCGCCGCCGGCACCGCCAGGATCACCGCGTCCACCTCCTCGACCAGAGGGGAGGGCACCGGGCCGGACGTGATGGACCAGCCCGTCGCGGTACGCGTCATCTCCCGCACCGTGGTCCCGAGCCGCATCGTGGCCCCGGACGCCGACACCGCCGCCTCGACCAGACGGCTCATCCCGCCGTCCACCGCCGCGAACACCGGCCGGCCCGGCACCCGCCGGCTCCGCGCCTGCGCCGCCCGGACCGCGCCGGCCAGGGTGTGCTCGGTCTCCGCGGTGTGCGCCAGCTGCGGCATGGTGACCCGCAGCGAGAGCTGGTCGGCCCGGCCCGCGTACACCCCGCCGAGCATCGGGTCGACCAGACGGTCCACCACCTCGTCGCCGTACCGGTCCCGGACCAGGGCGCCGACCGCGACGTCCTGCCCGGGGGCGAGCAGCGGGCGGCCGGTGTCCCGGTCGGCGTGCGCCATCGGGACGGCCACGCCGTCGAGCGTGGACAGGTCACCGGGGACACCGACCAGGGTGCCGCCCGGGACCGGGGCGAGCCGGCCCTCGATGGCCAGCGCGGCCGGGCGGGCGGCCGGATGCACCAGCGCGTCACCGAGGCCGAGCCGGCGGGCGAAGGCCACCGCCGCGGACTCGCCGCCGCCGGGCCCACTGTTCAGGAACGACTCGGCGCCCCGCTCGACCCGGAGTCCACCCAGCTCACCGGTGTGGAGTTTGCCGCCCGGCGAGGCGCTCCGCTCGTACACGATGATCTCGGTGCCGGGTGTGAGGTCCCGCAGGCGCACCGCCGCCGCGAGACCCGCGATGCCGCCGCCGATGATCGCGATCCGTTTTCGCACGGCTGCCACCCTCCCTCCGTAACGACCTGGAACCCAGGGTCTTAGGTCCCGGAAACCTCTCGGTTCCCGGAGACCTCGTGGACCAGAGCGACCAGGCGGGTGAGGATCTCCGGGTCGGTCTCCGGCATCACACCGTGGCCCAGGTTGAAGACGTGCCCGGGAGCGGCCCGGCCCTGCGCCAGCACCCGGCGGGTCTCCCGCTCGACGGTCTCCCACCCGGCGAACAGGACGGCCGGGTCCAGGTTGCCCTGCACCGCGCGGTCCGGGCCGATCCGCCGGGTCGCCTCGTCCAGAGGGGTCCGCCAGTCGACGCCGACCACGTCCGCGCCGGCCTGGCCCATCGCCTCCAGCAGGACCGTGGTGCCGACCCCGAAGTGGATCCGCGGCACCCCGGCGCCGACCAGGCCGCGCAGCACCGCCGACGAGTGCGGCATCACGTAACGCCGGTAGTCGGCCTCGGACAGCGCGCCGGCCCACGAGTCGAAGAGCTGGACGGCGCTGACTCCGGCGTCGATCTGCACCCGCAGGAAGGTCAGGGTGATCTCGGCCAGGCGGGCGAGCAGCGCGTTCCACAGGTCGGGGGCGCCGTACATCATCGCCTTGGTCTTCAGGTAGGTCCGCGACGGACCGCCCTCGATCAGATAGCTGGCGAGCGTGAACGGCGCACCGGCGAACCCGATCAGCGGGGTGCTGCCCAGCTCGCCGACCAGCAGCTTCACCGCCTCGGTGACGAAGTCCACGTCGGCCGGGGTGATCGGGCGCAGCCGGGCCAGGTCGGCCTCGGCGCGGATCGGCTCGGCCACCACCGGGCCGGTGCCGGCCACGATGTCCAGGTCGACGCCGGCCGCCGCGATCGGCACCACGATGTCACTGAAGAAGATCGCCGCGTCCACGTTGTGCCGGCGCACCGGCTGCAGGGTGATCTCGGTGACCAGGTCCGGACGCCGGCACGACTCCAGCATGCCGACCCCCTCCCGGATCTTGCGGTACTCCGGGAGCGACCGCCCGGCCTGCCGCATGAACCAGACCGGCGTGTGCGGGACCGGCAGGCCACGACACGCCCGGACGAAGGGGGAATCCTCGAGAACCGTCACCCGGCCATCCTGTCACGCGCGAGAACGGCGGCGCGGCGAGCACTGCGCGGCGGCTTGATCGGCATAGGCTCTCCTCATGGCGACCCCCTCCGCTGCCCCCGAGGCGTTCACCCGCGCCGTTGCCGGGTTGCGCGCCGAGTCGCCGCGGCCGGAGATCCTGCTCGAGGAGATCGCCGCGCCCCAGCGGCTCGCCCCGTGGTCGTTCGCGCTCAGCGCCACCGTGCTCCGCGCCGGTGACGAGGTGGCGAGCGGCCGGCTGATCCTGCTGCACGACCCGGCCGGGCACGACGCCTGGCGGGGTGACCTGCGGCTGGTCACCCTGATCACCGCCGAGCTGGAGGAGGATCTGGCCTCCGACCCGCTGCTGCCCGAGGTGGCCTGGACCTGGCTGATCGACGGCCTGGACCAGCATGCCGCGGCCTACACCGCGATCGGCGGCACGGTCACCCAGACCGCCTCCACCCGGTTCGGCGAGCTGGCCGGGCCGGCGCCGACCGCGGACCTGGAGATGCGCGCCTCGTGGACGCCGACCTCCGGCGACTTCGGCGCGCATCTGCGGGGCTGGTGCGTGATGCTCTCGTCGACGGCGGGCCTGCCGCCGCCCGGCGTGGCGTCGATCACCGACCGCCACGCCCGAGCCTGACTTCTATCCGTTTCCGCAGGCCCCGAGGGTCTCGCAGGCGACCTCGATCGGGATCGCCAGGCCGATGCCCTCGGCGTCCCGGGCCTTGGCGGTGGCGATGCCGACCACCTGCTTGCTGGCGTTGACCACCGGGCCACCGGAGTTGCCCGGGTTGATCGGCGCGTCGAACTGGATGGTCGGCCCGTCCTCGGTGTCCCGGAAGGCGCTGATCACCCCGGTGCTGACCGAGTCCTCCAGGCCGAGCGGCGCGCCGACGGCCATCACCTCCTGGCCGGGCTTCACGTCACCGGAGGCCACCTCCAGCGGGGTGATCTCCCGGTTGGCGCGCAGCAGCGCCAGGTCCTTGCCCGGGTCCACCTTGACGATGGTGGCGTTGATCCGGGTGTTGCCGCGCTCCAGCGCCACCTGCCGGCCGCCGCCCTCGAAGGTGCCCTCCACCACGTGGTAGTTGGTGAAGAGGCTGGTCCGGCCGTTGGCCTGGCCGACCGCGAAGGCGGTGCCGGTGAATTCGCCGGCGCGGACCCGGAAGACGCTGGGCAGCACGCCCTCGGCGACCCCCTCCGGGTCGAAGACCGAGGTGAGCCGGCGTTCCAGCTCCTCGCTACGGCCCTGCGAGGCGCCGACCTTCTCGGCCAGGTCGTTGCTGCTCTTGATCATGAACTCGACCCGGATCACCTGCCAGCCGAGCACCGCCACCAGCGCCACCGCGAGCCCGATGAGCAGCGGCCGGGTCCGGTTGCCCCGGGGCTTGACCGGGGCCGGCGGCGTCCAGGTCTGCTGCGGCTGCTGGTAGGTCTGCTGATACTGCTGTTGGTAGGGGTCCGGCTGCTGGTAGGACTGCTGGTAGGGCTGTTCATACGGCTGCTGCTGCGGGTATCCGGAGTAGGACGGCTGCTGCGGCTGAGCCCACGGGTCCTGCGCCTGGGTGTTCCAGGAACGGTCGTCGTCCTGCCAGGACCACTCCTGAGAACGCGGCCCTCCAGCGGCTCCGTTGGCGGGCGTGAAGGGTTCGAACGAGGTGCTCATCCGGCGCGGCCTCCCGGTGGTCTCGGCGCTGCGACTATGGATACGGACAGAAAGGCGGAACGGATGAATTCCCCGAAAGATCGAGAATCGACGCGCCGGGACCCCGGCTGCGCACGGCAAGGGTGCCACCCCCGTACGGTTACGAGGTGACCGACGAAGCACCCCTGCGCCGTCGGGACTCGCCGGACACGGCAGGGGACGGACCGCACCTTGTGCCGCCCGACCCGACCTCTGGCGGTCCCGAGGAAGAACGTCCTGAGGATCAGCCGCGCCCCTCGACCCCATTGACCGCGCCCCGTGACGGCACCCCCCGGCCGGTCGAGGGCGCGACCGAGCTGGCCGAGATCGTCGCCCGGATGGCCGCCGGCTCCGGCCCGGTGGCGGTGGACGCCGAGCGCGCCTCCGGATACCGGTACACCCAGCGCGCCTACCTGGTGCAGCTGCGCCGGGCCGGCGCCGGGACGGTGCTGATCGATCCGCTGCCGCTGGACGATCTGCGCACCCTGGACGCGGCGCTGGCCGACACCGAGTGGGTGCTGCACGCCGCCAGCCAGGACCTGCCGTGCCTGGCCGAGCTGGGGATGCGCCCGCGCCGGCTGTTCGACACCGAGCTGGCGGCCCGGCTGGCCGGGTTCGAGCGGGTCGGCCTGGCCGCGCTGACCGAGCAGCTGCTCGGCTTCTCGCTGGAGAAACACCATTCGGCGGCGGACTGGTCGACCCGTCCGCTGCCGGAGTCGTGGCTGACCTATGCCGCGCTGGACGTGGAGCTGCTCACCGACCTGCGCGACATGCTCGCCGACGAGCTGGACCGGCAGGGCAAGACGGCCTGGGCGGCCGAGGAGTTCGCCGCGCTGGTGGCCGGCGCCGATCGACCACCCCGGGTGCGTCCCGATCCGTGGCGCCGCACGTCCGGCATCCACCGGGTGCGGGGCGCGCGGGCCCAGTCCCGGGTGCGTGCTCTGTGGTACGCGCGGGACGGGGTGGCCGCCCGCCGGGACTCGGCGCCGGGCCGGGTGCTGCCGGACGCGGCGATCGTGGCCGCGGCCGAGTCCGATCCGAAGGACGAGCGGACCCTGCTGGGCATTCCCGGGTTCGGCGGCCGGTCGGTGCGCCGGCTGGCCCGGATCTGGCTGGACGCCCTGGACCAGGCCCGGGACCTGCCCGACGACGCGCTGCCGGTGAACCAGCCGGTGGACGGCCCGCCGCCGCCGCACCGCTGGGCCGAGCGGGATCCGGTGGCCGCGGCCCGGCTGGCGCGCTGCCGGCAGATCGTGGTGGGCACCGCGGAGAAGCACAACCTGCCGCCGGAGAACCTGATCAGCCCGGACTTCATCCGCCGGCTGGCCTGGTCGCCGCCGAACGAGATCACCCCGCGCACGGTCGGTGACACGCTGCTGGGCTTCGGGGCGAGGAACTGGCAGGTGGTTCTCCTGGCCGACGATCTGGCCCGGGTTCTCCCGGAATAAAACACTTCTTCGGTACGGTCGACCAGAACGCCGACCGCCTCGTCCGCGCGAGCGATGCGACCCACCGGGCCGCATCGCGACCGCCGGGCGAATGCGACACCCGCGGTCACCCCAACCGCACTCCCGCCGCTCCCGGCGGTCCCGGTCACCCCGTGTGCCGCGGGGGGGGGGGGG